>CAZFFP010000030.1:0-20235 GCA_964518215.1 uncultured Chitinophagaceae bacterium
CGTCATGCCGAAAATGTGGCGGTGTGGGCAAGATTGAAAACAGGCATTTCATTTTTATGGGAAAACCCGCTCTTGTTTCTCTTCGGAACTTTAGGCGGTTCCGTTTTCGTGGCTATTCTGGTTATAGGGTTTTATATCGGCCCTATTTATGTGGACAAGCACTTGCTTCAGAATGCCGATGTATATGCTTCGTATCAGTTTTATTTTGCCTTAGGAAGTATCATTGCCGGGTTATTTATTCAACGGGTATTTTTGCGCCTGAATGAAGTGAGCGGAGTAATTGCGCTTTCGTTTGTAGCGGCAAGCTGTTACCTCATTTGTATGTTGCCTATCACCGTTGGAGTTTTTTATGTGGTGGCGTTTATGGAAGGTTTGGCAAATGCCGGTTCAAGAGTATTGAGGGTGGCATATCAGTTCAAGCGCATTCCCAATCAGGTAATAGGCAGAACCACGAGTGTGTTTGTGGCGGTGAATGTAATTTTCCGTTTGGGTTTTGTGAGCTTGTTTTCAACGACATTTTTCACCGGCTCGGGAAATGTGATTTACGCCTATTTTATTTTAGCCGTGTTCATCATTTTATCTGCATTCGCACTCATGAAGTACTATAAGCCATTGGTTGATTTGCCGGAGAAAAATTAAATTTTCTTCACAATAAAACCTTCGGTAGAAGCAAGCGCTTCGTTTACATTAAGAATATGGTCGCCAATGCGCTCGGCACGGCTGAGCAAATCCATATAGATGGCTCCGGCACGCGGGTCGTAAATACCTTTTTCCAATTGCTCGAAATTGCTGTTCATTAATTCTTTTCTCTTAGTGTTTATTTTTTCTTCAATATCGTAAGCGGTTTCCAATTTCACATCATGCCCATCTCGTTCCAGATTATCTCGCATGTGTCTGATGGCTGTCAGCAGTAAATTCAGCAAATCTCTCAAATCGTGTAGCGCAGCTTCGGGCAATCGAACACCCAGTTTATCTAACCGCTGAATGTTTTTGGTCATTTGAAAATAGATATCGGCAACACGCTCTAAATTATTCGCAATGCTCAACATATTGCGCACTTTCTGCGAGCCTTCACGGCTAAGTTCAGACTCAGAAAGTTTGGTAAGATAATGTGCTACTTCAAGTTCGAGATGGTCGGTTTGTTCTTCGCGTTTCATCAGTTTTTCTATGATGAGTTGTTTGTTTCCGTTTTTTTCAAACAATAACATAGAGAACGCCTCACTCATTTGTTCGATAATTCGGGCGAAAGTTTTGAGTTCCTTTTTTGCTTCTATCAAAGCCAACTCGGGTGTGGCAAGCAGCGATGAATTGATATAACGCAAATGAAATTCTTCATCAGATTTTCCGGTAACCGGAAAGCGTTTCAACAGATATTGTTCTATTACCGGAATAAAACCCGCCAACAATAAAATATTTGAAACATTAAACAACAAATGAAAAAGCGGCAGATGAATCACCTTTGAAAATTTTGAAGAAAAATCAAGTATAGCCGTTATTTCTGCCGAAAAATAAACTATTGCCTGAATCAATAATGGCAGTAAAATAATACTCCAAAGAGTGGCAGCCGAACTGAAAACCAAATGAAATCCGGCAGCGCGTTTGGCATGTACATTTCCATTACTTGCCACTGAGCGGGTGCGCCAGGCACTGCCCAAATGTTCGCCAATGACTAAGGCGGCAGCAAGAGTCAAGCTTAACCATCCCATGAGGTAAAGAATAAAAGTAATGGCGATTAGCGCGCTGGACGATTGCAATATGTAAGTCAGCAATATTCCTATAATAAGGAACATTAAAATTTCAGGATAGCCCGTTGAATTTAAAACCGGAAGCCGTTCAACAATATCGTATTCTGCATTGAAAATAATACTGACATCCATCAGAAATTGTGCGCCCAAAATAAAAATGCCCAGCCCCAATATAAACTCGGCTGTATTTCTCAGCACACTTGTTTTAATAAACAACAACGGAAAAAAACAACCAATGAGCACAATAGCAAACATTGTAAGGCTGAAGGTATGAGCTACAAGCGCAATTATCCAAGCAGTAACCGAAGAACTAATGAAGATGCCCATCAATACTCCCGTTGCCTGCTGCAAACTCAGCAAACCCGAATTGCTGAAACTGATAGTCATGACTGATGCTGTGGTAGATGACTGCAAAAACCCGTTGATGAATGCGCCTTTGAGAATACTGAAAAGCCGCGAATTATAGCGATGGCTCTGTAAAACTTTGCCGAGTCGGTTTCCCATAATTCGTTGCAAAGCTTCGCTGGCAGTTTTCATTCCGAAAACAAACAGCCCCAACGCACCTAATATCTGCAATATGTAAATCAGCCCTACGCTCATGATGATTGTTATATAAAAGTAAAAGCAATTAAAGCCATGTTAAGGTCTTCATTTTGAACAAATTGTTAACAATCGGAAAAATTTAAGCAAATAATTTTTAATTATTATCGTATATCTACGATAATAGATTATATTTGCATTCAAATCAGAATTATGGCTATCAACAAGAAACATGAATTTTCTAAAAAAGAAATACAGATATCCGACTGGGCAAAGGCTTTGTCGCATCCGGCAAGGGTGGCGATTATGAAAGAACTCTCCAAACACAACAGTTGCGTGTGTGGCTCCATAGTAGATGTATTGCCTTTGGCACAATCTACCGTGTCGCAGCATTTGAAAGAACTGAAAGAGGCGGGGCTGATAACCGGCACTATTGATGGCGCTAAATCGTGCTATTGCATTGATTACAAAACTTTAAAAAACGTAAAGGAAACCTTCGACAAATTATTTGAGCAATTGAGTAAAAATCTAAATTGCTGCTGACATGAATTTATTATTTCACTCCATAAATAGAATGTTATGAATACCAACAATTTTCCAAGAATGCACGTGAGTTACTACGTGAACAATATTCAAAACACGGTGAACTTTTATAACCGCTTTTTCGGCAAAGAAGCAAATAAAGTAAAACCCGGATATGCCAATTATATTTTGGATAAACCCTCGCTGATTATTTCTTTCATCGAAAATCCCGAGAAAGTGCAAAGTCGTTTTGGGCATTTAGGATTTCAGGTAGCCACGCTCGAAGAAATGAATGAAAGGCTTGCGGTTGCAGAGCAACAAAATATTGTTTCAAATGTAGAAACAGGAACCAATTGCTGCTATGCGCTTCAGGATAAATTTTGGGTAACCGACCCCGATGGCTATCAGTGGGAAGTGTATTATTTTCATGAAGATACCGAATTCAACGACCCGCATTATTCACTCGAAACCCAAACAGAACAAGCCTGTTGCTCTCCGAAAATGGCAACTAAAACAAGCGTGGAGTTGAGCGATTTGACTGTGAAAAATGTTGCAGCAGGAAGAGAAAAAAGTTGTTGTTGAAGGGATTCATCCCCCTGCCTTTATCCCTACTCTACGCAGTAGGGAACTTTGCTCTCGCACAAATCTGCGCGCAAGGAATACATTTAGCTTGCCCGAAAATTGAAGTTTAGTTTTTGATGGAATCAATGCTTGGAAGTCCCCCTTGCGTGAGGGCTTCGCAGCCGAGCGATAGGGGGTAGGGGGATGATAAGAAGTTTGAAAGTAGAAAACTAATTGCCGTCTGCTTTAGCTGACGGGCGAAAAAGGCTGATTTTATTAAAAAACAAAACCCGCAAGAGTTTTGGAATAAGGGAACAGCGAGTTACTACTCAATCAACCTCTTTTCAGAAATCTTGCGCTCGAGAAGTTCGGAGTCGGAACCTAATTCTTTGGCTTTTTGCCATTGTTCGAGGGCTTTTTCGGTTTCGTCCAATTGATATAACACATCGCCATAGTGCTCGATAATTACAGCGCTGCCGGAGCCGCCTTTTTCAAGGGCTTTCTCAATATATTTTTTCGCGTCTTTATATTCGCCACGTTTGTATAATATCCATCCGTAGGTGTCGAGATAAGAATCGCTGTCGGGTTCTATTTCGAGCGATTTGGCAGACATGCGCTTGGCATCGTCTAAGCGGTCGTTTCTGAGCGAAAGAAAATAACTGTAATTGTTTAAAACATAAGCGCTGTTGGGGTCAATCGCGAGCGCTGCTTCATAGGCGCTGTCGGATTTTTCGTAGAGTTTCAGGTGGTTATACGCATCGCCCAACGAAGCGTAAAACTGCAATTTGAGCGGGTCGTTTTTTATCACTAATTCTTTACCCGCATCAAACATTTCAACGGCAGCATGGTATCGCTTGGTCTGGCTATTGGCAAGTCCGTTGAAGAAGTATGAAAGCGGTTTGTTGGGAAACAATTCCATAGCTTCATTGGTGCTTTTGATTAAAGCATCATAGTCTTTCAAATCGCTTTGGATGAAAAAAATCTGTTGCCAGATTTCATACACGCTTTTATCTAATTCCAACGCTAAAAAATACTGCTCTAATGCTTCTTTGTTTTGCTGAGCCTGATACAGAAAATCGGCATACATGGCAAATGATTTTGCATCTTCAGGATGTGCCACAGGTAATAAGCCGCTCAACTCAATAGCCTCGGCTTTTTGTATGGAATCGTTTTTCTGAAAAGCATTCAGATACGGAAACAGAATTCTGATTTTGGCATCAATGCCTAATGAAGGATTTTTAAATGCTTCGCGCAGATAAAACATATACTTTTCGCGGTTGCCGTTATTGCGGTTGATTTCCGCCAGATTCAAAAGTGCATAAGGGCTTTGAGGGTCAATCGCTAACAGCTGCTCGTAAATTTCGTTGGCTTTGTCGGTCATTTTGTTTGCCTGATACATTTCGGCAAGAATGAGCAGGTAGCGTTGTTCTTTCGGGTCGCTTTGAATGAGTTTTTGAATTTCTGAAACCGCTTTATCGAACTTGTTGAGGTTGATGAATAATTTCTGTTTTTGCAAAATTAAATCTTCGTCAATGCCGATGCGTTGTTCAAGCTTATCGTAAATATTGATGGCTTCCTGCAATTTGTTGGCGCGAATAAGCGAGAATGCCCAATTGTAATAAAAGTCGAATTCTTCGGGATAATTATTAATGAGTTGCTCATAAATTTTTCCGGCTTCGGCATATTGCTTCAGGTTGGTAAGAATTTCGGCATGAAGAATCAAATACCACTTGTTGTTGGAATTGAGTTTCACTGCCTGTGCACTGTATTGTTTGGCTACTTCATTTTGACCGGCTCCGTAAAACAGCACGGCAAGTTCGTAGTAGGCGGCATGATTAGTCGGGTCGAGTTTCACCACCTTTTTAAACCCGCTGATGGCTTCGGGATAATCTTCTAACAACTTGGCTTTGGAAGCATTAATGTAAAGTTCGAGAATGGCAACTTTATCAATATCGCCTTTCAGATATTCAGATTTCTGCAAACCGGTTTCGGTGACGACAACTTCTTTACTTCCCTTGCAGGAAGGAAGTGTGGCGGAAAAAATTACAAGTGCAAGCATCACGAAAACATTCCTTCGGAAAATATTTCCGCAGAAAAGAATCTGTTGGTGGATGTTGAGGGTCAAAAGTTGTTTCATTATTTTTCTACAATATAATCACCAATGCTCAGGTCGTGAGCGCTACCGTTCAATGAAACGAAGTTACCAATCATTGAATTATGAATGACACGATTTGAAATATGAGTGTGTGTTTGAATAATAGAATTTGAAATCACAGAATTTCCGATTTTAGTATGGCTGCCAATAGAAACATGCGGACCTATCACAGAGTTTTCGACACTAACGTTTTCTCCGATGAAACAGGGCTGTATAATCACAGAATTAACAGCATTTAACGAAGCCGACATCAACTGCTCTTTTTCTTTTTTCAGTTCCAACACCCGCTGGTTGGTGTAAACTGTTGCGTCTTTATTGCCGCAATCGAGCCATTCGGTAACTGTGCCGGGCAACAATTTTTTGCCTTTGTTTTTCATGTTTTCGAGTGCACTGGTCAATTGGTATTCGCCTTTGTCTTTAATGTTGTTGTCCAACAAATATTTGATTTCGGCTTTCAGATTGTCGCCATCTTTAAAATAATAAATACCAATGATTGCCAAATCAGAAACAAAAGTGGCGGGCTTTTCTACGAAATCGGTAATATGCCCATCGCTATGCAACTGCACTACTCCAAAAGCCGAAGGGTCTGCCACTTTCTGAACAAAAATAACTCCATCGGCATCGGTATTGAGCGGCTCATTAGTTACAAACAATGTGTCGGCAAACGCCACTATGACATTGCCCGTGAGTGACGGCTCGGCACAGTAAATGGCATGAGCAGTTCCATGGGCTTCTTCCTGATAGTAGATGGTTCCTTTGGCTCCGGTTTTTTCGGCAATGGCTATGAGGTTTTGCTCCACTTCTTTGCCGAATGAAGGCGCAATGATGAATGCAATTTCATCTACTGTATCTGTAACTGTTGCAGCAAGGTCTTCGACTAAGCGCTGCACAATAGATTTTCCTCCAACAGGGATTAAAGGTTTGGGAACGGTGAGTGTGTGCGGGCGCATTCTTTTTCCCATTCCCGCCATTGGCACTATGATTTTCATTTTTGTGGTTTTTTTGTGCGATTTGCGATGATTCGATATTCGACTGCTTTTAAGCCTCATCCCCCTCTCCCCCTTCTCCCAAGGAGAAGGGGAACTTACCCTTTACTTTGAAACTTTCATCTATTAATTTTTAATTCTCCGAATTTTCAAATTCACTAATTCGTATTACCTCTATTTTAATAATTCAGAATTCAGCCTTCAGCAATCAGCCTTCTCATTCAGCCTCAATTGTTTTTTCGAATATCGCATATCGAAATCCGTCCTCAATAACCGTCAGCTAAAGCAGACGGCAAGATGTTTTTTCCTTTCTTCAAACTTCCAATCTCTAATTTCCAGCTTTCTACAATTTGTCGAATATCGCATATCGAACTATCGCATAGTCGAAATTCAAAATCAAACTCCCGTGTGCCCAAACCCTCCGGCTCCTCTTTCGCTGCTTTCTAAAAGTTCCACTTCTTCAAAGGTTACTTGTTCGTGGCGGGCAATCACCATTTGTGCTATGCGGTCGCCCGGATTTATGGTGAACGGCTCACGCGAAAGATTTGCCAGAATCACTTTTATTTCGCCACGGTAATCAGAATCAATAGTGCCGGGAGTGTTCAAAACAGTGATGCCGTTTTTGGCTGCCAATCCGCTGCGCGGACGCACCTGCGCCTCAAACCCTTCGGGCAATTCCAAAAACAAACCAGTGCCTACGAGTTCGCGCTCTAACGGAAGAAGTGTTACGGATTCTGAAATGTGCGCACACAAATCCACTCCTGCAGAGCCTTTGGTTTTGTATTCGGGCAGCGGGTTATTCGATTGGTTAATGATTTTTACTTTCATGGTGAGCAAAGATAAACGATATGTAAAGAATGTTGCGGGAAGCACTCAGATATACCATAACTGGCACTTCGAGTAATAACAATTTACCTAAAGCTGAATTTGTTCATTCTCTACTGCGTCTATTTTCTTGCAGCTATATTCGCTCACCTGCCCGATGTTGCACGCTTTTCTTAAATTCTTGCTCGTTTCTCTTAATATCTATTTTTGCTAATTGCTTTATTTCAACCCATATAGCTACTTGCGTTTCTTTTTTTAAATTGAGCTTATCCCATAGCATAAAAGTCTTTCCTAAACTCCTTTCTGCTTCTTTTTTACTTAACCTTTTTTCTCAACAATTTCGTTGTATTTATTTTTCTTCAGTCTATTCTTAACGCAGGAACTTCTGATTTCAAAATTATCAAAATATTAATTCGGTCATTTTAATGTCATTAATATTTGTGTAGAAAATTTATGTTCCCGGCACAGCGTTTTTTGGACATATTCTCTTCATCCAAAAAATCTTAGCCATGAGCACATTTTTTCTCTATTTATTCGCAGGACTGGCAGGTTCCATTGTCCTTGCGGTAGGCGGCTTCAACCTTTTGTTCAATCGCCTTCAAACTCAATCGCTTTCCGCAGAAAGCAATTCTGTTTTACTGAAAAAAAATCCCGACATCAATATCGAAAACTACAGCGGATTGTTTTATCGCACGGGGATGATTTTCGCTTTGCTGTTTGCCATTATTGCTTTAAGCTACACTATTTATGATGTTACTATTAAAGGTTTTGGCGTATCCAAAACACCCATTGACGAAGATTTTATAACTATTGAGCCTGCCGCAAAAATGGAGCAACAGAAAAATCAACCACCTCCACCGGAGAAAAAAACGCTTCTTGTTTTTACCGATATAAACCCAATAGATAATAATACAGAAATTGAAAATCGGGCTGATATTGAAACTCCTGAAATAGACCCAAATGCACATGTTGATATACCCTATTCGCCACCTGGCGGTGCAACAGATGAAATGATTCCTGAGTTTATGGATTTTCCTTTAGTAGATACAAAGCCCGAATTTCCCGGGGGCGAAAAAGACCTTCTGAAGTTTATTGGCGGAACCCCGTTTGCCAATCCGTGCAAACAAATAGATATGGAAGGAACCGTGTATGTTCGTTTTTTGGTAGGCAAAGATGGCAAAGTAAAAGATGTTGAAGTTGCCAAAAGTCCACATCCGTGTTTCGACAAAGCGGTGTTGAATTACTTCGAAAAAATGCCCGCCTGGAAACCCGGTATGCACAGAGGCCAACCTGTTAACGTTCGTTATGTAGCGCCAATTAAATTCTATCTCAGGGGTTGATTTCGTAGTTTTATGGTGAATTGCAGTGGTGCAGCAAAAAAACTTTTTTGCGTTTATTTCTTTCTCCTCGGAAGAAAGTCGGAATAAGTTGTAGAAATTAAAAGTTTTTTGCTGCCACTTTTCGCTGCACAATTTTCACCTCACTGAATCGTAATTAATTATTGATGAAAAAAATTCTGTCGCTTACGGGTTTGTTGTTCTGTTCTTTGTTGTTGTCGGCTCAGTTGAGTACCGAGCACAATCTTGCCCTTCAATACTATAATGAAGGAGAGTATGAAAAAGCGGTTACTTTTTTGGAAAAACTTTATAACAAAAATCCCGACAACAACCTCTACTATCGCTACTATTATAATTCGCTGCTGCAACTGAAAAATTTTCAGGTACTCGAAAAACTGTTGAAGAAAAATATCAAGAGCCATCCGGCAGAGTTGACCTATCTCGTTGACAACGGAAATATGCTGAAAGCCAAAGGCGACACGAAAGCTGCCGATGCCGAATACTCCAAAGCCATCAAGCAATTGCCGCCCGACCAAAGCATGATTACCAAAGTAGCTAATGCTTTTCTCGCTTTCGATGAAACAGATTACGCTATCAAAACCTATTCGGCAGGTCAACAGATTTTCAAAAACCCTTTCGTTTTTTCTTACGACCTCGCTTTGCTTTTCGACAAAAAAGGCGACCTGAAACAAGCCATCAACTATTATCTAAACCACGTGGCATCTAAACCCGACCATGTGCAAACGGTGCAAAACAGAATGCAGGAATCGCTGCAAACGCCCGAAGTGTTTAATGAATTTAAAAATCAGTTGCTCACACGCATTCAGGATGCCAATGCCTCGCTGATTTATTCCGACTTGTTGATATGGGCATTTATTCAGAGCAAAGATTTTAAATCGGCTTTCATACAAACCCGCGCTATTGATAAACGTTTCAATGAAAATGGTCATCGGGTGATGAATTTGGCGCGCTCCGCTACTGCCGAAAAACAATATGATGCCGCTATCGAATGCTATCAGTATGTGATTGAAAAAGGAAGAAGCAATCCTAATTTTCAAATAGCGCGTCAGGAATTGCTCAACGTGAGAAAAGATAAAATTACGCAGTCGAGAAATTATACGGTTGACGATTTGAAAGCGCTCAATAACGACTATTATGAGTTGGTAAAAGACTTCGGTTGGAACAGAATGACTGCCACTTCCCGAATAGAGCAAGCTAAACTTCAGGCTTTCTATCTGCACCAGTTAGATTCGGCAATTCTCATGGCAGAATCGGTAGTGAATTTTCCGCAGGCAGATAAACAATTACGGGGCAACGCCAAACTTTTATTAGGCGATTTTTATTTGCTGAGTGGCGATGTGTATGAACCGGTGCTGCTTTATACTCAAGTTGAAAAAGAATATAAAGACCAACCCTTAGCCGAGTTGGGACGATTTAAAAACGCACAACTTTCGTTTTACAAAGGCGATTTTGAATGGGCACAAGCACAACTTACTATTTTGAAATCTGCCACTTCAGAATTGGTGGCGAATGATGCATTGGAGCTTTCGGTTTTCATTATGGATAATCTTGGATTAGACACTACTGCTTATCCTATGGAAATGTATGCCAAAGCAAGTTTATTGTATTATCAGAATAAAAAAGAATTAGCCTTAGCCACGCTCGATTCGATAATTGATATTTATCCAAATCATGCGCTGACAGATGACATTTTGTTTTTCAAAGCGAAAACTTATCTCGATTTCAAACAAGATTCGGTGGCTGCTAAATATTTAGGAAAAATTATTGCCTTCCACAAAGAAGATATACTTGCCGATGATGCTTTGTTTCTTTTGGCGGGTTTATACGAAAGCACCCTGAACGATAAAGAAAAAGCGAAAGAACTTTATGAAGACCTCATCATGAACCACAAAGAAAGCGTATATGCTACCGAAGCAAGGAAGCGTTATCGCGCATTAAGGGGTGATAATGGCTTTCAAGAACTTTCTAAAGAGGAATTGTTTTTTAGAGGTATTAAGCCTTAATCAATTCATGAACCAACAACTCGGAAAATATATTGTCGCTGCCGGAATTATTATTGCAATAATCAGCATTGTGGTTTATTTCGTTTCCGGAAAATTACAATGGCTCGGCAAACTTCCGGGCGATATTCGAATTGAAAAAGAAAATTTTAAATTCTATTTTCCCATCACCACGCTCATTATTTTCAGCATTTTGCTGAACATCATCATTCGGCTTTTCAAAAATTTTTTCTGAATTAAACTATGCAAAAAAGCTGTACCGGTGGAGGGCATTAATTTCGTATAGCCCATGTTTTTGTAAATTCATTTTTCCAAAACAATCATCCACATGCTTAAGCCAAATGAAAAGCTAGAAAAATTCCGCAGCTTAATCAAAAACAAATATTTGGTTTATAACAGTCTGTTCACGAATCTACCCAATGAAAACATCAAATACACGGGCATGTATATTCCGCTGCTTCATAAAATAAGTGAAGAATACTATGAGCGTGCTAAAAGCCCGGAAGAGGTCATTACCAATTTTTTTAAACAACATACTGATGTTAAAACTAAAGAAGCGGAATTCAATTTTCTGTTTCGCATGGTTCAATATATTGAAAGGCAAGTGGTTTTATTTGATAGTGTTGAAGATGCTGCTTTCCCTGAATTTAATAAAGCCGGCATTGATTTGTTTCTGAAGAAAAATGAGTTAACGCCTGAAGTGATAGAGCACTTTAAAAACTTTGGCGTGCGGGTGGTTTTCACGGCACACCCTACGCAATTTTATCCCAACGCTGTTCAAAGCATCATGTATCAACTGAGAGAATCTATTAAGGTGGATGATATTCAACAGATTGATTTGAGCCTTCAACAATTAGCTTTTACTCCGTTTATCAATCATCAGAAACCAACACCATTCGATGAAGCTAAAAGTATTATTTTCTATCTCAGGCATGTCTATTATCAAACCTTGGGCAGGCTTTATCATAAAATATGCAACGAGTTGAATGTGGGACCGGAGTTTAATCCGCAATTGTTGCAATTAGGTTTTTGGCCCGGAGGTGATAGAGACGGAAATCCTTTTGTAACTGCCGAAACCACTTTTCAGGTATCGAATGAACTGCGCACTTCTGTAATGAAGTGTTACTATCATCACTTAAAGTGGTTGATGAAAAAAATCACTTTCAGAGAAACTCAAATTTTGTTGAACAACTTAAAACATCAACTTTATAATCATCTTTTCTGCGGAAACACAGCACTTTCTGCAACTGATATTTTGGAAACCCTAACACAAGTAAGAGATATTGTTAATCAGAAATACAACTCGCTTTTTCTTGATGAAGTAAATGATTTTATCGGCAGGGTTTATTTGTTTGGTTCTTGTTTCGCTTCATTAGATATTCGCCAAGATGCTTCTATACATGCGGAAGTGATTTCAGAAATTTTCAATAAAGAATTTAAAAAAGATTGGGATGCATTAGCGCTTTCAGAAAAAATTGAAATGCTTACTAAAAAGCAAATCAATATCAACGCTACCGATTATGAAAATGAATTAACGGCAGATACGATTAACAATGTTAGACAGATAAAAGAAATTCAAAAAAAGAACGGAGAGAAGAGTATTCACCGATACATCATTTCAAATTCAGAAAATATTATTGATGTTTTAACCGTGTATGGCTTATTCAAATTTTGCGGATATGCTGATGATGAAATAAACATAGACATAGTGCCGCTTTTTGAAACGATGGAAGGCATGAAAAACTCCCTTCAAATGATGGAGGCGTTGTATCAACACGCAACTTATCGGGCGCATATAAAAAGACGTGGCAATGAGCAACATATTATGTTGGGCTTTTCAGATGGCACCAAAGACGGTGGCTATTTAAAAGCCAATTGGGAAATCTATAATACCAAAGAGCGGCTTACTGCTTTGTCGCGCCAACACGGTATTAAAGTAATTTTCTTCGATGGCCGTGGTGGTCCGCCTGCCAGAGGTGGTGGCAAAACGCATCAGTTTTATGCCGCACAGGGACCCGAAATTGAAAACAAAAACATTCACTTAACCATTCAGGGGCAAACCATTACCAGCGTTTTCGGCACACACGAACAGGCGACTTATAACTTTGAACAACTGCTGCTTTCAGGCGTAAAGTCTTTACAAAGCAAGTCGTTTGACCCGAAACGGAAAATATTGATGAATGAATTGGCAGAAGTGAGTC
This sequence comes from uncultured Chitinophagaceae bacterium, assembly GCA_964518215.1. Classification (GTDB taxonomy): domain Bacteria; phylum Bacteroidota; class Bacteroidia; order Chitinophagales; family CAIOSU01; genus CAYSGX01. The sequence continues at coordinate 12,894 of CAZFFP010000030.1, forward strand.
ATAAAAAATATCTCAGTCTGAAAAACCATCCGCTCTTTACTTCTTATCTGGAAGAGATGACTCCTTTAAAACAATACGGAGCAACGAATATCGGCAGTCGCCCAACGAAAAGAAAAGAAAGCGCTAAACTGGAATTAAAAGATTTAAGAGCCATACCCTTTGTAGGCTCGTGGAGTATGGTGCGACAAAATATTCCGGGCTTTTACGGGGTAGGCACAGCACTTGAAAAATACCGCGATCAATTTGAAGTGATTGAGGAGTTGTATGAAAAATCAAATTTTTTTAAGTCGCTCATTGGCAATAGCATTATGTCTATGAAGAAAACTTATTTCCCTTTAACATCCTACATGGCGCAACATTCGGTTTATGGCGATTTCTGGAAAGAGTTAAGAAGAGAATATTTGTTAACCAAAGAATTGGTTTTAAAACTTACCAAACAAAACGAGTTGATGGAGAACGAACCGCTTTCAAAATTGTCTGTAAGCGAAAGAGAGAAAATAATATTGCCTTTGTTAAGCATTCAGCAATATGCTTTAATGCAGATGCAAAAAAATGACGAGCATTTCTCTACCTATGAAAGATTAGTGGTGCGTTGTTTGTTTGGCAATATCAATGCGAGTAGGAATTCTGCGTAGTTTTTTTTGATTCCGAAACAGGACCTGCACCCATCTGAAAAAACAAAAAAGCCGCTTCAAATTTTTGAAGCGGCTTTAAATCTTAAAACAGTGGTGTCATTACTTTACTTCTATCAATTCAATTTCAAACACCAAAATGGCTTTGCCGGGAATTACCGGAGGAAAACCTCTTTCGCCATAACCTAAAGTGTGCGGAATAATCAAAGTGCCCTTGCCACCTTCTCTAAACAAAGCAATGCCCTCGTCCCAACCTTTAATTACACGCCCTTGTCCCAAAGGAAACTCAATCGGCTCACCGCGGTCGAGCGAAGAATCAAACTTTGAGCCATCGGTAAGTTTTCCGGTATAATGCACGCTAACAGTAGAGCCGGCAGTAGCTTGTTTTCCGGTGCCTTCTTTTTCCATTACATACATCAATCCGGTAGGTGTGCTTTTAGCATTCGGATATTTTTCTGCCATCATTTTTTTAAATCCATCTAAGGCTGCTGATTGTTTTGCCTGTTGTTCTTTTGCAAAATTTTCAACTTTAAAATTAAATACCGAAGCGCCATCAAAACCTTCGGCAGCTTTGCCTTTGCGCAAAATATTCACATTTGTAATCTGGTCGTTTTGTTCAATGGCATTCACCACCTCCTGACCTTTCACTACGCGACCAAATACCGTATGCTTGCCGTCTAACCAAGAAGTTTCCTTGTGGGTGATAAAGAACTGACTTCCATTGGTAGCCGGTCCTGAATTTGCCATAGACAAAATGCCCGGTCCGCTGTGTTTTAAAGAAGGGTCAATCTCGTCAGGAAATTTGTAGCCGGGGTCTCCGGTTCCGGTGCCTAATGGGCAGCCGCCCTGAATCATAAAATCATTAATCACGCGGTGAAATTTCAAACCATCGTAATAAGGAGTTCCCAAAGGTTTTGATTTGTTTTCAATTTTACCTTCAGCCAAGCCAACAAAGTTGCCTACTGTCATGGGTGTTTTTTCAAATTCTAATTGGAGTAAAATGGTTCCTTTATTGGTAACCATCTCAGCATAAAGTCCTTCTGGCATATCTTTTAGTTTTTCTTTTGAATCATTTTTTTGTGAATTGCAGGCGGTATGTGCCAGTAATCCGGCAACAATCATCAGCAAGGTGTAAATTCTGTTCATAGTATATCGGTTTTGGTTTGAAGAAAATTTTTTCCGTAGCTACAAGCACAAGTCGCTAACGGCTTTTTAAAGTTCGGCAAAATAACGAATAATGAGGCGTTTGAGCAAATGTTCCTGTGCATCAAGTTCTAACTGAGGCATCGGCTTCACCGCTACCCAATGAGGCCAACCGTCTTTATCTAAGCCTTCCAAGGCAAAATAACCCTCATAACTTAATAGGCGACAGGTGGCTATGTGCATGAGGTCTTGTTTTTCTTCTTTGGTAAATTTTTCCTTTGCCAATCCTAATTCTCTGATGCCAATAAGATACAACATGGCATTGAGATCGGGATTTTTTTTAAACTGCCTGAAAATGCGCAATTGCACCTGACGAAAGGCTTCGTTCACCTCTTTTATTTCATTGTCGGTTGTGGTCATGGCTTATTGTTTTCCTGCGAGCGTTACCGAAACTTTTTCTACACTACCCTTGAGCGGAGGGTTCAGTTTACTCACACAAACTTTACATTCTTTTATTTGCGGAAAATCGTTCAATATTTTATTTAAAATTCTTTGGCAAACAAATTCAATCAGTCGTGCCGGCTCTTCCATAATTTCTTTTACTGACAAATACACCTTTTCGTAGTTCACGGTTTTCTGAAGATTATCTGTTTCGGCTGCTTCCGAAAAATCGGTTTCGAGATACACATCTACCACAAACTTCCCGCCCAACACCTGCTCTTCTTTGTAAAAACCATGATGCGCATAAAACTGCATGCCCTCAATTGTAATTAAACCCATTGTAGTGTATATATCAGGCAAAAGTAGGGGATATAGTTAAGAGTAGGCGGTGTTCAGTTCCGGCAGACGGTAGTTGTCTTTAAAAAATTGAAGTTAAACTTATGCTCTGTCAATTAATTCCACCATTTTTTTCATTTTCTTCTATTATTAGCAAAAATTAACCTTTAAGAATCTGGGGTTTATCATCATTCCGATAGTCATAATAATACAATTGGCAAGCATTTTGTAATTTCAACTGTAGCTGCTGAAAATGAACGAATAAAAGTTTCGATTTTTACACTTCAGATTAAAGCGGAATTAAAAAACAAAGAAGATTAAACTTTTATCACAAAAATCGTGTCTAACTAATAAAATCTAAGGTTATGAAACATTTCCTCACCATATTGATACTGCTCACAAGCGTTTGGGGAGTATTTGCTCAGGCAAAGGACGATTTGTATTATGCTCCTACTAAAAAAACAAGTGACTATAAATCCGAAAAAACTCCTCAGGATTATGCGCCTGTTTCCGAGTATGAAGAACCCCCTTTCTATAACGAACATCCTGACAGACAAGGTAACAGCTACAACGAATATGGCTATGGAAACGGCTCTCAACAACGCACCGGAATCAACACCGATAATTATCAGGATGATTATGGAAATACTTACGTTACCAATAATTATTATGGCGACTATAATGAAGGTCCTAGTTACACCACCCGCATGAGAAGATTTCATGGTGGAAATGCAGGTTTCGGATATTACAGCAATTTTTACGACCCATATTGGAACGACCCATTTTGGTATGACCCTTATTGGAATAACATGGCTATTATTTACCGACCGATGTTTCGCCCATATTGGAGTTATGGTTGGGGATTTGGTTGGAACAGTTGGGGCGGTTGGGGTGTAGGCATTGGTTGGGGCAACCCGTGGATGGGCGGTTGGGGTAACCCGTGGATGGGCGGTTGGGGTAACCCGTGGATGGGCGGTTGGGGAGGCGGCTGGGGCAACCCTTATTGGAACGGTTATCACCACGGTTACTGGAATGGATTTCATGATGGTTTTTACAGCAATCCCTACCATTGGAATAATGCCACAGCCGGAGGCGGAGGCATTGGTGGCGGAAGAAATACATTTTATGGGCCGCGAGGCGGAGCTACCACCACTACAGGTAGAGGAGACACCGGTGTGAGAGGCGGAGGCGATACAGGAACCGGCACTACAGGACCGAGAGTAATTCGCTCTGAAACTCCGGCAACAGGAACCAGTCCTCGTCAGGCAGGAACCAGAGAAACTCCGGCAAATCCTGAAGTCAGACCCGATACCAGAACTCCCGACAGATATACCCCGCGTCAGGGCACCACTGCTCCAAATCCGCGCAGCAATGAAGGCAGAGAAGTTTCCACTCCCGGAAGAACCGCGCCTGCCCCTCAGCAAGGCGGCAATCAGGGAACTATACGTAATCAACCGCAAACAGCTCCAAGTCCTCAGCGCAATCAAGGCATTGAAGCGGCACCTAACAATAGAGGTGGGGGCGGTATTAATGTAAATCCGCAACAACGCCCAACTCGCGGAAGAGTTCAGCCCGGCACCGAAATGAGTGCGCCTGCTCCAGGCACACAACCGCAAATGCAAAACCAAAATGTGAGACCCGAAAGAAATACTTCACCAAACAGAAGACAATCGCCACAGCAAATGAGTCCTGCGCCCAGACAGCACAGTCCAGCTCCTTCTATGTCTCCGGGTGGCGGCAGAAGCATTTCGCCCGCTGGCGGTAGTCGTGGAGGTGGCAGTATGAGTGCGCCCCGCAGTGCACCTGCTCCTGCACGACCCAGATAATTGATTATTTATTTTTCTGAAAAATTGAAGCATATTCTTTTAAAAAGTCCCGAAGCACTATGAAAAAAATCTTCGCTGCCGTTTGTAGTTTCTTGTTTATTTCAGAAGTAGTAGCTCAGAATTATTATGAAGGCTTGCGTTATTCGCAAACTTTTGCCGGTGGAACCGCAAGAGGTTTAGGAGCCGGCAGCGCCTTCGGTGCGTTGGGTGCAGATTTTACCTCTGTAGGAATTAATCCCGGAGGTTTGGGATTGTATCGTTCATCAGAAGCTACTTTTTCCCTTAACTTGAATGGAACTTCAAGCACTTCAAATTTTGGCGGCTCCGGTGGCGACCAGTTGAAGCTCAATTTTCATGTGCCCAATTTCGGAGTGGTCATCAATAAAATGTTTGTTGATAAAAGAGGTAATAGAAGCAAGGGCAATTGGATAGGTGTAAATTTTGCCTTCGGAATGACACGCCACGCCAACTTCAATTCCAAAAGATTTTATAACAATCCGAATGGAGAATCTATTCTCCCTTATTGGGCAAGCGATTTAAATGGCATTAACCCTAACAATGTAGATTTTGGCGCTGCAAGTTTTGAAGCGGTGTTAGCGTATTATGCTTTCCTTACCGACCCCGATGAAAACGACCCGACAGGATTAACTTATGTTGCCCGAACAGAAGGGTTTGCCGTAAATAAACAGGTTGCCGTAAACACTTCGGGAAAAATAGATGAGATGACTTTCTCTTTTGCAGCCAACCATAACGACAAAATTTATTTTGGCGCCACGATGGGTATGCCGATTGTCAACTATGAAGAAGAACTCATCTATCGCGAAGGGGAACGTTCTTCAGATTCCATTCCTTATTTTAATAATTTCGAAATGGTAAAAAACATGCGCACTAATGGCGCAGGTATTAATCTGAAGGTGGGCGCTGTTTATCGTGCGCAAGACTGGCTCAGGCTCGGATTGGCTTTTCACACGCCATCATATATGGGGTTGAGAGACCGCTACTATAGCAACATCTACTCAAATGTAGATACCGCTACTTATGATTTGTTTTCTCCTGACGGAAGTTTTAAGTATAAAGTATTGTCGCCATTCAGAGCTGTTGCCAGTGCCGGATTCATCATAAAAAAATATGGTTTCATTTCTGTTGATTATGATTTTGCAAACTATGCCGGTGTTCGGTATTCTATGGAAAATCAGTATCAGTTATTTGAAAGCAATCTGAATACCAGTATTGACAATGCGTTGGGCATTTCACATACCATCAGAGCAGGTGCTGAAGCGGCTATTAAAGATTTCAGACTCAGAGCAGGATATAATATTTCTACCAATCCTTTGAATACATCTGTTCGCATCAATGATGAAAACAAAACTTTTCAAAGTTTTTCGGGAGGCATGGGTTACAGAGGCGAAAAAATCAATCTCGATTTTGCTTATGTAAGAAGCATTATAGACGATTCTGTTTTTTTGGGTAAAGATATTGTGAGTATTGACAGAATTACACGCAATAATTTTATTGTAACATTCGGATTGAGATTTTAATACTATCGTATCAGCGTAACACTTCCTTTCAGAAGTTTTTTGTGCCCGTCAATAAATTCGAGGTGGGCAACATACACATACACGCCCGGGTTTTGTTCTTTCCCTCTGAAGTAGCCATCCCAACCATCGAGTAAGTCATAACCTTCATAAAGTTTTTCGCCCCAACGGTCGAACACCTGCAATTCAAAAGTTTTCACTCCTTGTGCAAAAACTTTGAATACATCATTGGTTCCGTCAGTATTGGGTGTAAAAGCATTAGGCACATAAATCACATAATCACCCATCACTACTATGGTAAATTCAGTGAAGCCTTTGCAGCCTAGAGTATCTGTGGCAGTGATGGTATAAACAGTAGTTTGCTGCGGAGCCGCGAAAGTTTGCGCACAATTGGTGCAACCGATACCCGTGGAAGGGTTCCAATCGTAAATCAGATAAGGGTCGTAGTTGCCGGTAACTTTCACTACGCGAATGGTATCGCCAAATCGAATCGTGTCCAATACAAAATTGGTTTGAATCATCACAGGAAAAGGTTGTTCTCTCACAGTTTCGGTAACCACCACTGAACAACCGTTAGCATCGGTGATGGTGATATCATAATCGCCTGCAAACAAGTCGGTGGCAGTAGCGCCTGTTTGCCCATCGCTCCATTGAATGGTGTAAGGTGGCGTGCTGCCAAAAGGAATAATAGTTGCTTCGGCATTGTCTTCATCGTAGCAGGCAACAGTGCTTTGAACATTAACATCAGGAATAGGCGCTACCAAAACAGGCAGCGTTAAAGAATCTTCGCAACCGAAATCAGATGTGAGTTTCAGTTTAACCTGATAACTGCCTGCGCTTGCATAAGTATGCTCGGGATTTATTTCAGAAGAAACATTGCCATCGCCCAAAGTCCAATCTGGCGCGTTCATATTTCCGAAGGCAATCGAAGAGTTGTTTACGAATGAAGTGATTTCACCCAAACAAACATCCACACCGGAAAAATCTGTAACCGGATTGGGATGCACCGTAAAGTTTTGAGTAATACTGTCGGAACATCCTTCAGGCGTAGTAACTTTTAACTCCACATGATAATTTCCTGCAGAAGCATACACATGTGAAACCGAAAAAGTATTGCGGATATTGCCATCGCCTAAAGTCCAGTGAAAAATATCATTGTTTCCGGCAATAGAATTATTGTTGAAAATCACCGGCAATCCTTCACAAACTTCTGTCAGGGAAAAATTTGCTTCGGGCTGCAAACTAACCTGCACCTGTTGCGTTACAAGCGCCATACAATTATTATTGGAAACCAATTCCAACTGCACCTGATAGCTGCCCAATCCGGCATACAAATGCGAAGGGTTTTCATCAGTAGAAGTATTGTTATCGCCAAAATTCCAGTTGTTCGAAAATGTTCCATAGTCAATCGAAGAATTATTTTGAAACT
>CAZFFP010000030.1:20335-29458 GCA_964518215.1 uncultured Chitinophagaceae bacterium
TGTTGCATCGGGTTGCTCATACACTCTTACAGTTTGTGTCAAGGTGTCGGCACAACCAAAGCCGGAAACAGCTATCAACTGCACCTGATAAGTTCCGGTATCGGGATACAAATAGGTGGGAGACTGTGCATTGGAAGTAATGCCGTTTCCGAAGTCCCAATGCCATTGAACAATATTTCCTGAAGAAATAGAAGAAGTGTTATTGAAAGAAGTAGCCACACCTTCACAAACATTAGCTGCATTGAATGCAGCCACCGGAACGGCATGAATGGTAAGCGGTTTAGTAATGGTTCGGGCGCATCCGACCAAAGTGTTCAAAGTGAGTGTAACATTATAATTGCCTGCGGCAACATAAAGATGAGCAGGGGCGCTGTCACTGCTGAATGTATTATCGCCAAAATCCCATTGCCACGATATGATGGAATCAACATCAGCATTAGAGAGATTAATAAATTGTATAGAGTTTCCATGACATACTTCTGTAAAATTAAAATCTACCGTAGGATTTGAAATATCCACCGTAACCGTATCGGGCATTCCCGGACACGATTGATTTATAGTGTAAACTGAATATTGAGCAGTAACTGTAGGCGAAACAGTGATACTTTGTGTGGTTTCACCGGTGTTCCAAAAATATTGTTGTCCACCGGTGGCAGTAAGAGTAATAGGGTCGCCCAAACATGCAGTATCATTTTCAGAAATCACGACTCTCGGTCCGGTTACTTCCACTGTTCCGCGAATAGTATCCTTTCCGCAGGCATTAAGGCGCGTAACTACCATTAGCACTTCATACAAGCCATAATCTGTAAATGTGTGAGAAACATTCTGCCCGACAGCAGTGGTGCCGTCACCAAAATCCCATTCGTATAATAAAATAGTATTGTCGCCAATTCCTTCAAACGAAACAGGAGTGTTTGGACAAATGGGGGTGTCTATAGAAGCATAAGCAAACGTAGCAAAGAGATTATTCAAATTCACACCTGCAGCATAGCCATAAGATTCATCATTCCCATAGCCATATACATAAGCTACAAAACCGCTGTCGCTTCTGATGGTGTGGTTGCCCTGAGTAATATTCAGCCTTGCAAAAGAATAAGTGTTATTGGCGGGAACGGGCGCAAATTGCCCACCCACATTCACTCCATCAACAGTTACAAGATTGGTGTATGCCGTTCGGGTAAGAATGTTCAGATAATAATTGGTGATAATGGCTGAAGTAAAAGCATTAAACGTTACATAAGTCAAAGTTTGTTCCACCGGGCTTATCATTATCATGAATGGGTCGGAATTGGTGAAGTCGCACTGGCTGCCTTTCGAAAACTGAGCAATGCAAATTGGATTATTTGAAGTTACATAAGAAGGTGTTCCTGTATCGAATTGGTGAAATTGCCCTTCATTGAGGTTAATAGGCGCGCCACCATTAATGCTTACCTGCGTGCCATTTGTTGAGGCTAAAATTCTGTACCTGTCTGTAGTTCGGGTGCGGTAAGGGGCTAATACATATTCTCTTCCCCAAGTATTTACCGGAAACATTTGTTCATACAAATGGTCGCAGTAAGCACATTGCACACCCGTGCATATATTGCCGGCAAACAGCGCAAAATTCAGGCAGCCGGTTCCGTTGTCAATAGCTCGCACCAATGAACCGGTGAGGTCTTGCACTGCCTGCACCTGATATACCTGACCTGCGTTGATATTGATTTGAAAAGGAACCCCGGCAGGATTACCATTGGTGGTGTTGACTCTGGGAGTTATTTCAATGGTAGTATTATCATAACATCCCACTATTAAAAATTCTGAATTGCCCGAGTATGGTGCTTGATTGTCTTTGTATGCCATTACATAATATTGATTGCCAATGGTTTGAATAGGAATGACAACGGAAGCATCTGAAGTGTAAGCTTCATAGTTTAATGCAAATACACTCACAGTATCATTAGCAGTTACATGAATACCTCTGGGTTGCAGGGTGCCGGAACCTGTGGCTTGCGCCATTGCAGTGGGCACCTGTACAGTGGTGGTGGTGCCTGCATTCACAGTAAAATTCTGATTCCAGCCTTGTAATGGAATGCTTACTGTTCCGGTAGTATTTACATCAGAACTGATATACACCGTAAGCGTTTGCCCGGTAAAGTTTTGCATAAAACCCAACCAGAATGTTGTGCCACGGGTAGTATAGGATTGTGCAGACAAAATTTCTGACAATAAAAGAAAGATAGATAATAATATATGACCCCTGAAAATGCTCATAATGACTGTAATAGGGACTAAAGTTATAAAAACCTGTAATAAATAAAGAATTTTTTGTCAAGCCTTAGCAAAAAATTAAAAGCTTTTATGCGGAATACGAAAATTAACGGACAGGATTCTAAACAAATAATACCTGTTATGAAAGCCAATTATGGCTATTCCATCAGCCATTCGCGCACTACTTTTTCGAGCGCGTCTAAAGGCAAGGCGCCATTCTTCAACACCACATCGTGAAAAGCACGCAAGTCGAATTTTTCTTTTAATGTTTGCTGTGCCATTTCGCGCAGCGCAAGAATTTTCATCTGCCCGATTTTATATGCCGTTGCCTGTCCGGGCATTACAATATGTCGCTCTACCATTTTCACACAGTCATCTTCCGAATCGGGTGTGTTGTCTTTGTAAAATTGAATGGCTTGTTCGCGGGTCCATTTTTTCTCATGAATGCCCACATCTACTACTAAACGGCAAGCGCGCCAAAGCTCCATTGCCAGCCTTCCGAAATCGCTGTAAGGGTCGCGGTAAAAACCAAATTCTTTCGGAAAATATTCCGAATACAAACCCCAACCTTCCACATAAGCGGTATAGCCTCCGCCCAAGGTTCTGAACTTGGGCAAGCCTTCCAGTTCCTGATTGATGCTGATTTGCATGTGATGCCCCGGAATGCCCTCGTGATAAGCCAATGCTTCCAACTGATACTTGGGCATTTGCTTCATATCGTAGAGGTTGATGTAATAAATACCCGGGCGCGAACCATCGGGAGCCGGGCGTTGATAAAATGCTTTTCCGGCAGATTTTTCACGGTAGGCTTCCACAGGTTTCACTTTTAGTTCGGCTTTTGGAAACACATTGAAAAATTCGGGTAAACGCTCGCGCATTTCGTCAATAATTTTCAGATTGTCTGCCAGACATTGTGCCCTGCCCGCTTCACTTTGCTCGTAATAAAATTGTGACGATTCTTCCATGAATTTGAAAAAATCTTTCAGGTTTTCGCTTTCAAAACCGGTTTGCATCATAATGTCGCGCATCTCTTGGTGAATGCGTTCTATTTCTTTCATGCCTGTTTCGAAAATTTCTTCACCACTCATATTAGTAGTGGTAATGGATGCCAATCTTGCATTGAAAAAATTATTTCCATCGGGAAATTTCCAAACACCCGCATCATTGGTGGCTTTCTTTTCCATTTCTTTCAGGTAAGCCATCAGTTTTTCATAAGCCGGTTTGAAATTTTCTTTCAAAGCTTTTTCTAATTGTTTGAGCAATTCTTTCTTTTTGTTATCGGGCAAATCAAGCGCGTTTACTTTTTTAGTAAAATCTTCCAAAAGTGTAGAAGGCTTGTCTGATTTTTGAAAGGGTTTTCCTTTCAGAAGATTTTTGCAATCGTCCTGCACTTTTGGAAACACAAAACGCGGAGCGATGATGTTTTTTGCTTCACGAATTTTCAGATTATCTATCAGTTGTTCGATTACCTGCGGAACTTTTTGCACCCGGGTAATATATGCCAGCGCATCGCTTTCGTTGTCCATGCGATGAATATCAATGAGGAAAGAAGGAATCCACGAATGCGTGCCGCGCATTTGATTCACCGGATAGTTATGGTGTCGGTATTGAAAATTGTTGATTTCATTTTCAGATTTCAGCACAAACAAATCATAACTGAGTTTTGCTGTGGCATCGAGTGTTTCGTAATTGAAATGATTTTTCAGGTATTCGAGATTGTTTTTAGTGATATTCAAATCTTCAAGCGCACGGGCTTCTGAATTGTCGTCCCATTCGGTAATATTTTTCTTAATGCCCAAATAGGCTTGCCACACAGGCGAGCGATCTACGCCTTCATCAAACACTTTGTCGAACCACTCGTTGAGCTTTTCGCTTTCGGTAGTTTCCTGAGCTTGAAGTTGAAATGCAAACGAAAGGAATGCTGTAAAAAAAATGAACGTGAAATTTTTCATGTCGAATAATTTACCTGAGAAAAAATGCTATCCTAAAAATTTTCCAACGGTTAGAGCGGTTTTATCCAACTGCTCATAAGTGAGCGCGTTGCTCAAAAACCAGCTTTCGTATGCCGAAGGGGGAATATAAATACCCGCATCCAACAGGTAGTGAAAGAATTTTTTAAACGTGTCGTTATCGCCATGTTGTGCCGAAGGAAAATCGGTAACTGCATCTTCACAAAAATGAATGGAAAACATAGAGCCGATTTGATTGATTTGGAATTTGATTCCGGCACCGGAATATTGCTGAATTTTGTTTTTCAGATAAACAGTTTTCTTTTCTAATTCCAAATACAGCGAAGGAGTATCATGCAATATTTTTAAAAGCGTGTAGCCAGCTATCATCGCTATGGGGTTGCCCGACAATGTGCCCGCCTGATACACCGGTCCCACAGGCGCTATGCAATCCATAATTTCTTTTCGTGCGGCATAAGCGCCCACAGGCATACCTCCGCCAATTATTTTTCCGAAGCATACTATGTCGGCTCTCACATGCAGCAGTTCTTGTGCGCCACCTCTTGCCAAACGAAAACCGGTCATTACCTCATCGAAAATGAGCAGGATGTTTTCTTCATCGCAAAGTTTTCGCAAGCCTTCGAGAAATCCCTTTTCGGGCAATACGCAACCCATATTGCCCGCCACCGGCTCCACAATTATCGCTGCAATTTTCCGGTGATTTTTTTTCACTAAATCCGCCACTTCCGCCAAATTGTTGTAGGCAGCCGTGAGGGTGTCTTCGGCAGTGCCTTTGGTAACGCCCGGACTGTTGGGAATATTTAAGGTGGAGGCTCCGCTTCCGGCTTTGATTAAAAACGAATCGCCATGTCCATGATAACAGCCTTCAAATTTTATAATCTTATCACGGTTGGTGTAGCCCCGCGCCAAACGAATGGCGCTCATGCAGGCTTCGGTGCCGCTGTTTACCATGCGCACTTTATCAATATTCGGCACCATTTCAATAATAAGTTTTGCCAACTCTATTTCGAGTTCGGTAGGTGCGCCAAACGAAGTGCCCGATAATACTTTTTCGCGAATGGCTTCTATTACTGCCGGATGTGCATGACCGAGAATCATGGGTCCCCAGGAACCCACATAATCTATGTATTCGTTGTCATCGGCATCGAGCAGCAGGGAGCCTTTGGCAGATTTGAAAAACACCGGTGTGCCGCCTACGCTTTTAAATGCGCGCACAGGCGAGTTGACTCCTCCGGGAATATATTGTTGGGCTTGTTGAAACAGTTTTTCGGATTGGCTACGGTTCATAACAGAGAATGCAAATTGCAATTGGTTTCAGTAGCGAAAATAGAGAGCTTTTAATATAGTTTCAGAATTGCCCTTTTTTCTGATAAGCATATTAAATGAAAGTCAGCAGATTATTATTCTCTTATGAATCGCAAACAATTTTTACTTCCGTCAGAAAAATGGAATTGAATGATATATAATCCCGGATTGAGATGATGTGCAATAATTCTTTCCAATCAAATTTGTCGGGTATCGAATAACGGCTCTGCTAAGTAGTTTATCTTCAGCCAAACAATTGCTGCTCCACCATTTGGCAAATAATATGTCCTACAGTAATATGCACTTCCTGAATGCGCGGGGTGTCTGAAGATGGCGCTGCCAGCAACAGTTCGCAGTATTCATTCATTTTGCCCGCTTTATTTCCGGTGAAACCAATGGTAGTCATTTTTTTATCTAAAGCCGCTTTCAATGCATTCACCACATTGTCTGAATTGCCCGAAGTGGAAAGGGCAATCAACACATCGCCTTCGTTGCCCATTGCTTCGACCAAACGGCTGTAAACAAAATCGAAACCATAATCGTTGGCAGTGGCTGTGAGATATGAAGTGTTTACGTGCAGCGCTTCGGCAAATAAAGGTTTGCGATTGAGATAGAAGCGTCCGCTGAGTTCTGCTGCTAAATGTTGCGCATCGGCAGCGCTGCCCCCATTACCGCAAAACAAAACTTTTTTTTCGTTTTGGTAGGCTTCTATAATCAGCTCTACGGAGCGCTCTACAGTAGCAAGTGCATCTGCATCGTTGAGCAACGCTTCTTTCACCGATATGCTTTTTTGTAAAATGTTTCTGATGTCTACAATTAAACTCATGATGCGAAGGTCGGTAAATAATGTATGCCTGAAAAAACCTGATTCAATTTTATTGGGTATGGGACAAATTGGACATTAAGGTAGATATGGTTCGACAAGCTCACCATGACACCTATAAAGTTATTGTCACTCTGAGCTTGTCGAAGAGTATTTTACACAGAATATATGCAATTTTTCCTACACCCATTTTTTACCACCGCACAATAATCTTTCCCATTGATTTTCTCGATTCTAAAAACTCATGCGCCTCGGCAAGCTGCGATGATTCAAAACTTGCACCCACTACCGGGTCAATAATTTGCTGCTCATACATGCTCACCACCGATTGCAAACAGCGTTGCAACACTTCTTTTCGGTGGTCGGCTATGCGCAACATATTTACACCTATAAACGAACGCGAGTGCAGCAAGAGCAATGGCGGCAACAACAAGCCGAAATTCCAAACCATTTTTAATGTGCCTAATGCAGAGCGACTTCTACCTGAGCTTTCAGCATTTCCGAAGGCAACCAATCTTCCGCCAGCGCCCAAAATACCTATGGCATTTTTAATGGTGGTGCCTCCTAATGAGTTAAATACCACATCTGCACCTGCTTCACCAATAATGCGCTGTGCTTCTTTATAAAGATTCTGTTTTCGATAATTCACCGGATAATCTACACCCAGATTTTTAAGGTAATCCATTTTTTCATCGGAGCCGGCACCGCCAAAAACGATACATTTTTTGTGTTTTGCCATTTGAATCAATGCGGTTCCAACGCCTCCTGCTGCTGCATCAATTACTACACGCTGTCCTTCATGCAGATTCACCATTTCGTGCGAGGCAAAATAAGCAGTGCAATATTGGGTGGCTAAAGCTGCTGCTTTGCCTGCATCTATATCGGTGGGTATGGGAGTGGCGGCTATGGCTTCGGTTGCTACCTGACGGGCATAACCGCCAAAGCGTGTAAACACCACTACTCTTTGTCCGATTTTAAGATTGGAAACTTCGCTGCCGGTTTTGATAATAGTGCCTACCGCTTCATAACCAATAACAGTGGGAAGGGGCGGACAATCCTGATACAATCCTTTGCGTGCCATTACATCTGCAAAGTTTAACCCAAAGGCTTCCGATTCGATGACTATTTCATTGGGCTTAGGTTCGAGAGCAGGTATTTTTCGAAGCTCAAACGCTTCTTTTGCCGAACCATTCTTTTTAAGAAAAAAGGCTTCCATATCAAGATATTTTTTTCAAGATATGAAAATAGTGGTAAAGCCCTTTAGCAATAAGTTTATTATTAGGTGTTTTGGAAAGAAGAATGCAGCGTTATTCTAAACCGGAAAGTTGTGGCTGCGATTCGAGATATACTTGTTTTCGGTATTCGTTCCAGGTGATGAGTTGGTCTTCTTTAAGCACTTTTCTCATACCAAATTCAAAGTCGTGTTGTGCTTGTTTAAAAATATCGAGAGTCTTTGCGTTTTTTCCATGTTGCAAATAAATTATTCGTATAGCCATAGAAAGCTCCATACGTAATTGATAAATCTGCTTAGTTTGTTTATCAGAAAGGTTCAAGAGTTTATCGGCTTCGGCAACAAATTCTAAGGCTTTTTCGCTCGATTCCTTAATGATTGTCTTTTTTAAATCTTGAGCATTCGACATTAACGACACACATAGCATCAGCACAACGGTTATCCATTTCATCACAATAGCGTTTTTATATAAGTTGCTTTTACGCATGAGCCGGAGCTTTGTTACAAAGGAAGTCAAATATAAACATTCTGTTTCAGGAGCCTCACCCCCCTCCCCCTTTAAGGGACGAGTGCGATGTGCGATTAGAGGGGCGAGGGACAGACTAAACGCATCTATTTACTGGACAATTAAAGAAAGCGTAAAAGCTAAATTAAAAGTAGCAGTAAAAAGAATATTAAGGAAATATGGTTATCCTCCAGACATGCAAATGTTAGCGACAGAGACCGTTTTAAAACAAGCAGAAATGATAGCAAACGAAATAACGTCATAGAAAGCCATCACCCTGCAACAACAAACTTAAAGTACCAGTTCTTCTAAGGTTTCACACATTGCCATTGCATATTAGAGCGTAGACTAAGAACTTTTGTTGAAAGCAACATGGGAGCTTAGTAACAAAAAAAAGAAACGGGAACCGTTCTTGCGAATGATTCCCGTTTCCATTCCGAATTGCTTCGGAAATCGCTTACCGTTATTTTGGCGAAACGCTGACTTACACTTCGCTTGCGCGTTGCTTGTTTCAGTGTTTCGAATTGCCTCGAAACCATCTGCAATCATCCAACCAGCTTGGAAGTCTTGCAGCATTGTCTTTGTTTGTTCCAGTCCGAAACCAGAATTTCAATTTGATTCCCTTACGGGCGCAAATCTTTTGAAGACAATCTTGCTTACACTCTGTTTTTCATCTGCAAGCAGCGAAAGTCAAGTCAGCATTTTTTTGTTCCGAACGAGTCGGAATTTCAACCTGCTCCTTTTCCAAGGTATCGGTCTTTCAAATACTGCTCTACAGCAGTCAGCAAGTGTGTTTCAAAGAACCCTTCGGCTTTCGCCTCTGCCTTTTATCTCTCAGCGACACAACAAAAGTAGATTACCCTAAAACCTTCACCAAATAATTTCAAGTTTTCTTACAGACATCTTTGCAACAGGTTTATACACCGTATTTGTTCCTTTTCAACAGAATAGTTGTGGTTTATTCACAACTTTGAAAGATTTCATAACAGATACTAACACTAAGCCCATAAATCGCTGCCTGTTGTTTTCCCGGAATTTGGAA
>CAZFFP010000030.1:29558-39656 GCA_964518215.1 uncultured Chitinophagaceae bacterium
TCTGTGTTGCGCGATATTAAAGTAGTGATTCACGCTGCCGGACCATTCATTCACACGGCACATCAAATGCTTGATGCCTGCCTCGAAACCAAAACTCATTACTTAGACATAACGGGAGAATATCAGGTGTTTGAAATGTGTGCATCGCGCAATGATGAAGCAAAGCTTGCAGATATTATGGTAATGCCCGGCACCGGATTCGATGTAGTGCCTTCTGATTGTTTAGCCGTGCATCTGAAAAAACGACTGCCCTCCGCGCTCGATTTAAAATTGGCATTCACCGGTTTGAAAAGCGGCTTTTCGCGGGGCACTGCCAAAACAATGATTGAAAATTTAGGCAACGGATGCGTGGTGCGCATTGACCATAAACTGGCAAATGTTGCCAATGCTTATAATGTCATGGAAATAAATTTCGGACCATTCAGAACTTTAGCCGCTACCATTGCCTGGGGCGACCTTTCTACCGCATATTTCAGTACCGGTATTCCGAATATTGAAACCTATATGGGAGTTACTCCCGAATTGGTGAAACAAATGCAACGCGCCAATTGGTTGGGATGGTTGTTCAGACAGCAATGGGTGAAAAATTTTCTGAAAAAACAAATTGACAAACGCAAAGAAGGACCCGATGAACAACAGCGTGAAGAAGGCAGCAGTTATTTTTGGGGAAGAGTTTGTGATAATGCGGGCAATGTGAAAGTTTCAACGCTTCAAACTCCCGAAGGCTACAAACTTACTGCCATGACATCGGTAAAAATTGCTTCAAAAGTGTTGGAAGGAAAACTGAAAACAGGCTACCAAACTCCCGCATCGGCTTATAGCGAAAAACTCATTCTCGAAATTCCAGGCTGTAAAATAACAGACCACTGATGCCATGAGTCGCAACTACTCACTCATTGTTGCGGGCGGTGGTGCAGCGGGTTTCTTTGGAGCCATTCGCTATGCTTCGCTTCATAAAAATGCACGGGTACTGATTTTAGAAAAAAGCCCCAACGTTTTGGGCAAAGTGAAAGTGTCGGGTGGTGGCAGATGTAATGTTACTCATGCCTGTTTTAATCCTGAAGAATTAGTTCTCAACTATCCTCGCGGTCAACGCGAATTATTAGGTCCTCTTCATGTTTTTCAACCTGCCGATACCCTACAGTGGTTCGAAAAAAAAGGAGTGCCACTGAATACAGAGGCAGATGGACGAATGTTTCCCGTTACCAACAATTCGCAAACCATTATTGATTGCTTTCTGAGCGAATGTGAAAAATTGAATATTGAAATACAAACTCAGGAAGGCATTAAATCGCTCCGAAAAGATGCCTCGGGAAATTGGCAGGTGATGACTACAAAAAGCGCCTATCATGCTGCCAACATACTGATGGCTGCCGGAAGCAGTGAGCAGATGTGGAATTTATTGAAAGCCATAGGGCACAACATTGTGCCACCCGTTCCATCTTTATTTACATTCAATATTAAACACGCACTGATTCACGATTTGAAGGGAGTGTCGGTTCCGAAGGCAGAGGTGTTTGTCAAAAGCATGAAACTATCTGCAATTGGTCCGCTGCTTATTACTCACTGGGGATTGAGCGGTCCTGCGATATTGAGGCTTTCGGCTTGGGGCGCCAGAAAAATGTTTGATGCGGCACATAGTTTTACGGTTACAGTGAATTGGAATCCTGCATTTGATGAAGCAAGTGCGCTCCACCTGTTGCTTCAAACACAAAAAGAACAACCCAAACTCAAACCGGGAAATTATCGTTTTCCGGAAATTCCTTCAAGGCTTTGGAACCGGATGCTTTTGGTTTGTGACATAGCTGAAGAACGTTGGGCAGATGTGCCAAAAAAGAAATTTCAGAAGTTGGCTCGCTGTATCACCCACTGCGAAATGCCCGTTCGGGGGAAAAGCACTTTTAAAGAAGAGTTTGTTACTTGCGGGGGCATCAAACTGAGCGAAGTAGATTTTAAAACCATGCAAAGCAAGTTGCATGAGGGCTTGTTTTTCGCGGGCGAAATTTTAGATATTGATGCCATTACCGGTGGATTCAATTTTCAGGCGGCATGGACTACCTCCTGGATTGCCGCTGGCGCGATGAGATAGTTTGAGGCTTTTTTATTCGACAATAGAATTCTTCGGAAAATATTCCAATGGCAGATTTCTGAGATTACTTGTAATTGTTCCACCTCCGTTCCGCCAAAGGCGGAACACCTCCGCCAGCGGAGGACATGATGTTTCCCGTTGCTAATTATAGGAGCGAAAACACTGCAAAAATGGATGAGAAAATAAGTTTGAAATTTAGGTGAACCTTTGTCCCCCACTGGCGGGGGCATGGGGTGGAACTTAATTGTCATATTCAACAGGTAGCCCCAAATTTCGGGGGAAGTTCTCTCAGCGTGACTTTTTTAAAGTTTATCAGACTTTTTAGATAGCACAAGGGATTAAAGCAGAGGAAAAGTATTAAAAATCTATTTTCCGTAGAGTTACAATAAACATTCTTTAACATTTTCCGCTTATAAAGAATTGTATTTTTGTTCGTTATCTATTCTTTCTAACGCTTCTTATATTCAGCTTTTCAAAATACTTTCCATGAACAAAAAATTTAAAATTCTTTTATTGGAAGATGACCCCAATTTAGGATTTGTATTACAGGAATTTTTAGAACATAAAGAATACGATGTAAAACATTGTCCCGATGGCGAAGCGGGGCTGAAGGCTTTTAACAATGATGTTTTCGATTTGTGTATTGTGGACATTATGATGCCCAAAATGGATGGATTTTCTTTTACCAAACAAGTGCGCAAAACAGATAAGCATACTCCTATTATTTTTCTTACTGCCAAATCGTTAAAAGAAGATAAGCTCGAAGGGTTTCGCATTGGCGGTGACGATTACATTACCAAGCCATTCAGTATGGAAGAATTGGAACTGCGTATTGAAGCTATTTTAAGACGCACACAACCAACGGCTCTTAAAAATGAAACCAAAAACGAATTTCAGGTGGGTAAATATCATTTCGATTATCTTTCTCAAAAACTCACCATCAACGATACTGCTCACAGCCTCACCACCAAAGAGGCGGAGTTGTTGAAATTATTTTTTCTCAACATCAATCAATTGGTAGAAAGAGAATTGGCGCTAAAACTTATTTGGGGCAACGACAGCTATTTCACCGGCAGAAGTATGGATGTTTTTATTACTAAACTCAGAAAATATCTGAAAGATGACCCTTCACTCGAAATAGTGAATGTGCATGGAATGGGTTACAAATTAGTAGTGAAACAAGATTGAAACGGAAGCTGTTAAAGGGCGCTGATAGCTTCGGGCAAGGATTCGAATAACCTGAAAGAACCGGTTAGCTTGGTAATGGCTAGCAGGTTGATAACCTGTTCGGGCGTATTGACAAGCACCACATCTCCACCCGATTTACGGGCTTTCATCATCAGCGTAAGCAACATGCCCAACCCCGAACTGTTGATGAATTTCAGTTCGTGCATATCCACTGCAATTTTCACATCGCCTTCCTGAATAGCTTCTGAAACATTCTGTAAAATATCTTTAGATTGAACATCGGCAAGTAAACTGCCTTTGAGCGCAAGCACTATGGCTCCGTTTTCTTTATTGATACTGAATTCCATGGTTGAAAATTTACGAGTGCAATTTGGCAATTTTTAATTTGTTTTCACAATCGGGATTCTCACATTTGCCATACAAAATAAGCGAATGATGCGAAATGCTGAATTTCAGCAGTTCTCCAATCTTTGATTCTATCTGAAAAACACGGGGGTCGCAAAATTCTTTCACTTCTTTGCAGTCTTCACAAATCAGGTGGTCGTGTTGACGATAGTTGTATGATTTTTCGTAGCGCGACTGGTTATCGCCAAACTGGTGTTTAATAACCAATCCGCAAGATTCGAGCAATTCCAAAGTATTATAAACCGTGGCGCGGCTCACATTGAAATTTTTATTTTTCATTTCGATATAAAGCGTTTCGGCATCGAAATGGTCGGTGCGCGAATAAATTTCTTCGAGAATGGCAAAGCGCTCGGGCGTTTTACGTTGTTTGTTTTGTTCCAAGTGCGAAGAAAAGATAAGTTTTATCTCTTCAATTTGCTCGATGTTGCGGGCATTCATAGTATGACAAACTTACAGGAATTTAATTGTTTCTGAAATGGGTGCTATATTTTTTATAAATGATAGTACCCCGTAATTTTTTAAGTTTAATAGCTTGTATTTCAAAAAATGCAAAACAAAAGGCCTGCTTCATTTAGCTTTTGAGTTTGATACAACTATTCCAAACACATGATTAGGAGGAGTATAATGAATGCTTAATGGTTTTTACAATGTACTCGTGTAGGCGGACAAATGGCAGCTAAGCAGACAGACAGAAAAATAAAAGTGACTCCGGCTATTATTGGTGAAAGATAAAATTGCTATGCCGTGTCTTCACTTTTTGTTTTGCTTCCTTCTTCTTCCTCTTTAAAATACCTTTTCTGAAAAATGAGAATCATGAATACGCCAACGGTAATGGCTACATCGGCTATATTGAACACCGGTCGAAAAAACTGAAAATATTCGCCCCCCCAAAACGGCACCCAATCGGGCAGATAACCACTGATGAGCGGAAAGTAGAGCATGTCCACCACTCTGCCGTGAAACCAACTGGAATAGCCGCCTTCCGGAGGAAATACTGCCGCTAACTGCATACTGCTATCGGAAAAAACGACACCATAAAAAACGCTGTCAACGATATTGCCCAAGGCTCCGGTAAAAATGAGCGAAATGCTAATGATGAGACCTTTGGGTTGGTGGGTAGTGATGATGGTGTATAGGTAATAACCAATAAACCCTACGGCAATAATCCGAAACATGCTGAGCAGCAATTTGCCGTAGTCGCCACCTAATTTCATTCCGAAAGCCATGCCTTCGTTTTCGGTAAAATGTATACGGAACCAATCGAAAATAATATGCTCCTGCCCCAAATACATAGAGGTCTTTACCCAGATTTTAAAAACTTGGTCAAACACCAGTATAGCGATGATAAGAATAGCAGGAAGCGCGAATTTTTTCAAAACTGAAGGGTATAAAAACTATTTCTTAGCCAATTTTGCTTCAATGCTAAGGGTGGCGTGCGGCACTGCTCTCAGACGCTCTTTAGGTATGAGTTTACCTGTTTCGCGGCATACGCCATAAGTTTTGCTTTCAATTCTCATGAGTGCTTTTTCCAAATGACCTATATATTGCGACTGGCGAGAAGCCATCTGATTGAGGTATTCGCGTTCGATACTGCTGGTTCCGTCTTCTTGTCCACTGAAAGTAGTATCGGCTTCGGTGTCGCCAATTTCAGAAGTGCGCTTAATTTGCTCTTCGAGATACTTCAGTTCGTCTCTCGCTCCGGCTATTTTTCCTGTAATCAGGTCTTTAAATTCTTTCAATTCAGCATCGCTATAGCTGGTCTTCTCTTTACCCATAGGTTTCTTTGCTTTTTTATTAGGTGTTATTAAAGGTTTTGTAGTAACAGTAATTGGTTTTTTTGGTTCAGGTTTCACATTATTTTTCTCCGGTGCTTTTGCCACAGGTTTTGAAACGGGCTTTTTAACTGCCGGTTTTTGGGCTACGGTAACTTTTTTAACAGTCTTTTTAGGGGCAGGTTTCTTTGCGATTGGTTTTTTGGCAACCGGTTTTTTAGCCACTACTTTTTTTGCTGCGGGTTTTTTAGCGATGGGCTTCTTTGCCGCCACTTTTTTAACCGCTTTTTTAGGAGCCGCCTTCTTAACGGTTTTCTTAGGCGCGGGTTTGGTTTTGGCTGGGGCAGGTTTAGCTTTTTTCGCAGGCGCTTTTGTGGTTTTCAAAGCGGCAGTAACCTTGCTTACCAATTTCTTTAGGGTTTTGGCTACCGAGCCAGTTTTCGATTTAGCCGCGGGTTTCTTGGCTACTGGCTTTTTTGCCACGGCTTTTTTAGCCGGCTTTGCAGCAGCTTTTTTCGCAACGGGTTTTTTAGCTGCGGGTTTTGCAGTTTTCTTAACAGGTGATTTTTTGGTGGTTGCCATGTTAATGTTGTTTACGTTCGATAAATAATTTTACGGCATTTTCGTCCACGTCCACTTCATCAGCCACGTCAAGTTTTTCAACTATTTCAAGCTCCTCTGCCAAAACTTCGGTGCAAATATAATTTTTAAAACCATTTAAGGCATCATTCAAAGCAGCATTGTTCTCAACTTTTATGCGTATGCGGTCAGTTACGTTGAAATCCTTATCTTTTCTGAGGTTCTGAATTCGGTTCACCAACTCGCGGGCATTGCCTTCATTTTTCAGTTCATCGGTGATGGTGATATCAAGGGCAACAGTAAGTAAATCGGAACCCGCTACTTCCCAGCCGGGAATATCTTCGGTAATAATTTCAAATTCTTCAGAAGAAAGCTCGTGTTCTTTTTCATTCAATGAAAGAGCAATGGTTTTGGCTTTTTCGGCAGCATTTAATTCTTCCTGAGAAAGTGCATTCAACATCTCCACCACTTTAGGCACATCTTTCCCGAATATTTTTCCCAAGTTGCGGAAATTGGGTTTCATTTTCTTTTTGGCAAAATCCAAGTCGCGCACCATATCTATTTGCTTCACGTTCACTTCGCTTTTTATTAACTCTGAAATGTGCAATAAATGTTTTTCAAAACTATCGCCCTGCGAAGGAATCAATACTTTGCTCAAAGGCTGGCGCACTTTAATATTGGCTTTTTTGCGAAGCGAAAGAATTAATGAACTTGCTTCCTGTGCCAATTGCATCGAATAATTCAGGCTTTCATCAATTAAACTTTCATCGGCAGCATAGAAATGCGATAAATGCACCGAATTGAATTGATACTTGGTAGCCGAACCATTCGCGCGCAAATTATCGGTAAGGTTTTGATACAACCAATCGGCAAAGAACGGTGCTATGGGACACATCAATTGCGATACGGTAATCAAACATTCAAACAGTGTTTCGTAAGCGGCTTGTTTGTCTTCGTTCATTTCGCCTTTCCAGAAACGCCTGCGGCACAAGCGCACATACCAGTTGCTCAAATGCTCATCTACAAAATCCTGCACGGCACGACCTGCCTTGGTAGGCTCATAATCGGCATAGTAGCTATCTACTTCATTGATTAAGGTGTTCAGTTTTGAAATTATCCAGCGATCAATTTCCGGGCGATTTTTTACCGGAATAATATTTTGGTCGTTCAATTGAAAGCCATCAATATTGGCATAGAGCGAAAAGAAAGAATAGGTATTGAACAGTGTGCCGAAAAATTTGCGTTGTACTTCGGCAATACCATTGATATCGAATTTCAGATTGTCCCACGGCTGGGCATTGGTAATCATATACCAGCGGGTAGCATCGGCTCCGTATTTAGCAATGGTTTCAAATGGCTCAACGGTATTGCCTAAACGCTTGCTCATTTTGTTGCCATTTTTATCTAACACCAAACCATTCGATACTACATTTTTAAATGCTACCGAATCCATCAACATAGTGCCAATGGCGTGAAGGGTAAAAAACCAACCACGGGTTTGGTCAACGCCTTCGGAAATAAAATCGGCAGGGAAACTTTTTTCAAACAATTCTTTATTCTCAAAAGGATAATGCCACTGCGCATAAGGCATGGCTCCTGAGTCGAACCAAACATCAATTAAATCTGCTTCACGCATCATCTTTTTTCCTGAAGGGGAAACAAGGATGATTTCGTCAACGAAAGGCTTGTGGAGGTCTATCTCCCCCCCCGCGCGCCCTCTGAGAAGGGTGGAGCTTTGTGCCATGAAGCCTGCTTCAACAGACTTTTCAATTTCTTGATTTAATTCTTCTACTGAACCAATACAGATTTCTTCGCTGCCATCTTCGCTGCGCCATATTGGTAAAGGTGTGCCCCAATATCTCGAGCGCGATAAATTCCAATCTACCAAGTTTTCTATCCAATTGCCAAATCGACCGGTGCCGGTGCTTTCGGGTTTCCAATTGATGGTTTTGTTGAGTTCAACCATGCGCTCTTTGATGGCGGTGGTTTTGATAAACCAACTATCTAACGGATAATATAAGATAGGTTTATCGGTGCGCCAGCAATGCGGATAGTTGTGCTCGTATTTTTCTTTCTTGAAGAGTTTGTTTTCTTCCTGAAGTTTCAGCACAATGCGGTCGTCAACACTCAGGTAGTTTTTCAAATCTTTTATTTTGCCGTTGGCTTCCAGAATTTTTTTCTGCTTTTCAAATTCGGCTTGTTTCTCTTCTTCAGAGAGATAAGCTTCTTTCACATATTCTTCTCCGAAAAGAAAAATATCGTCTTTCACTTCGGGCAAAAATTTGCCACGCTTATCTACTAAAGTCAATGCGCCAACACCATTTTGTTTTCCTACGCGCATATCATCGGCACCAAAGCTGGGTGCAATATGCACAATGCCTGTTCCGTCTTCGGTAGAAACAAAATCGCCTGTAACTACTTTGAAGTTGTTTCCATTTTCAGGCTGCGCAAATGGAAGCAGTTGTTCGTAGCGGATGCCTGAGAGGTCGCTGCCTTTATAAAATCCTAAAATTGTCCACCTTTCTTTTTCACTTACAATTTTGTTTAGCCCAACAGTTAAATCTTTAACCTCGCCTTGTAGTGAAAAATATTTTGGAAAGAGTTCTTTAGCAAGTATCACATTTCCTTCTCTTCCTGTGTACGGATTTAATGTATTTACCAATACATATTCAATCTTAGCACCCACTGCTAAAGCGCAGTTAGAGGGTAAGGTCCAAGGGGTGGTGGTCCAAGCTAAGATAAAAACATCCCCCTTACCCCCTTCAAAAAGGGCCTGGGCTTTCCCTAACTTATGCAGGTCTTCTGCTTTTATCTTGAATTGCGCTGTTGCACTCGTATCCTTCACATTTTTATAACATCCCGGCAAGTTCAATTCATGCGAACTTAAGCCGGTGCCTGCTGCGGGCGAGTAGGGTTGAATGGTGTAGCCTTTGTATAAAAGTCCTTTGTTGTAAAACTGTTTCAGAATCCACCAAAGGGTTTCGATATAGTTGTTTTCGTAGGTGATATAAGGATTTTCCAAGTCCACCCAATAGCCCATTTTGCGGGTGAGGTCGTCCCAGGCCTCTTTAAACTTTAATACTTCTTTGCGGCATTCGGCATTGTATTCCGCAACTGAAATTTTTACGCCAATATCTTCTTTATTAATACCCAATCTTTTTTCAACAGCTAATTCAATAGGCAAGCCGTGTGTATCCCAACCGCCTTTGCGCTCTACCTTTTTTCCTTTTAAGGTTTGGTAGCGGCAAAACAAATCTTTCAGCGTGCGGCTCATTACGTGGTGAATGCCGGGCATACCATTAGCACTGGGCGGACCTTCAAAAAACACAAAAGGCTCTGCATCATTGCGTGTTTCGATGCTTTGTTCAAAGGTTTTATTTTCAGTCCAAAACTGTAATATCTGCTTATCTATTTCGGGCAGATTGAGTTGCTTTACTTCGGGGTATATTTTGTTGTTCATATTACATTTTAGAAAAAAGAAGTTGCAAAGATAAAAGTTCTCGGGGCGGTTGAACAGTTTGGCACATTCATTTAAGATGAACTCATTTACAAAAACGGTAAATAAATGAATATACTCAACATTTCTGCTTCCTAGCCTCTGCCATATATCCCCTTTTCTTACCTCCCCAACCCTCCCGAAACGAGTTCGGGTCTGGGCTTCTCTCAAGGAGAAGGGGGGTAACTTACCCTAACTTTAAGCGCTTCGTCTTTTGTTTTTCTTTCTTTTCTATTCCCCAAATCTCACTTACTACTTTTTATGTGCCCGGCAGCTAAAGCTGACGGCAATAGGCTTTGTGCTTTCAAACTTCTGCTTTATAACTTTTCAACTTTATAACCTCTTCACTTATTTCTGTTTGTCGCAAATCGAAAATCGAATTATCGAACATCGCATTTGAAATCAACCATCAAGGTTTACCTTTGCACCTGAAGCAGATGAACCTTGAAGATATTTTAGGAGCCTTCGGCTCCGACACCCGCCTGAAACTGCTATCAGAAAAAATTGCCGAAAACCCCGCTCCGCGATTTTTTTTGCGGGGATGTATTGGCTCTGCCGATGCCTTTGCT
>CAZFFP010000031.1:0-39463 GCA_964518215.1 uncultured Chitinophagaceae bacterium
GCGAATCTGTTACCAGAGGAAAAATTGTAACCGTAAACGGAGTGAAAAGAGTGGTGGATGTTACCGACAGCGACCCTGATGGTATTGTTGGTTTTGGCAATTCGCCCAGACCAGACCTCAATTACAGCCGTTACACCAACATGTTGGTTCCTACATATCACTTGCAGGGTTGGTGGGATATTTTTACTGACGGAACCATACAAACCTGGGCTTTGATGAAAAAATATAACAGACCGGAACACAATCCTAATGTTCCTCCCGGATTTCAGGGGCATAAGTTGCAGAAACTTATTCTTGGACCGTGGGCACATCAAACTATTGGTTCGCGCACCACCGGAGATATGAGGCTCGATCCTGTAACAGGTTTAGATAGAAGATATCCAGAAAATGTATCGAGTATTCTTGGCTTCGATTTAGGAGATGTGAATGCAAATAATATCAATGTTTCTGATGTATTGAATTCTGAAGTTATAAGTTGGTTTAGATATAACTTGAACTACAACGAATTCGCGAATATTGGAATGCCTAAAGTTCGTATTCCTAAAAGCGATAAATGGCAGCAAATTGCTCCGAACATTACAGTGCAGGTTCCTTCAGAAGACTATTACATGGAGTTTGAAGACTTAGTGAACCTTCTTTTAGGAACCAGTGGTGTTAACGGAATCAAAATCAAAATCAACTGGCCTCCATTGTTTAATGAAAGCGAGGTTACTGTTGACCTTCCTGCTTTTGGAGAACCGATTCTTCCTGAATTTACAGGCGACCAGTTAACCGCAGCCATTGACTCAGTTGATTTCTCAAGCATCGCTGATGTTCGTTTCTATGTAATCGGACCGCTAAATGATGGTGTTGCAGAAAACGAAAATATGGGTAACTATTGGTTTGAGTCTGACACGTTTCCAATCAATCACATGGTTGACTTTAAAGATTTTTACCTGCATCAAAATGGAAAAATTGATTACAGCGCACCTTTGAATGATGAAGGGTTTAAAACCTATGTGCATGACCCTAATGACCCGATTGCTGCTATTGGCGGTGCCAATATGATTGTTAGAACCCCTCAAGGCGACAGAGACAGTCAAGGGCAGTTCAATTTGAATGACCCGCGTTATGCTCCTTATGGTTACAACCGTGCAGGCATCATACATTATGCTACCGACCCTATTGAAGATTCATTGTGTATTATCGGTTTCCCAAGAGTTACGCTTTATGCAAAAACCAATCCTGATGGTTTATCGGGTGTTCCTACAGATACCGATTTCATGATTCGTTGGTTAGATGAATATCCCGATGGTAGTGTTTACTTCGTTACTGAAGCTGTAGTGAATGCTCGCGCTCGTGATTATGCCAGAAAATTAGTTCATTCCGATATTAACGACCCTGCTTTGATTGACGAAATTGATAACACTCCATTTACCAATATTACCGCAGGAGAAATTTACGAATACTATTTTGCCGGTATGCCTATTGCTTACACTTGGGGCAAAGGGCACAAAATGAGAGTGATGATTTGCAGCAGCAACCATACACGCTATCAATGCAATCCAAATCTTCCTTTGGAAGAAAACCAATTTTTCCGCAGACAGCCTTCTGATGGAAAATCTTATGTATTCAATGGAGTGGAAATGGAGCCGCGCGTAGCTGTTCAGCGCGTTGCTCATTCGCCTGAGTTTGCCTCAAGAGTTACATTGCCGGTTTATCAGAAAAACATTACCAGCGTTGCTGAAATGCCTGCTCCTAAAGCCGCTTTAGACGCTGTTGTGTTTCCTAATCCTGCCGACAATGTGGTTACCATTTTCCCTAACAAAACTGATGAAATGCAAATGAGAGTTTACTCTCTAAGCGGACAATTGGTGTTGGAAGGCAGCTTTGCCGAAACCGGTCAAATCAATGTTTCTTCATTTGAAAGAGGCTTGTATTTGATTGAGCTTATCAGCATTAAAAATCAAGAAAAGGTTGTTAAAAAACTTTCTGTATTTTAATGAGTATTAAAATTTTTAAAAGGGCACTATTTATTTTGGTGCCCTTTTTTTTTGTTATTCAGCAATCAAACAGTTACATAAAATGCCACCCCTGATTTTCAGAAATATATTATTCTATTCCGCACTCATTTTATGCATACATCAATACTCTTTTGCTCAGTCGTTTCAATGGGCTCGAACCGGAGGATATATTGATACCGATGCTGCCAGAGCTATTTGCACCGACCCTGACGGAAATGTTTTGGTAACCGGATATTTCTCGGGTCAGCTGCTGATTAATGGCGAAACTTATCAGGGCAGGGGAAGGGGCGAAATTTTTATTGCCAAATATGATATTGATGGAAATTTGTTGTGGTTAAAAACTGCCGGAGGACCCAATGACGATTCTGGTTATGGAATTGCCGCAGACCTACAAGGCAATGTGTATGTAACAGGCGAATTTGATTCGTTGGCATATTTCGACAATCAATTACTTTTTGCCGTAGGCAGTAAAGATGTTTTTATGGCTAAATACTCGCCTGATGGAAATTTGATTTGGGTAAAAAGAGCCGGTGGGGCAGGAGCAGACAGAGGAAACAGTATTGATGTAGATGCTCGTGGTGATATTTATGTTGCCGGAAAATTTGAACAGTTCGCTTCTTTTGGAAACAAGGTACTTACTTCAGCCGGAGCGCAGGATTTATTTGTGGCAAAATACAATTCTAACGGTGATATTATTTGGGCGGTAAGCGTTGGCGGATTTGGCAATGACGAAGCCAACAGCGTAAAGTCTGACGATGAAGGCAGCGCATATTTTACCGGATATTTCAATAATACCATCCAAGTTGCAGGCGAAACTTTTACAGCTCCCGGTACCGGCAGCACGAGTGATATTATTTCGGGAAAAATTGATTCTGCCGGTGTGTTCGATTGGGTGCAGCAGGCAGGAGGCTTTGAAGGCGATATAGGTAATGGCATTGTGGTGGACGACCAAAAAAATTCTTATGTAACCGGTTACTTTGCAAACATTGCCACTTTCGAAAACAGAACGCTTACCTCTGAAGGCTACAACGATATTTTCATTGCCAAATATGGACCTAAAGGCATTTGTTTGTGGGCGGTAAAAGCCGGTGGACCGTTTTTAGATTTGGCAACCGCCATTGCCATAGCGCCAGACCGAAGTTTGTATTTAACCGGTCTTATAAGCACCCCTGCTTATTTTGGAAACGATACGCTAATCACTGATTTTTATGATGCCTTTGTAGGAAAATGGAATGGTAATAATGGTAGCCTGCAATGGGTAAAGCAAATTACGGGAGCCAATGCCCAGGTCGGCTTAAGTGTTGCTGTTGGAAAACATCATGATGTTTTTGCATCGGGCTATTATTTTTTTAGAGCCGAGTTCGATACCATTACCACCGACTTAGCTCTTGATCAGGATTTGTTTGTCTGCCGAATCTTAGACCCTGCTTTGTCAATTTCAGGTATTTCAGAGCCTTTGCATTTCGTTAAGTTGTATCCCAATCCTGCACAAGACAGAGTTTACATAAATTTTGATGCAACATTTTTCTTTCAAGAACTTTCTGTTGCTCTGTATGATATAACGGGCAAGGAGTATAAAACAGAAGTTTACAATTCTGAAAATACAGTTGAAATCAGCGTAGATTCACTTCCTCAAGGGATGTATTTTATAATATTGCGCTCAGGAAACAACTCCGTTGTCAGGAAGTTTTTGATTCGGAATTGACGAATCACTAAAACAAACATTCTTCATTGCAACTTCTTTAGAGCCTTCAACACATTTTGTTCCATGCGTTGTTCTATGTTTTCTATTGGCTGCGGAACAAATTTTTTACCCATCACATTTTCATATAACTCTACATATCGGTTTGTTATGCTTTGCACCACTACATCGGTCATTTCTGGAAGTTGCTGCCCTTCCAAGCCCTGAAAGCCATTGGCAATAAGCCATTCGCGCACAAATTCTTTAGAGAGTTGTTTTTGAGATTCACCTTTTTGTTGGCGCTCTTCATATCCTTCCGCGTAAAAATATCTTGACGAATCGGGCGTATGAATTTCATCCATCAAAGTAATTAATCCGTTGCGTCTGCCAAACTCATATTTGGTATCTACGAGAATCAACCCGCGCTCGGCAGCCATTTCGGTGCCGCGATTAAACAGGTCGCGGGTATGGCGCTCCAAAGTTTCCCATTCGGCTTCTGTTACGATTGCTTTTTTCACAATTTCTTCTTTGCTGATGTCTTCATCGTGTCCGGCATCGGCTTTAACGGCAGGGGTAATAATGGGCTGCGGAAAACGGTCGTGTTCTTTCATGCCATCGGGCAAAGGCACTCCGCACAGTTCACGTTTGCCACTGTTATACACCCGCCATGCATGACCGGTCAGGTAGCCTCGAATCACCATTTCGATTCTGATAGGTTCGCACATATAACCAATCGTAATATTCGGGTCGGGGTCATCAATAAACCAATTCGGACAAACATCTTTGCAGGATTTGAGAAAACGGGCTGCTACCTGATTCAACACTTGTCCTTTATAAGGAATAGGGCGAGGTAAAATAACATCAAAAGCCGAAATACGGTCACTGGCAACCATCACCAGATATTCATCATTGATATTATAAACATCGCGCACTTTTCCATGATAAATACTTTTTTGCCCGGGAAAAGAAAAATTGGTTTGCGAAATCTGGCTCATGAACAGTGTTAGGTGGTTGAGAACTTATTCGATTGTAAAGTTATAAAGTAATTATAGGTTTATATGAAACAGAAAATTATAGTCAGTATTTATAAGGTTTTAAATAAGCCAAAAATGTTTGCATAAATTTAATCGGATTAAAGTAGCCTTACCACAAAAATCATTTAACTATTTCTAAATCAACGAACATTTCACTTTCTCTTCACCCCAATTTTAAACTGTAACGCAACATAAAGGTTGCGTGCATCCGATGGAATGATACCCGGGCCCGGATAGGCTTCTGCTCTGCGAGTGAAGTAGCGCGTATCGGTAAGGTTGTTGATGCCCACTTCTAATTGAAACCATTTTTTAAACGGATACTGTGCCGAAATATCCATCACGTAATAAGTCGGAATGATGCCGTTAATGGCGGTAGAAGTGCGCCTTGCGTTGGTGGCATCGGTAAAGTGTTCTTTTACATAAGAATATTGAACGCTGATGCGCGCTTTATATAATTCTATATTCAAACCGGTGCGTAGCAGAATGGGCGGCACGAGTTCTACCTGATTGCCCTCTATGGCTTTGTCATCGGAGCGGTTGTAATAAGAGCGTATAGCAGAGCAATTCAAAAACAATCCCAAACGGATTTTTGAATTTTCGCTTCCAAACAACTGAATCAAATCTATTTCTGTAAAAAATTCGACTCCATAAGTCAGTGAATTTCCAATATTGGAACGATAGCGATACGGCAGAAACGGAGCTACCGTATCATTACGCAGCAGCAAGCCGATGCGGTCGTTGTAAGCCAATAAGAAAATGCTGGCATCGTAAGTGAGCAAACGCTTGTAACTGCCCCGAACACCAATATCGGCATTGAATCCGCGCTCATCATTAATGTTGGGGTCCACTACAAAATTGGGGTTCACTACACGCAAATCGCTGAAAGTAATGGCTCTGTAATTCTGAGAAAAATTGAGATAAGTTTCGAGAAAAGTAAGCGGTTTATAACTCAAGCCAATGCCCATCAACAAAATGCTTCGACTGCGTTCTCTCGATTCATAAATCATAGTGTCGTTGATGATATTGCCTGCCGCATCGCGGGGCGTGAGGTTATAATAGCCCTCGGCACCGGTATAAATATATTCGCTGCGAATGCCCGGAGTAATTGAAAAATTATGCGTGATATTAAACACATTTTCTGCAAACCATGCAACATTGAAGCCGGGAAAATCATACACCGAACTGCCCGGATTTTCAGGATTTAGAAATTTGAAATCGGGGGTGCTTTCAGCATTCGCAAAACCCTGCGAACGATGGGTGCTGCCGCGATACACCCGCACACCGGTGATAACGGTATGCGTTTGTTTAAACATATTGTAGCGATGAATAAAACGTGTTTCGTTTCCGAAGTTGACATACTCGTCTAATATCAAATCGCGCTCCTGACCACGGTCAATTTCGTTGATGCGTGTGAGAATGCCCAACGCATCTCTGCCTGCCATCAATCCGAAATTGCGCACATTAATTTTGCTGCGGTCACTGATTTTGTAATCGAGCGTTAAGGCAGCCAGATTCCATCGCACCCTGAACCAGTTGCGTTCGCGAAACGATTGCAAAGGGTCTTGTTCAAACTGCGTGTCGGTAAGCCCTCCGGGTTGTTGCGCCAAATAATAGGTATGGGTGTATTCAAAACCCATTTTCACTTTTTCTGAAATACTCCATTGTAAAGCAGCAAAAGCTGTATGATTTTCAAAACCCGAATTTGGTCTCCAGCCATCGCCCCGTTTGTATTGATAAAAACCGTAGTAGTTCAGTTTTTTTGTAGTGCCGCCTACGGAAGTAAAATTATTGTATAGCGACCACGAGCCTGCTGTTTGTCGCGTTGTAAATTCAAACGGGGTGTTTTCGTTGCCTCTTTTAAAAACAAAATTCACCAAGCCCCCAAACTGAGTTCCGTATTGCAGCGAAGCAGCGCCCCGCACCACTTCTATGCGTTCGAGCGCTTCCACCGGTGGCGTGTAATAGCTTTCGGGATAACCCAAGGCATCGGCACTGATATCGTAACCGTTTTGACGCACATTGAAATTGGAATTTCGGTTGGGGCTGAGTCCTCTGCCACCTATGCCCATTTGCAAACCCGCGCCATCGCTTTCCCAAATATTCAATCCGGGCACTTTGGCAAACACTTGGCGTGCATTGTTGGTGGCTTTGTTAGCGGCAATGAGTTCGGGCAAAATCACTTCCGATTTTTTTCCGGCATAAATAGCGGTGCCGTCAACGGCTTTTAATCTAATAACGGAAAAATCATCGCCATTTTTTTTCTGCGAAATCAAAACTTCATCTAATTGCACATCAGAAGGCTCTAAGTCTATAAATATCACTTCGCTGTTTTTCAGCAAACGAACTCTCATCTGATAGGTGAGATAATTCACCGACTTCACTTTCAGTTTAAAATTGGTGTGGGGAATGTTTTTTATTACAAATGTTCCGTTTTCTTCCGAAGCAGTTCCGATATTAAATTCTTCAATGAGAATTTGAGCCACCAATGGTTTTCCGGTGCTTTTATCGGTAATGGTTCCGCTGATTTCGAACGGCTGCGCAAAAGAATTTCCGAAGGAAAAAATTGCTAATGAGAAGATGAAAGTTGAATAGATTTTATTGTTATCGTTTGGATTGATTGAAAGAAAAAACCGATGAAGTGCTGTAACCAACCAACAAAAATATTTCCCGAAAAAACTACACTTCGCGTTGCTCATCATTCAAAAGGCAATACCCATTTTTTCGGTTTCATAGATTCTTTTTCTGCCAGTAAATTCACTTGCGGGTCTATCATCAATTTACTTCGGCTGCCGTTGAGCGTTACATAAGCCTCTACGCGCACTATCGGGTCTTTCATGCTCTGCTCTTTAAAATGTTCGCCCAAGAAATGCGCGAACTCCAATATCATGTCGGGCTGCATTGCCATTTGTTTTTCCTGATGTTCGTTCAGAAACTGCCGATTAATCACCATGCCTTCTTTTCCGTCCATTCCATCTTTTACATAGAAAGTGGCATCGCCCGCTTTTTCCATCAGCATTACCCGCCAACCAAAGCGGTAGCCTTCTTCGGTCCAAAACATATTGCCCGGATACAGCACATAGCGAAACGGGAACACCACCTGAAACAGAACATGAATTACGAGCAATACGGCAAGGGGTTTCATGATGAATTTGGGATAAAGAAAGATTTCGGATGTGGGATTTAGGATTTCTGATTTTTTATTGAAAAGTAAAAAGCGATTCAGAAAAGAAAATATTTTTTTGTGAACCCATACCGGAAAAAAGATGGGCACACTGCAAGTCATAATGATGGGAAACATGCCTATTTGAAAGAATATTCCGGTGAGTGTGTGAAACACTGCAACTGCAATAAAACCCAAATACCAAAAGCGCGAAAGCAGAATGAAAGGAATACTTAAATCGAATAGTGCGCCTGTCCAACTGAACACGTGAGGCATCCACGGCAACTCGAACAAGCTGCCTATGAGCGGTAAATGACTTTGCGCGGGCAACCATATTTTCAGCGGCATAGCATCTATGAGCCAGTGAGGGGTGAGCTTGGCAATGCCCGCATAGAAATACACCAAACCCAATTGAAACTTCACCAGATTCACCGTCCATGCAGGCACATGCGTGGCAGGTTTTATTTTGCGCCAAGCCACATCGAGCGAAAAATATTTTTCGGCAGGAAGAAAAATCATGAGCAAACTCACCACGCTGATGAAATAGTAATGATTGAGGTAATAGGTTTTGTCAATGAGTTCGCAATAGGTAAATGCAAAGAAGAAAAATATGGCGGAAACGCGATAGTAAAATCCGGTCATGATAAATGCGGAAGCCACTATCATGAGCGAATAGAGCAAATACATGGCACTTCTGCCCATAGGCTGCACCCATTCAAAGCCATAGTATTTGAAAAAAACTTTCGAATCTATATACTGATAATCAACCCAGCCGAGCGAGATAAAACGAACGGTGCTGATGAGCATCATCATGCCAAACATGATGCGGAAAAAAGCCAACGGCTCAATAGAAGTCGGATTCTTGAGGTTGGAATTTAGAAATTGGAAAAATGAACTTTTGTTTTGCTCATCATTATCAGAATGGTATGGTTTAACAGGTTGCATTTATTGATTTCCAAATTCAAACATCAAAATTCAAACATCTAACATCAAACTTCTATCTTCCAACATCTAAAATTTATCCCTACTCAACGCAGTAGGGACTAAAATCAATCACCGTCACCACTCGAATAGGTAATGGAAATACCCAGCATAGACGACATATCACTTTTGATAAAGCGGGTGAGGCGCGACAGTTCGGTATGCGCGGCTTCGGCTGCCGAATAGTTGTTGTTGGCAATCTGCTCCGATATTCTTCCGGTAGGAATGTTTTCTATAGCTTGTTGCGTGGCATTCATTTGCAATAATGTTTCGCTCACCAATGCCTCTCCTCCTTCAACAGCGCTCAGATAATCGTCAAAACCTTTACCGGGCTGGCTTTCGAAACTGTCGCCAAAATATATCTGACGAATACTTTCAAAATTGAGCGCGATGAGTTCATTGGAAATACCGCTGTAATAGGCTTCGGTTTTTTCGGGCAACACTGAAGTTTGTCCGGCTATTTTTCCCAACGGAACACCCAGTTTATAGTTTTTAATGTTTTCGTATCCAATCAAAAATTCATTGAACAACATTGATGTGGAAGAGCCTGCATCAGTTCCTGTATTGTTCACAAAAGTGTTGCGATAGTTTGCCCAATCACTGTTCACTTTGTCCACGCGGGTTTTAATGTCGTTTACCACTGCCTGCAAATATTGTTTGCGGTTGTTGCCCGAAACGTTGTTGAATTGATTGAGGATTTCGTTGTTTCCGTTAAAACTGAAAATGAGATATTCTATTCCGAAAAAACCGCGCGTGTCGCGGGCAAAATTGTTGAGCGAGTAATCGCCTTGCGTAATAAAATTTTCCACGCCCGATTCATTCACCGGAAAAGTGGAGATATCGGTGTATAGTGTTCCTGTTATAGAATTTGCCGGACCAAAATTATATCCGTTGCTGTATTGATAAGTTTTGATGGATTCTTTCCAGGCATTTTGCAAAGTTTCGAGCGTGGAAACATCCGAATTTTGAACAAAGGCATCGGTAGCGGTTTTCAACGCATTTACCTTTTGCTGCAATTGTGCAAAAGCAGGAATAATCAGATTGTCGGCATAGTTTTCAAGCATGGGTTTGCGGTCGAAACTACTACCATCTTTGTTCTTGGTTTTATCGCATGCGGTAATGCTGAATAAAATTCCTATGAGTATGCTAAAAATAATTCGATTCGATAAGTTCATGGCAGGTTTCTGTTTTTCTAAAATGGATGTAAAAATATTCATTTAGAATGATTCTAAATAATGACTTTTGTCATCTTTTTTCAAAAAGAAAAGAGGTTGGGTAAAAGTTTGTCATGGTGAGTCTTTCGAACCATGAAACAAATTGTCCATGAAATATCCTTCGACAAGCTCAGGAAGACATTTATGAAACTTAGCAGACTTTTACCCAACCTCTTTTTGTCAAATATAAATTAACGTTGTTGTTCGCTTACCCAATTTTTCTTGAAGCCTTCCACTTCTGCATCTGTAAAACCGTATTCGGCTTTCACTAAATCAACAATTTGCTGAAGGTCGGCAACGGCTGCAACCGGGTCTTTCA
This sequence comes from uncultured Chitinophagaceae bacterium, assembly GCA_964518215.1. Classification (GTDB taxonomy): domain Bacteria; phylum Bacteroidota; class Bacteroidia; order Chitinophagales; family CAIOSU01; genus CAYSGX01. Next base: position 10,393 of record CAZFFP010000031.1, read on the forward strand.
CAAACTCGTGCATGGTAATATTTCCGTTTTCAGGAAATCTGAGTTTGGTAAGAATCTGGTCAATTTTGCTGTCGGAAATTTTCTTTCCGGGAACATTTTTTAACCCTCCTGCAAAGCCCACGCCCTCGCTTAATGAATGCAGCGCACCGGCACGGGTGGCATCGGTAGGAGTGGTTGTAGAAAGTTTTGCTATGCCATCGAAACAATAGTTGATAACTGTTGCCATGAGGGCTTTTTCCCAATTCAAAATAATTGCATTGATGGCTTCATTGCGCTCTTCCTTATAATCGTTTCCGGCTTTAATGGCAGCTTGCGCTTTAATGAAATTTTTCTTGATGGTTAAGTAAATTCCGTTTCCCGAGTTATCATCTCTGCGCGCAGCATAGTTGGCAGAATATACATCAGGATTGGTGTTTTTGGAACCATCGTTGCTGTTGGCAAAATCGGGATGTGCGCCATACAATGCCAAAGCCTTATCTAACTTCACCAAATCGGTTTCACCGTTTAAAATCTGAGTGGTAGTATAGTAGTAGAGAGCCGCGCCAAACAATCCTTTTTCAACCAATTGTTCCAACTCAGCGCCATTTTCTTCAAACAAATAGCCGCCATAAGTGCCTCCTTGTCCGCTCACCGGTTGGGTGGCATCATAAGTGCCGCCACTGGCAGCGGCAAGGTCTGTGAACAACCCGGTCATGCGGTTTTTGTATTGGCTCACGGTAATGCTGCTGAGCGATTTGGTTCCGGCATTGTATAAATTGGTAAGTGTTGCGGCATCTACTGTTACACCGTTAGTTCTGCCTTTTTTCATTTCATCGGTAAGCGCTTTGAGTTGTGCTCTGATTTCATACTCCTGAGTGGTGTTGACTGTATAAGCAGCGCCATCGTAATTGTCTGGAATTTCTAAATCTTTTTTATCTTTTTTACAAGCGGAAAAGATGAAGCTGAAAGCCACGTAGGCAAAGAAAATTCTTTTCATAAATGGTTTTGGTTTTGAGTTTTTTAAAAATGATAGTGCAAATTTAATCTTATTTAGACTAATTCCAAATAAGAAATTTAGAATGACAAAATTTTGACAATAAACAGTGGGGTAGAGGCTGAAGATTATATTATGCAAGAATCATTAAATCAAATAGTTGCATTTAATATAGGAATATGGAGAATAGACAAGGTGTTGAATTTCGTTGCAAAAAATTGCGCGGCTTTAGGAAGCAGGATATTACAAAGGGTAAAAAAAAAAAGAAAATCATCTTATTTCTAAATCAACTGTTTACTTAAAACAGCCTTTATAGTATTGAATAACTTTTTCTGTAATATCGGTTTTGTAACAAAGCCATTCATGCCTACAGCTATTGCCTTTTCTTGAATAGACTCTATAGCATAAGCTGTTACTGCTATTATTGGCAAATGAGATTTAAGAGGGTTCTTCATGGCTCTTATTTTTTTGCAGGTTTCATATCCGTCCATATCATCCATCATCAGGTCGAGAAGAATTATATCATAATCGTTGTGTCTGATTTTTTTCAAAGCCTCTGTTCCGCTATGTGCCTCATCATAAGTAGCTCCCCAACTTTGCAAAACATTGCCGGCAATAATGATATTGATTTTGTTGTCTTCTACAATCAATACCTTTTTCCCGGAAAGCAATGCGGCCGCTTCGGGCTGTTGAACTATTTCATCAAACTCTTTTATTTTATGCTCAATAAATGGCAATGAAAGAGTGAAATAAAATTTAGTGCCTTTGTTTTCTTCACTTTCAAATTCAATATTACTACCCATCATATGGATGAGTTTTCGGGTAATGGCAAGCCCGAGTCCCGTTCCTCTCATTTTCTTTTGATATTCATTAGATACCTGCATGAAAGGCTCAAATATTTTATCGTGTTGACTGGATGGAATTCCAATTCCGGAATCTTCAACTACACACTCAATGGTTGCAATATTATTGTCGGCATTAACAAGTTTTACAGAAAGGGAAATTTCTCCTTGGTTACAAAATTTAAAAGCATTCCCCAACAAATTAAAAAATATTTGTGCAATGCGAGTGTTATCGCCCACTAATACGTCAGGTATATATTCATCTATTTCGAGTTTGAAATGAAGTTGGTTAAAATCAGTCAGATGACGATGTGTTTCGTATAAATTGTAAATCAATTGTTTGAAATTGAAAGGCTCGGAAACTATTTGCATTTTACCCGATTCAGATTTTATAAAATCTAAAATATCGGAAATAATTGCCAGCATGGTATCTGAAGAAAACTTCAATATTCGTAAACGATCGTTAGCTTTTTCAATATCGGCTAATTTGTCTTTAAGCAGCATATCTGTAATACCTACAATGGCATTGAGCGGGGTGCGCAACTCATGAGAAATAGTAGAAAGAAATTCGGTTTTTGCAGCTGCTGCACTTTCGGCTTTTTCTTTAGCTTCTTTTAAAAGCTCTCTCGACTGGTTTTGAGTAATAGCTGAACCAACGGAGTTGGCGAAATTCTGAATAATGTTTACCTCATAATTTTCCCATATTCTATCAGCATTGTTATCTTTCATAATAAGCACTCCCCAAAAAACTCCTGAAACAAATACCGGTGCAATAAAAACAGAAGGTTTTGAAATGCCTACAGGTAAAGTCAGATTGAAAGAAAATTTCTTGTCAGAGTAAATTGCTTTATTGTTTTTTAATTTGTCTATCTGTTCTGAAATAAAATTATTGAGACAGCCTTCATAAATGTTTTCTTCATCTTTCAACTCAGTTTCATTAATCACCGGAATAGAATATCTATGCACAAAACACCTTTCGTTGGAGCCTATAGCATGATTGTGTTCACAGAGAAAGATATTCGACACTTCGAATGAATCGGCAGCTATTTGCAGCAGATTCAGCATGGCATCATCAAACTCATTTTCGGTAAAGAGCATACCTACACCAAGATTCAGAGCGGTTAAAATGGCATTGGTTTTCAGATTTTGTATTTCTTCAATTTTCTTGTCGGTAACATCCCAGTTCATGCCGGTTACCTGATAAGGTGTTCCTTTACTGTCTTTGAGAACTTTGTATACAACATTGATGTATCTCAATGAATTGTCGGGTAGTTTTATTCTGAAAATATTTTCGAAACGGTCATTGCTTTCATAAGCTTCCTGAATGCCAATCCAAGCATTCTGATAGTCTTCGGGAAACACTCTATTAATAAATGCATCTACGGGGTTGGGAAAATCTTGTTTATCAACTTGAAACAATTTATACATGGCATCGTCCCAAAAAAAATGATTGGTGGCTATATCCCAACTCCAAACGCCAAAGTTTACAGCACTGGTGGCAAGCTTCAGCCGGTTGGCAGTTTCAAAAAGTTCAGCTTCCTTTTTCTTTTTATCTGTAATGTTTTCAGCAAAGCCAATCACTAAATATGGCGTGCTATCTTTGTTTCTTGAATAAATTTTTTCCTTGCTTCTGAGCCATACATAATTGCCGTTTTTGTGCTTCATTCTATATTCTACTTCAGCAAACTGTTCGTTTTCCAACGAATAAATATTCTTTACATGATTGGATATTAATTCTATATCATCGGGATGAATATTTTCGAATACGGTCCTGAATTTTTTACGAAATTCCTCAACAGTATAACCCAATACTTTATTTACAGCCTGATTGGTATAAATATTTTTTTTCTCATTGAGGTCAAAAATATAGATGATATGGGGCAGCGACTTTGAAATGTTTTCAATAAAATAATTAGATTCTGAAAGGCGCTGCTCTTTTAATTTGAGTTCTGTAACATCATTGAAAAGCCAAATTTCAAATTTTTCATTCCGATGGAAATAAATATCAACTGATTTTACCATTCCTTCTTTTGAAAGAATTTCTACAATGTTATTTTCGGTCTCTTCTCTCAAACGCAGCAAATTAAATTTCAAACGATTTTCTTCTGAGTGTGCTGGAAGTATAAGTTTTAAAAGATGAGTAAGCCCTTTAAAGTCTTCAGCTTTATAGCCTGTTAGCTTTGCAAATTCATGGTTGATGAAAAATTTATCCTGATAAAAATATAGTGCGGCAGAAGGAAGGTTATCAATGATATTTGATAACATGTTTTTTGTCTTGGTGATGTCCTCAATACTTTCTTCGTTGTATATCATCACGCGATCTATCATCAGGTAGATTAAAATAAATACCAAACAAAGACTAATGAATATTCCTGCCAGATAATATTTTTCACTGAGTTTATATTCGGGAAACGGATAATCAAAGAGTATCAGCCCGATAAAAGTTGCAATACTTAAAATGGAAACTGCAACCATGAGCATTCCCGCTTTTCGTCCAAGCAGAAAAAATGTATAAAGCGATACTATAACCAACCAACTGCAGGTAACAAAATTGATTGCCCCCTGAGAGAAATATGTTTGCATCCAAATGGCAGGCACAAAAATAAATATATGAATATAAGCTGATGTTTTATAAGGCAAACCATAGCGAAAACCTATAATTAATCCGGCATGAACCAAAAATGTAACGGCAGTAATGAGCAACTGTACGCTGAATCCATAAAAAATAAAATACGGCAAATATAGAGCCGACACCAGGGTGTAAACAGCATAAGAATTAAAGGCCAGTTTTATTTTTCCGATATTAATCGGGTCATCATACAATTTCAATTGCCCTTGAATAAAATAATTCCTGATAGATTTTAAAATACCGGGTAATGAATTTTTCATTAGTAACTTGTTGCGGATGGTTTGCTGTTCAAAAATACCTTATTACGATTGAACCCAAGTTATGCAAAAGAAAAAACTAATGTTTTTTCAGTATTTCAAAAACCTTTTCTAACAGCCTTCGTATAACTGCTCGACCCTGACCAGGTCGCATCTTAACCAAAAGCGAAAGCAAAATGAAAGCAATCTTAAAATGCGCCAGACAATGGCTGCTGCTGCTGTTTATAACAAGCGCATCGCATGCGTTTGCCAACATAACGGCAGACTTCTCGACCACGAGCACCCGAAAAGGATGTGCTCCTTTAGTAGTTAATTTTCAGAACTTATCAACGGGTGCTACCACTTATCAGTGGCGTTTTGGCAACGGAAATTCTTCTGTGCTTGCCAACCCATCGGTAATTTATGCCACACCGGGCAAATATTCGGTTACTCTTATTGCTTTCAACGGTTCAAATTCAGATACATTGGTCATGACAGATTATATCGAAGTGTTTCAAGACCCTTCGGCAAATTTTACAGTTTCGGGAACAACAGGATGCGCTCCCGCAGCATTTAATTTTCAAGATAGCAGCACACCGGGTTCCGCAGGTATTCGCGCCTGGATTTGGAATTTTGGCGATGGTAGTTCTTCCAATCAAAAAAATCCTGCTAAAACTTATACCAATGCCGGCAACTTTAACGTAGCTCTTTTAGTCATTGATTCTAATGGTTGCAAATCGGAAAAAGCCATTCATAACTATGTTCAGGTGCAACCAACTCCGGTTGCCGAATTTGATGCGCCTAACCGCTCTGCTTGTTCACCACCGCATACTGTAAATTTTGCGAATCAATCTACGCCTTCAACGGGCGTGAGTTACGAATGGACTTTCGGAAATGGCAGCACATCAACATCGCAAAATCCTTCTTCAACCTATAATGCAATGGGGAATTATAATGTTAAATTAAAGGTAAATACTTCGTTAGGCTGTGCCGATTCGGTAATTAAAAACAACTTTGTTACTATTCAGGATTTGAATGCCAATTTCACTTCCAACGTAACTACAGGCTGCGCACCATTAACCGTAAACTTTTCGAATACTTCTACTTCAAGCCCTAATAACAACCGATGGGCTTTTGGTGATGGAACTACATCTACTCAAAGAAACCCCATCAAAACTTATACTTCTCCAGGCACTTATACTGTTCGGCTGATTGCGTGGAACTCTACTACATGCAGAGACACCATTATTAAAACAAATTACATCACCGTGCTTCCTGCTCCAACAGCAGATTTCACAGTAAATAATCCACAAGGTTGCAAAATACCTTTTATTGCTGGCTTTACAGATAACTCTGCGAATGCAGTTGCGTGGAGTTGGACTTTTGGCGATGGCTCTACTTCGGGACAACAAAACCCTGTGAAAGTTTACACAGACTATGGAAACTTTACCGTATCGCTTACAGTAACAGATGCTGCGGGCTGCACAAAAACTAAAGCAATCAATAGTGCTGTAACTATCAATCCGCCATCGGCAGGATTCTTTGCCGATTCGACTGAAGGCTGTTTTCCTTTGCCGGTGAATTTCACCAATACCGCTATTTCAATCGAACCCATACTTTCTTATACCTGGTTTTTTGGCGATGGAAATACCTCTAATTTTCCCAACCCTTCGCACGTGTATGATGAAGAAGGCGTGTTTGATGTTACCTTAATTGTAACTACTATTTCGGGCTGCACCGATACTTTTATCCGTCAAGAATACATTCAGGCAGGCTCAAAACCCGTAGCCGATTTCATCGGACTTCCAAATAGTGTTTGCATGTTTGAAGCAGTAAATTTCACCAACCTTACCGATACTGCCGACCGCTGGTTGTGGTTGTTTGGCGATGGAGGCTTATCCACGGAACAAAGTCCCAACTATGCTTATGGCGACACCGGCTTATTCATCGTTACATTATTTGCCTGGAACAAAGGCTGCATGGACAGTATTGTAAAAGAAGATTACGTCTATGTTTCGCCTCCACAGGCACGATTTGAAATCATTCGCGATTGTAACGACCCTTATACCATTCAGATAAATGATAGTTCGTTATCGCCCACATCGTGGCATTGGGATTTTGGCGATGGCAACACTTCAACCGATCGCCACCCAACACATACCTATGCAACTAAAGGCACTTTTGATGTAACACTTACGGTAACCGAAATTACTTCGGGCTGTCATGATGAACTGAGCCAATCGGTATTGGTGGTAGATGCTTTGGCAAATTTTTCTGCCGCACCAACTTCCGGTTGTCATCCGTTGATTGTAGCTTTTGAAGATGCTTCTGCAGACGCGGTGAGTTATTTCTGGGAAGTTGGAAATATTACTTCTACAGAAAGCAATCCTGAATTAACATTTTTATCGCCCGGAATTTATGATGCTTCATTGATGGTAACTGACGAAATCGGTTGCAGCGATACTTTGGTTATGCCCAATTATATTACAGTTCTGGGACCCTTGGCAGATTTTGATGCGGCACCCAAAGAAGGTTGCGCGCCATTGGCGGTTAATTTTATAGATGCTTCGGTTTCTTTTCTGAGTAATATAGTTTCGTGGGAATGGAATTTTGGCGATGGCAATTTATCTGTTGCTCAAAACCCGCAACACTTTTTTGAATTTCCCGGAAATTATGATGTTTCTCTTTCAGTAACAGACGGAAACGGTTGCAGCCATACATTGTTAGTGAATGAATTTATTCAACCTACATTTCCTACACCTGTTTTTGAAGCCGATACTTTTTCGTGCAGCATGAGAGCCATTACTTTTCAAAATTATTCTATCGGAAACAACCTCAGCTACTTTTGGGATTTTGGCGATGGACAAACCAGTGTTCTCGAAACCCCCACGCACTTTTATACTCAAGAGGGAACCTACTCTGTTTCGTTACACGTAATGGATATCAATGGCTGCGATTCTACAGTGGTTAAAAACAATTTCATTACCATCACAAATCCTGTGGTGAACTTTGTTCCCGACACTACTTTTTCGCCATGCCCTCCTCTTTTGGTAGGATTCGGCAATCAATCAACTCCCGATGTGGTTTTGTTTGATTGGAATTTTGGCGATGGCAATTCGAGTGTTTTGGAAAATCCTGATAATGTTTATTTATCACCCGGAAATTTTTCTGTAACACTTATCGGCACCACCGCTCAGGGATGTAAAGACACCTTGACGCTGCCCGATTTGATTTTGGTATTGGGTCCTGACGGAACCTTTACTTTCAACCCTACTCATTTGTGTTTAGGCAATGTGGTAAACTTCGAAGCTCAAACCACCAATACGGTTGCCATCACTTGGGATTTTGGCGATGGAAATATATTGACAGATTCGCTCGAAAATATTTCGCATGAATATTTGCAGCATGGGGTTTATTATCCTGTTATTATTCTTGATGATGGTAACGGATGTTTGCGCCCGATTACATCGCCCGATTCGATTGTTGTGGGAGAAATCAATGCAGATTTTTTAAGCAATGTTCAGCATGTTTGCAGAGAAGGCGCCATTCAGTTTGCAGATATGTCGTCCGGTTTTCCCGACATTACATCGTGGCATTGGGACTTTGGCGATGGCAATTTCAGCAGCGCACAAAACCCTGTAAATTATTATTCTCAATCGGGAGCTTATACAGTAAAACTTATTGTTTCCAACAGTTTTTGCAGCGATACAGTTATTAAAACCGGTAATATTGTAATTGACCCTGGACCTTCAGCAGATTTTACTGCATCTCAGTTTTCAGGATGCGATTCAATATTTGTAAATTTTCAAGACCAAACCATTTCCGATAGCGCCATCGTATCTTATCACTGGAATTTCGGAAACATTAATACTGCTTCCGTTCAAAATCCCGGACAATCATTTACTGTTGGGCAATATGATGTGGAACTGATTGTCATGTCTTCCGCAGGTTGTTTAGATACTGTAACGAAACCATTAACGGTTCACGCTTTGCCCGTTGTTACTGTTTGGCCCGACACAGCTATTTGTTTTGGAGTAGAAATGTTGCTTCAGGCATCGGGAGCCGACAGCTATTTGTGGCAACCCACAAATGGATTAAATAACAACAACACTTCGAGTGTTATGGCTTCACCGGAACAAACCACAACTTATACTGTAACAGGAACCGACCTTAACGGATGTGTTAATACTGCACAGGTAACTTTAACTATTAATCTGATTCCAAACGGAGCGGTGGTGGAAGACCAGCATATTTGCGAAGGCAATTCCGTAGAACTTTGGGCTGCCGGTGGCGATGATTATTTGTGGAGTCCGGCTTTGACACTCAGCGACCATACCATAGATGCCCCTTCTGCAAAGCCCGATGAAACTACTACCTATGTGGTTAGAATCGGAAATTCATTTAGGTGTTATGACTATGATACTGTAACTGTATATGTGCATCCCAATCCGTTGGGCATCATCAATGATTCTTCTGTAATCTGTATTTACGACAGCGTAGCGCTCGAAACTTCGGGAGGCACGCAATTTACATGGACACCGAATACTGCTTTGAGTTGCGATGATTGTGCGACTCCAATGGCGAACCCTTTGTCTTCAATCACTTATACCGTTTATATCTCCAATGAATGGGGCTGTGTTACGGTGGATAGTATTCCTGTAATTGTGAATCCGCGCAACCCTTCAAAAATTGAAGGTCCTGAAAATATTTGTGCCGGAGAAACTGCTGTTTTGAGCACTTCCGATGGTATTAGTTATGAGTGGTTTCCTTCACATAATTTAGATTGTGCCACTTGCGAAACAGTTACCGCTACTCCTCAACAAACTACAACGTATACAGTGAGAGTGAATAATATTTATAATTGCCCGGTGTATGATACCCTCACCATTAATGTGCGACCATTGCCGGTAATCAATATTATTGATGATGTTACGCTATGTGTGGGCGATGAAGTTGAAATAACTACAACCATCACTGGAGCGGTTAGTCATGAATGGATTCCTTTAGAAGGGTTGAATAATGCAACGCTCATCAGCCCTGTTGCTCATACCACTACTAATGCTACTTATGTAATTACTGCCGTGTCAGATTTCGGTTGCATCCATTCAGATTCGGTATCAATTAAAGTAATAGAAAAGGTAAATACTGTGGTTGATGGTTTAATGGAAATTTGTGCAGGCGAACAAGTGCAGTTGATAGCTGAAGTAATAGAAGCAGGGCATCATGGCACACAATATTTATGGAGCCCTTCCAATGGATTAAGCAGTCCTTCTGAAATGAATCCTTTTGCGAAACCCGAAAGAACTACAGATTATACGCTTATCACTTTCAGCGGAAGTTGTATTCCCGATACACAAATGGTAAGCGTAATAGTGAATCCTTTGCCGAATATTGAGATTGTGCGCGACAGAAAAGTAGTGGTAGGCACGCGTATTCATCTTACTGCCGAAAGCAATCATTTCATCAGTGAGTATAACTGGACACCTGCCGATTTGTTAGACTGCACTCATTGCTCCGAAACGCAGTTTATGGCAAACACTTCTCAGCAGGTAAGCGTGGAAGTTACCGACAACAATGGTTGTAAAAATTCTGACATAGCTTACATTGATGTGGTAGGACGTTGCGGTGATGATATTTTTGTCCCCAATACTTTCACTCCCAATGGCGATGAGCTTAACGACAAACTCTATGTTCGCAACCTGGCATTAGACGGTTTGAAAGTATTCAGAATTTACGACCGTTGGGGCAAGTTAGTGTTTGAAACCACCAATATCAACGAGGGTTGGGACGGCACTTTTAAAGGAAAAATATTAAACACAGGCGTATTTGCATATTTTGTTGAAGCCATCTGCACCAATGGTCAGATTGTGAACAAAGCAGGCAACGTAACGCTCTTAAGATAAGGCGGCAATATCGGCAACAAAAAAAACAGCAACCTGTTGCCCATGCCGCCTCTATGGTTATGGCTTTCTATTTTGGTCGATAGAATCTTTTGGTTAAGAACAACAAAGCCTCTGCACAAAAGCAGGGGCTTTGTTGTTTATTGAAAATTCATTAATTATTTAATTCAAAAGTCGTCTAAAAATTTTACTCTTTCTTATAACAGCTATATATACATTCTCCGATCCAAATTCCTGTGGATAAATACCCTCAATTTTTCCCCGCTCATCAAGCGTATATTCAGTATCTTAGCGCACCTTAAAATTGCTCCGAAAATTGAAAAATAAGGCGTTTTAAGCAGCATTTCAAAACCCTAAAAACCATATATGGCAGACGGAGAAATTATTATCCCGATTAACATTGAAGAGGAAATGAAAACCGCCTACATTGATTATTCAATGTCGGTAATTGTGTCGCGCGCCATTCCCGATGTGCGCGATGGATTGAAGCCCGTGCATCGAAGAGTGCTTTACGGTATGCACGATTTAGGCATTTCCAGCAACAAACCATTTAAAAAATCTGCCCGTATCGTGGGTGAAGTGTTGGGTAAATACCACCCGCATGGCGACTCATCGGTATATGATGCTATGGTGCGTATGGCGCAGCCCTGGAGTTTGCGCTACCCGTTGGTAGAAGGGCAGGGTAACTTCGGCTCGATGGATAACGACCCTCCGGCAGCTATGCGTTATACTGAGGCTCGTCTGCAAAAGACTGCCGAAGAAATGCTTTCGGATATTGATAAGGACACGGTTGATTTCACCCTCAATTTTGACGATACCACCAAAGAACCTTCTGTATTGCCTTCGCGCATTCCGACATTATTGGTAAACGGCTCTTCGGGAATTGCGGTGGGTATGGCTACCAATATTTTGCCTCACAACCTTTCAGAAGTAATTGACGGAACAATAGCCTACATTGAAAATAATGAAATCACCATCGAGGAATTGATGCAGCACGTGAAAGCACCCGATTTTCCTACCGGAGGCACTATTTTCGGCTACGAAGGTGTGAAACAGGGTTTTGAAACCGGAAGGGGTAGGGTAGTAGTGCGCGCTAAAGCCGAGATTATTGAAACCAACGGCAAAGAGCAAATCATCATCTCTGAAATTCCTTATCAGGTCAATAAAGCTGAATTGATTAAAAAGGCTGCCGACCTTGTGAACGATAAGAAAATTGAAGGCATTTCCGATATCCGCGATGAGTCTGACCGCGATGGTTTACGCATTGTAGTGGACATTAAGAGAGATGGCGTATCCAATGTAATTCTCAATCAGTTATATTCCTTTACGCCTTTGCAAACTTCTTACGGAGTAAATAATATCGCATTGGTTGCAGGAAGACCCCGAATACTTAATCTGAAAGACATGATTAAGTATTTTGTAGAGTTTCGCCACGAAGTAGTGGTGCGCAGAACAAAATTCGAACTTAGAAAAGCAGAAGAGCGTGCTCATATTTTAGAAGGCTTACTCATTGCCCTCGACCACTTAGACGAAGTGATTGCACTCATCAGAAACTCTCAAACACCCGATATTGCCCGCGAAGGTTTAATCAGCAATTTCGGTTTAAGTGAAATACAAGCTAAGGCTATCTTAGAGCTTCGTTTACAAAGACTTACAGGTTTAGAGCGCGATAAAATTAAAGAGGAATATGAAGAAATTATGAAGTTCATCGCTCACCTGCAAGAGATTTTGGGTAATGAAGGGTTGCGCTTTCAGATTATTAAAGACGAACTGTTAGAAATTAAGAAGAAATATGGCGATGCCCGCAGAACCGACATTGTAATGACGGGCGATGATATTAATATGGAAGATTTGATTCCGAATGAAGAAATGGTGATTACCATTTCGCACCTCGGCTATATCAAACGAACACCATCTGCCGATTTCCGGGTGCAAAACAGGGGAGGGCGCGGCTCTAAAGGAGGCGCTACCCGCGATGAAGATTTCATTGAACACATGTTTTCGGCTACAGCTCACAACACGCTTATTTTCTTCACCAAAAACGGAAAATGCTTCTGGCTGAAAGTTTATGAAATACCCGAAGGAAGCAAAACTTCCAAGGGCAGAGCCATTCAAAACATCCTGAATATTCCTGCCGAAGACAAGGTAAAAGCATTTATAAAAGTAATTGATATAAAAGACGATATTGCACTTGATAGTCAATCGGTTGTGCTTTGCACAAAAAAAGGTATTGTGAAGAAAACCGAACTGCGCGATTACTCTCGTCCGCGTGCCAATGGCATCAATGCCATCACCATCAGAGAAGGAGACGAATTGCTCACCGCTCGCCTCACCGAAGAAGGAGAACATATCATGTTAGCGCTGAAATCAGGAAACGCCATTCGCTTCCAGCAGGATAAAGTGCGCGATATGGGCAGAACCGCTTCGGGCGTGCGCGGCATGTTTGTGAAAGAAGGCGATGAAGTGGTAGGAATGATTGCCCTGAAAAGCGATGATAAAGAACATACCGTTTTGGTAGTTTCTGAAAAAGGCTACGGCAAACGCACGTTCCTCAACGACCCCGAAACAGGAGAGGAGATCTACCGCGTAACCAACCGTGGCGGAAAAGGTGTTCGCACACTGAACGTTACCGAAAAAACCGGTTCATTGGTTGCCATAATGGATGTTACCGAAGAAGAAGATTTGATGATTATCAACAAATCGGGCATTACCATTCGGGTTCCGGTGGAAGATTTGCGCGTGCAGGGTAGAGCTACACAAGGCGTTCGATTGATTAAAATTGATGATAACGATGAAATTGCAGCCGTGGCTAAAGTAGGAAAAATGAAAGACGAAGAAGAGGAGGAAACGGAAGGCTTGACTAACGGAACTCCCGATACGGAAAACAATACCGAAAATGGAAATTCCGGTGAAGCGCCCGATAATCAGGCAGCCACGGAAGGAGAGGAGCAATAGCATTTTAGTATTAAACAATAAAGTAGAAGGTTATAAAGGAACAGAAGATAGAAAGCATCAAAAGCGCTACTCTTTTCAACTTTATAACCTTTTAACTTTACAACATTTCGCACCCAACTCAAAACCATTATTTTTGAAACCCATTTCAAATTTTTCATCAAAAAACATATATCAATGAAAAAACTCTTTATCACCTTAGCCTTAGCCGGAATTTTCAGTCTTGTTGCACAGGCGCAGTATCTTACCGCATTTAATAACCTGACAGCCTATCAAACCAGTGGCAATCAAGATGTTGAATCGCTTAAAAAAGCTCAGGAAGCTATTGATAATGCCGTAAAAGACGAAAAAGCCGGTGCGCAAGGCAAAACCTGGTATTACAGAGGTTTGATTTATCAGTTTATTTTTGAGAATCCAAACGTTTCGCCATCATTTCCTAATGCTTTAATAACCGCTTCAGAATCTTACCAAAAAGCATTCAATGTCGGAGATACTAAATTCAAACAGGAAAAAGAATCTACTCAAAACCTTATTACTGCTTCGGTACAGATTTACAACAAGGGTATAGACTTTTTTCAAAATGCACAATATAAAGAAGCAATGACTCACTTTTTGGAAGTGGCAAACATTCGCAACTTCTTTGAGAAAAGAGGCATTCAGAACAATGTTGATGATGACAATGCTCTTTTCAATGCCGCTTTAGCAGCGCTAAAACTGAACAACAATGCTCAGGCTCAACAAATCATGCACAAATTGATTGACAAAAACTACGACAGCCCGGCATTGTATATTACCCTTGCTAATATTTATCTGGAAGAAGACAATAAGGAGAAAGCCAAAGAAGTTTTGGAAAATGCCATTAAGCGTTACCCCGACAATGTTGACCTAATTATCAGCCAGTTAAATATTTTCCTGAAAGAAGGCAAAGCCAATGATGTGTTAGATAAAATGCTGAAAGCTACCGAATTAGACCCAACCAATGCATCATTATTAATGGCTACCGGTGTTACTTATTATGAATTGAAAGACGAAGTGAATGCCGAGAAATTCTACAACAAAGCCATTGCCGTTGACCCCAATTATTTCGAAGCCTACAACAACCTCGGTCAAATTTATCTGAACAAAGCCAACGAATTCATCCAACAAATGAACGACCCCAAACTGAGCGATGCCAAATACAAAGAATTGGAAAAAGCCCGCGAAGAGAATTTGAAAAAAGCATTGCCTTATTTAGAGAAAGCTGAAAGCATCAAACCCGACAGCCGCGAAATCCTTAACGTGCTGAAAGAAGTGTATGCCAAATTGGGTGATTATGAAAAATCTAAGGAAATGAAAGTACGCTTAGAAAAGACTAAATAGAAAACTTACAAAAGAGGGAATGGCTCTGTTCATTCCCCTTTTAAAGGAAAAGTCTATTTAACATAATATTAATTATAGGCTAATTGTAATTATGATTTTATTGAAGTTTACGCTATGATTGTGAAAAATCAGATTTTTCTATCCTTCTTAAATAAAGGATAATAACTGAAAAATATTTATTGCCCCATCAACTGTTGATACTCTTTCATGGTGATTCGTTTTTCACCTTTATGATAAGGCACAATGAATGCATCGGTATAGCCGATTTGATGCAGCACTTTCATTTGTTCTTCGGCAGTTTTAAGAGAAAAGAATTTACCTGAAATGTATCGGAGAATTCCGGTTTCGGTTTTCTCGATTTCCCAATCAAACACCAATTTCAGTTTTTCGTCTGTAGTGGGAATTTTAGTTTTGGTGGCATAAAACTGCACTTTAAAAATCCAGTCGGGAAGCGCCTCATTATCGGAAGGAATGCGCTCTGGCGAAACCGTTTCTTTCGCTGCCGGAGGTGTTTCTTTTACTAAAGGTTGAGGCTCCTCTTTCACCACGGGCTTGGGTTCTTCTTTGACTACCGGTTTCGGTTCTTCTTTAACCGGAGTTGGCGAAGGCGAAGTTTTCTCGGTGGCAACCGGAGTTTTTACGCCATTACTTTCCATTTCCTTTTTATAATCGGCAAATGCTTTGAGTAACGACATGGCTACTTTGTCTTGCCCGTCTGTAGATTTCAAAAATGCTTCTTCTTCTTTGTTACTGATAAACCCCAACTCAATCAGCACACCGGGCATAGTGGTTTTATACAGCACCAGAAAACCTGCCTGCTTCACTCCCCTGCTCTTGCGCTTGATGGTATGGTGAAAATGATGGTCAATTTTTGAAGCCAGCGAAATACTTTGGTTCAAAAAAGCATATTGAAACAGTGAAAAAATAATATGTGCTTCGGGTGCTGTGGGGTCAAATCCATCATATTTTTCCACATAATTATCTTCCATAAGAATTACCGAGTTTTCGCGCTTGGCAACTTCCAAATTGGCTTCTGTGCGATGCAATCCTAAACAATACACTTCGGTACCGTATGCCGACCTGTCATTATTTGCATTACAATGTATGGAAATAAACAAATCGGCATTATGCTTATTGGCAATGGCAGCACGTTCCTGTAATTCAACAAAAACATCTTTGTTTCGGGTGTAAATCACTTTTACATCCGGAAATTCTTTTTTAATCAGTTCACCCAACTTCAGGCTTACCGATAATGTAATATCTTTCTCGTAAGATTTACTGAAACCAATGGCTCCGGGGTCTTTGCCTCCATGTCCGGCATCAATCACAACGGTTTTAACTTTGTGCTCATTTACCGGATTTGAAAAAAGCGAATTGTTAAATAAGACAAATAACAACAAGCAGGTGTAAAACACCACGTGAGTTTTAACGTTGTTTATGCCTATTTTTGGCGCGATATGAAAAGATATAAGGCTTATCGGTATTGGTTTTTGCAAATTTAATCGAAAAAATCGTTGAGAAATCGGGCGTTTTTCCTCACACTCTTCCTGTTGCTGTCTTTTTTTGCGCTCCCTGCGCAAAAAGCACGCCTAAATGTCAGCGACACAACTGAAGACTCAAAAGCACAAAATCTATCTCCGTTTTCTGATACCACTTTGCAAATATCGCCCGATTCTTTGACAGTAATTGCCGAAGCCGAATTACAGGCAGATGCTGCAATAGTGGAGCATCCCGATTCGATTGTTTTTTTCTCCAAAGATTCTTTAAGTTTTCCGGTAGATTATAAAGCCCGCGACTCTGTGGTGTATGATATTAAAAGCGGGAAAGTTTATATCTACGGCAATGCCGATGTGAAATACGAAAACATAGCCCTTCAGGGACACAAAGTGGTTTTAGATTGGACTACCAACGTGGTTACTGCCGAAACCGATTTCGACTCGTTGGGCAGTCCCATTGGGGATGTGGATTTCATAGAAGGTGGCAGCGAATACAAAGCGAAAAAATTAGCTTATAATTTTTCTACTCAAAAAGGAAAAGTATATCAGGTGCGCACCCGCGAAGGAGACGGTTTTTTACATGCCGAAGCCGTGAAGCGCAACGAATATGAAGAATGGTATGGACACCGGGGCAAATACACTACTTGCAATTTGGAGCATCCGCATTTTTATTTGGGAGCTAAGAAAATGAAATTGGTTCCAGACAAAGTAATTGTAACCGGACCTGCCAATTTGGTCATTGCCGATATTCCCACTCCTCTGTATGTGCCCTTTGCCATTTTTCCGGTGAAAAAGGAGCGCACCAACGGTATTATTTTTCCTGAATATGGCGATGAATCGGGCATCAGTGGCAGAGGATTTTTTCTGCGGAATGGCGGCTACTACCTGCATTTTAACGACTATGCCGACCTCACGCTTACGGGCGACCTATATACCAACGGAAGCTTTGCTTTGCGTGGTGGCACCAATTACGCACTTCGATATAAATTCAACGGAAATTTTCTGTTGCAATACGGGCGCAACCGATTTGGCGACCGTGTTGAACCTAATTTTTCTGTCCAAAACGAGTTTCGGGTAACCTGGAATCACAGGCAAGACAGCAAGGCGCGTCCGGGAAGTTCGTTTGCTTCAAATGTCAATTTCGGCTCGGCACGTTTCGACCGTAATTTCAACTATACACAAACCAATGCCCTCATCAACAGTAATTTGAATTCGAATATTTCTTATTCAAAATCATGGATAGGAAAGCCATTCAACTTTAGTGCAAATATGAATCATGCACAAAGTTTGGTAACGGGCGACATGACCATAACACTGCCCAATATCAACTTTGGGGTTTCGCGCATTACGCCTTTCAAACCCAAATTAGCGGGCGGAAAAAAGAAATGGTATGAGGATATTGGCTTTGCCTACCGCCTCGATATTCAAAACCAAATGTCGGGAGTGGATTCTACTTTTTTCAGAAAAGAAACATTGGATAATGCGAAGTTTGGCGTAGTGCATAATATTCCCATCAATACCTCTTTTAATGTGCTGAAATTTGTAACCGTGCAGCCGCAAATCAATTATAATGAGCGTTGGTATTTCAAAACGGTTGATAAAGAATTTTTCGACCTGCCTGTATTTCATCCCGAATTTCCCGATTCGGTAATCGGACAGGGTTTCATCGCCAGCGACACTTCATACCGATTTAAAACCGCCCGCGATTTTGATTTTTCTACCAATATGACCACCCGCATATTCGGTATGGTGCAATTTAAAAAAGGACGCATCAAAGCCATTCGGCATGTTATGTCGCCTCAATTGAGTTTTCGCTACCGACCCGACTTTGGTAGGCCGGGATGGGGTTATTACCGCGATGTGCAGTCGGATACAGAAGGCAACCTGCAACGCTACAGCATTTTCGATATTAATCAGGGCTTTCCGGGAGTGCCGCCACAAGGCATGATTGGCGGTGTGGGACTAGCGCTGAATAATATTCTTTCGATGAAATTGCTTTCTAAAAAAGATTCTGCCGAAGCTGAAAAAAAAGTAAACATTCTCGATAACCTGAACATCAGCACCTTCTATAATATCGCTGCTGACTCGGTAAAACTCGACCCTATTTCTATAACCGGTTATTCTTCCATTTTTAACGGGAAGTTTATGATAAACTTCGCTTCTCGCTTCGACCCCTATGCTTCCGATTCACTCAACAGGCGTATCAATACTTTTATGTGGGAATCGGATAAACGCCTCACCCGTTTTACTTCGGCTTCTTTCGCACTCTCTACAAATTTTAAAGGCAGAAGCAGAGATGCTTTAAGCGAATCAAAAAGAGCCGATGCCGAACTTCAGTCGGCAATTAATAACATGAGAGGATATTATGATTTTACCGTTCCGTATTCATTGAATCTGAATTTTGATTTTAATGTTTCCAACGGCATTCCCGGCAACCGCGACACTGTGGTAATTACGGCTGCGGTTCGTTTCAGTTTAGATGTATCCGTAACTCCCAAATGGGTGCTCAACATGCAATCGGGTTATGATATTGCCCGCAAAGAAATTGCTTACACGCAAGTGAACGTAGTGCGCGACCTGCATTGCTGGGAAATGCGTTTTCAGTGGGCACCATATCCTGTAGTACAGCAGAGTTATTCCATTCAGATAAACGTAAAATCGCCCATGCTTCAAGAGTTGAAAGTAGCACGCAAGCAGCCGCCTAACCAGAGTTATTTTACGGAGTTTTAGCGTAGTTGTGTGAGTTATTTCATAAAGGTTTTCGCCACCACCAACTCTTTACTTCCTCGGCTGTAATCGTAAAACCCCTCTCCTACTTTGTAGCCTAATTTTCCGGCAGTTACCATATTTACTAAAAGCGGACAAGGTGCATATTTAGAATTGCCGAAACCTTCGTGCAACACTTTTAATATGGCAAGGCAAACATCCAGTCCTATGAAGTCGGCTAACTGAAGCGGACCCATCAGATGCGCCATGCCAAGTTTCATCACAGTATCAATTTCATACACGCCCGCCACACCTTCGTGCAGCGAGTAAATGGCTTCATTAATCATTGGCATCAAAATGCGGTTGGCAACAAAACCCGGATAGTCGTTCACTTCTACCGGAACTTTCCCTAACTTTTGTGAAAGCTCCATAATAGTGGTGGTGGTGGTGTCGGAAGTGGCATATCCTCTGATAACTTCCACCAATTTCATCACCGGAACGGGATTCATAAAGTGCATACCTATAACCTTGTCGGGGCGTTGGGTAACCGAGGCTATTTTGGTAATAGATATAGAAGAAGTATTTGTAGCCAATATTGCCGCAGCAGGAGCCGCTGCATCAATTTGTTTAAAAATTTCAAGTTTCAGGTGTATGTTTTCTGTAGCTGCTTCTACCACCAAATCGGCATTATTAACACCTTCTGCAACATGGGTGCATGTAACAATATTGGCTAAAGTATTCGATTTTATTTCTTCGGTAATAGCACCCTTTTTTATTTGACGGTCGAGATTAGAAGCAATAGTAGCGAGAGCCTTGTTGAGCGAATCGGTAGAAATATCGGTTAAGTTTACTATGAATCCGTTTTGTGCAAACACATGCGCTATACCGTTGCCCATAGTTCCCGCGCCAATAACTGTTATGTTTTTCATCATTAAAATTTGAATTGGTTTCCGCAAAAATATGGTTTACAGCGTCTTTAACACAACCATTCAGAAAGTAAAGAGCAATATTCGGTTTCATATTCCAAACATTTACATTAATTTTGCCACTCATTTTTTAACCCTCTAAACCGCATTTGATATGCCCGTTAGAATTCGTCTGCAAAGACACGGAAGAAAGAAGCAGCCCTTTTATTTTATAGTGGCTGCAGACTCTAGATCACCACGCGATGGTAAATTTCTGGAAAAATTAGGCACTTACAATCCTACCAAAGTGCCTGCTGAAATTGAACTTAACAACGACAAAGCACTGAATTGGCTCGAAAAAGGCGCTCAGCCTTCCGACACCGTTCACAAAATTTTGAGTTACAAAGGAGTGCTTTACAAAAAGCATTTGCTGCGTGGTGTGAAAAAAGGCGCTTTCACTTTGGAAGAAGCCGAAAATCGTTATCAAGATTGGATTTCATCTAAAGAATCAAACATTTCTACACGTAAAAGCTCGCTTTCTGTTGCTGCCGAACAAGCTAAAAAAGAGAAAGCCGCTGCCGAACAGAAGAAACGTGAAGAAAAAGCTAAAGCTGCGGAAGCTGCATTGGCTGCTTCAGCCGAAGAAGAAACGGCTGCCGAAGCAACCGAAGCAACGACTACTGAAGAATCAGCGCCTACTGCTCCGGAAGTTGAAAACGAAGGTGGCGAAGCTGAAGAAAAAGCTGCTGAATAAGCATTTCGGAAATGAACCCCGACCATCTTATTCTTATCGGAAAAATTACAAAACCCCATGGCTATCTTGGGGTTTTGCAATTTATAGCCAAATATGATTTCGCTCCATCGTTTCTGAATATTCAGGCTTACTTTATCAAAACAGAAAACGGCTTGCTTCCTTATATTAAAGAAAGCGTTGAAGATGCGGGCAATCGCAAGTACTTGCTAAAACTCGAAGATATTTCTTCAAAAGAAAGCGCTGAAAAACTTTGTAAAAAGGAAGTTTTTATTTCAAAAGAATTTTTTGATAAATCAGTCATCATTTCAAATGACGAGCAAAGCTATAATTTCCTCATTGGCTATCAACTGTTCGACCAAGACCATAACTTCATCGGAAAAATAGAAGATGTCATTGAATTGCCCACCGGAGAAATTGCTCAACTTATTATTAATGGAAAAGAAGTGTTGTTGCCCATTGCCCCCGACCTAATCATTGCCATCGAACATCAGGAAAAAAACATCACCATACAGATTCCAGAAGGATTATTGGATGTGTATTTGTAGCCTTATTTGCTTTTGAACTGAATGGATTCTTTTTAGAAAATCGCCCGATTTAAAATTCGAAAATTTATCTTTGTCCGATGAATCACCGTTATCTCTCCCGTGGCGTTTCCGCTCAAAAAGAAGATGTTCACAAAGCCACTAAAAACCTTTACAAAGGGCTTTTCCCTAAAGCATTTTGCAAAGTATATCCCGACCACTTAGGCAACGATGAGACCTTTTGCAACATTATACATTCTGATGGCTCAGGCACCAAATCGCTCTTGGCTTATTTGTATTGGAAAGAAACAGTCGATGCTTCCGTGTGGCAGGGAATAGCCCAGGATGCGCTGGTTATGAATACCGATGATTTGATGTGTGCGGGAGTGGTTGACGGGTTTATTTATTCATCCATTATTAACCGCAACAAACATCTGATTCCGGGCGAAGTAATAGAGGCTATTATTACAGGCACGCAGCAGTTCATTGAAAAAATGGCTGAGTTTGGTGTTCAGATACATTTTCTCGGTGGCGAAACTGCCGATTTGGGCGATGTAGTGCGCACCATCACCGTTGATGGCACTATGGCTTGCCGTCCAAAACGCAGCGAAATTATTACCAACGAAAAAATCCGGGATGGCGATGTTATAGTTGCCTTCGCTTCTTACGGAAAAGCAGTTTATGAAACCCAATACAACAGCGGTATTGGCAGCAACGGATTAACTTCTGCCCGACATGATGTATTGCATAAATATATTTCGCGGAAATATCCCGAAGCCCTCGACCCAAACACTTCTTCACAGGTAGCCTATACCGGCAGTAAAAAAATTACCGATGAAATAGATGGCTCCGCTCTTGATGTAGGGCAGTTGCTCCTCTCTCCTACCCGCACCTATTTGCCCTTAGTAAAAGAAATTTTTGCCAAACACAAAGAGCAGATTCATGGTATGATACACTGCACCGGAGGCGGACAAACCAAAGTGTTGCACTATGTAGAAAACCTGCATGTCATTAAAGACAATTTACTTCCGGTTCCTGAAGTTTTTCAACTCATCAGTAAAGAATCTAAAACCGGATGGAAAGAAATGTATGAGGTGTTTAACATGGGGCATCGCCTCGAAATTTATGTTCCTGAAAACATAGGACAGCAATTGTTAGATATTGCCGAGCAGTTCAAAATTGATGCGCAGATTATTGGCAAGGTAAAAAATGCTGCTTCCAAAAAACTCACGATTGAGAGCGAAATGGGAACTTTTGAGTATTAACTCATGGGCGATGTTTCCTTCTGAAAAGTGGAATTTCAGGAAATCTTTATCATTATATTTTTGCCCTTTATTGTTGTAGGAAACGACTGTAAATTTTCTTTGGCAGGTCCATTCATTACTTCCCCGTTAAAGTTGAACCTGCTTCCGTGCAAAGAACATTTTATGGCTTCAGAATCGAGTTTCAGCGAAGCGCCTTTATGTGTGCATTTCATCAGAAAAGCCCTGTAAACATTGTCGCTATCTGTTACCACCAACACATCGTTTTTCAAGTTTTCTGAACGAACTACCTGCACTTTTTCTTCAGCAAACAAATCCAAAGGCACTAACAAACTACCTGATTCATGTCTTACGCTGGTTACGTTTTTAGATGCGGAACAACTTTCTAAAGTAACAATCGAAACTCCAGCCATTAATGCTCCGCAGGCAAAACACGACTGCTTAATAAAATTTCTACGCCTCATAATGATAAATGTTTAGTGTAAATCAAAGTTATGGTATTGATGTCAATAAAATAGCAAACTGCTAATTCGGAAGAATCTGTTATTTTAGCAGCCCAATTCAACAATAAACAAAACATAAAATGAGCGTATTAGTCAATAAGGGGTCAAAAGTTATAGTTCAAGGATTTACAGGTAAAGAAGGAAGTTTTCATGCTTCGCAAATGATAGAATACGGAACACAAGTGGTAGGTGGCGTAACTCCCGGAAAAGGAGGCACTTCGCATCTCGACCGACCCGTTTTCGACACTGTTGAGCAGGCAGTTAAAACTACAGGCGCAGATGTATCAATCATTTTTGTTCCTCCGGCATTTGCAGCCGATGCCATTATGGAAGCTGCCGATGCGGGAGTAGCCGTTGTAGTTTGTATTACTGAAGGAATTCCAATTCAGGATATGGTAAAAGTAAAATCTTATTTAGCCGATAAAAACACTACGCTGATTGGACCCAATTGTCCGGGTATTATTACTGCTGATGAATGCAAAGTTGGTATTATGCCGGGTTTTGTGTTTAAAAAAGGTAACGTAGGAATAGTTTCAAAATCAGGAACACTTACTTACGAAGCTTCCGACCAAATTGTAAAAGCCGGATTAGGCATTACAACTGCCATAGGCATTGGAGGCGACCCGATTATCGGCACTTCTACCAAACAGGCGGTTGAATTATTAATGAACGACCCCGAAACCGATGGCATAGTGATGATTGGCGAAATTGGAGGAGGAATGGAAGCAGAAGCCGCCCGATGGATAAAAGAACACGGAACAAAACCCGTAGTTGGATTTATTGCCGGACAAACCGCACCTGCCGGTCGTAGAATGGGACATGCCGGAGCTATTGTTGGAGGAAAAGATGATACTGCTGCCGCTAAAATGAAAATTATGGCTGAATGTGGCATTCATGTGGTGGACTCGCCTGCTGTTATTGGCGAAACTATGGCAAAGGTGCTGAAAGGCGTTCCTGCTTAAACTACCGATGTTTTTGTAGCGGTATTCAATAATTGCCTGTTTGTGTTATCCGATAAACAGGTTTCCTATATTAGAATTTTAGGAAAATATTCAGGTTGTCCCTCTGCGGAGAGAGATTAAAAGAGAGGAAATTATTAAAAACATATTTTCCGAAGACTTTTATTTTCAATTTCGCATCAAAAGAATGAAATGTTTGTTTAGGCTTTTACCATTAAAGGCTTGATAAATATTAACTTTGGGAGTATGTTGAAACCATGTTTATACATTCTCGCAACCACATGCTTCATCTTCATTTTTCAATCTGCCGTTGCTATAGATTCGGTAAATTATTATTTGCAACATCATGACCTGCAAAATGCCGTTAGGGTTTCCGATAAAAAAGTAACACAACTTAAAAACGACCACTATGCCTGGTTTCAGCGGGGCGAAGTGTATATTGCTCTAGCAAAAGACAAAAAAGGCATTGCAGATATTTCAAAAGAAAATGCGACCGATATAGCTTGTAACTGTTTTATTAAATCGGTTCAGTTAGCCAAGAAAACAGGTAAAGTAAGTTCCGTTTATATTACCCGGTTGGAGCGTTGTTATGATGAGTTGTTCAGCATTGGTGTGTCTTATTACAAGAAACAAGATTTCGAAAAATCATATCAATTCTTTGAAACTTCTATTCAGGTATTCAACGCCCTGAACCAATATCATAAAATTATTGCCTTCGATACTATTGGCATTTATTTCCAAACGCTTACACTTGAAAAAACAGGGAATATCGAGGTAGCCAAGAAAAACTATTTGAAATTGCTGAGCATGAAATACAGCAAGCCCGAAGTTTATCTCAACCTTGCTCACATTTATTCCATTCAGGAACAGTTCGACAATGCCATTAAAACATTAAAAACCGGATTGGTAATTGCACCCGATAACCGGCTCATACTTTCTGATTTGGTAAGAGTAAGTTTAATTGCCGAAAAACAAAAAGAACTCTTAGCCTTACTTAAAGACATTGTGAAAAACAAAAAAGCAAACGCTTATCATTATTTCATTTTAGGCTCACTTTATGACGATATGAACTTCACTTTAGATGCAGAATCGTTCTATATTAAATCGCTTGAAAAAGATTCGAACTTTCTGGACGCGGCATATAATCTCGGAATCCTGTATTATAATTCAGCAATTGAAAAAAATAAATTATTGAACGAAACTGAGCGCGATAATCCTTCCTATAAAGTTTTACTATCTGAAAGAAATTTGCTTCTAAAAAAAGCGGAACCATATTTCAAAAAAGCACAAGCAATTAAGCCCAAAGAATCTGAAAAAGCATTGAAATATATCAGGATTGCATTAGGGCAGTCGTAACAAACTCATCCAAACTACTTCCACCTAAAAGTTTCCATTAAATGCAGCATATCTTGGCGAACAAATTTGATAACAGGATCTAATGAGTCGGCATTGGGCGGCACATTGAAATAGAGCGAACCTCTGATGTAATGCTGCACACTGTCGGTCAAAAAAAACTGAACATTAGAAGCGGCATTACCTCCCACATCATAAATTACACCTATTACTCCATGGCGGTTGTCTATCATTTGCTCATCAATATAATCGGCACGAATGGTATGTTTAAACGTGAGTTTGTGCGCATCTTCCCGAAGTTTATGTAAAGGCTGTTCTTTGGTAATAGGTTTGTAGCTGATATGAATCATGCCACCCAAAGTATCGAACGAAATATTCAACCAGCAGAGGTCATCAATTTTTTCACCGAAAAAAGTGGTGTCGCGATGCACTTGTGCATACACCGGATAATCAAAACTAAACGGACAATCTTCGGGCGAAAAATTAACATAGTTTTTCTCCGGAAAATCTATTCTGAAATAAGCACGGGGCTTTGGCGTGTAAATTTCTTCACAGGCAGCAAACAAAAAAACAAAAACGATTAATGGAATAAACTTCATCATGCAAAACTACTCTTCCTCCGGTATAAGCGTAACTTTCACTTTTTTAATTCTGTTCTTATGAATATCGAGCGCTCTGAAAATAAAATTTTCAAAAGTTATGGAGTCGTTGCGCTTCGGAAATTTCCCCGTTATTTCAAGCAGTAGACCTCCCAGAGAATCGGCATCGCCCCGCACTTCGTCAAATCTTTCCTCCCTGATATTCATTGTTTTACAAACATCTTTAATATTCGTTTTCCCTTCAAAAACATAATTGTTGTCGTCTATTTTCACAAAACTAACATCCGAAGCCACTTCATCATATTCATCATTAATATCGCCAATTACTTCTTCTAAAATATCTTCAAGCGTAATAATACCCGAAACACCTCCATATTCATCAACCACAATGGTGAGGTGATTGCGACTGATTTGCATGTCTTTCAGCAACTCGTTAATTTTTTTTGTTTCTGGAACAAAATAAGGCTGCCGCAAGTGTTGTTTCCAATCATATTCGCTGGCATCAAGTTCTCCGAGCAAGTCTTTAACATACAGCACCCCTATAATATTGTCCATCGAATCTTTAAACACCGGCACGCGTGAATAACCCGCTTCGGTAATTTTTTTAAGCAATTCATCATAGGGTGTGTTTTCTTCCACCGCAAACACATTTACACGTGCGTGCATAATCTGTTTGGCTGATGTGTTGCCAAATTTCACAATGCCTTTCAGCATATCAATTTCTTCGCGCCCCGATTTTGTATCAGCTGTAAGTTCAATAGCATGTTCGAGTTCCTCGAGGCTTATATCGTCATTGTTGCGCCTGTTTAATCGGGCTTCAATAAATTTTGTTGAAGTAACCAGAAGATAACTTACCGGCTTGAAAATACTTCGGGCTATAATAAGCGGTAAACTCATAAAATATGCAACCTTCATTTGTAATCGGGAAGCATATATTTTCGGTAATACCTCTCCAAACATTACCAACATAAATGTTACTCCCACCACATTGAGCACAAAACCCATGATAGGGAATATGCCGAAGTCAATGATGCGTGAAATAATAAAATATGAAAGCACAACAATGGCAACATTCACCAGATTATTGAGTATGAGTATGGTGGCAAGTAAATATCGCGGGCGATTGAGCAGGTCAATAACTCGCATTGAAGCGGTATCTTCTTTCTCAGTAAGGTCATCGGTGTCTTTGGCATTGAGTGAAAAAAAAGCCACTTCAGAAGCAGATACCATTCCTGAAAGTGCCAGAAGTGAAAAGAAAATAATAATGGCAAACCACATTTCTGCCGTTGGAGCAGAAATGCCGTCAATGAGCAATAAAATAAGCTGACCCGAGGGATACGGGTCAGCATTGGTGCTTGTTTCCAAGTATTGAGAGTTTGGTTAAATCATTAAAACGGCAGGTCGTCAGCATAGTTGTCGCCTTCGGTTGCCGAGGTAGGCTTAGGAGCCGCAGATGACGAAGCGCTTTCGCTACTATGTTCCTGAATTGATGAGCCGCCTTCACCTTTTTTGTCGAGCATAATAAAATTGTCTGCCACCACTTCGGTAATGTATTTTTTGTTACCGTCTTTGTCGTCCCAACTGCGGGTATTGAGTTTACCTTCCACATATATCAAAGCGCCTTTTCTCAGGTATTTCTCGGCAATTTCGGCAAGTTTGCGCCATGCTACAATGCTGTGCCATTGCGTGTTTTCAACACGTTGACCACTGTTTTTGTCAACATAACTTTCTGTGGTTGCCATGCGAAATGCGGCTTTAGCCGTTCCGCCTTCCAAATAACGGACTTCCGGGTCTGCGCCCAGTCTTCCAATAAGCGTTACTCTGTTTAAGCTGTTCATAACAATAAATTTTTCTGGGTTTAGTAATGAATTAAAGATTAAAATTTATGCTTTACTGTTCAAGTTTAAATATAAATGTTTGTTTTGAATATACCAATCTATGGTCTTCGGAAAAGCAAAATTATTCAAAGAATCGGTATGTGCGCGAATACATCCGTAATTGTTTTCCGGTAAAATATCCCGAATTTCAACATCGAAAAATATGGCGTTAATTTTTCTGTGGGTAAGTTTTTGAGAAGTCTGCACAGGCAAGTCTCTCAAAGCAAATTTTGTATTGCCAAAGAAGTTTTTATAATCAACGTTTCGTTTCAGCGACTGCCAAGAGAGCAAACTTTTACTTTCAATCATGGGAAGTTCATACAGGTTTTTCCAAATGTCGTTGTGGGTTCTTTTTCTGATAAAAATATGCTCATCGTGATGAATAAATAGATAATGAAAAAATCTTTCCCGAATGGCAATCTTTTTTTCTTTTACCGGAAATACATCTGTCATTTGATGCTTTGCAGCAAAGCAATGTTGCTGCAGCGGACAAGTTTCGCAATCGGGTCGGGCGGGCGAGCATTGCAATGCGCCAAAATCCATAATCGCCTGATTGAATGCCGCAGGCTTGTTTGAAATCTGAATGAGTTTGGCGGCAATATCTGCAAACTGTTTTTTGGCAGCATGATTATCTATAGGCGTATCAATGCCGAAAAAACGCGACAGCACTCTATATACATTGCCATCAACAACGGCATACTGCTCGTTATATGCAAAAGAAGCAATGGCGGCAGCGGTATAAGCGCCCACACCTTTCAGCGATAAAATTTCTTCGTATTGCTGCGGAAAATTTCCTTTGAAACTATCCCGAACAGTTTTTGCCGCATGGTGCAGATTGCGGGCGCGCGAATAGTAGCCGAGGCCTTTCCAAAGGCGCATCACCTCATCTTCGGGTGCATTTGCCAAAGCTGTAATGGTAGGATATTTTTCTTTAAAAGCAACATAATAAGGCAATCCCTGTTCTACGCGAGTCTGTTGCATAATAATTTCAGAAAGCCAAATGAGATATGGATTTTTTTCGCCCTTCCACGGCATGGGGCGATGCACCAATTGATGCCAACTCAACAAACCGCTCACCATCCATTCGTGCTTATTCATCGGTAATAGAAAAAAGTTTTTGCAAAGCTATGGGTTTTGAGAAGTTAGAAGAATTGCAGAGGAGTGTTTGTAAGAGGCTATTATTTTGGAATAGTCCGTTATTTTATTCATTATGAATCTGAAAGATTCAAATCTTTATAGAAATAA
>CAZFFP010000032.1:0-21298 GCA_964518215.1 uncultured Chitinophagaceae bacterium
AATAGGTGGGTCAGTTTCCTGCGGAATTAGTGGGTCAGGTTTACCGGAATTTCCAGTCTGGGAAAGGCGAAAGCTCTTTTGCAAAAATTGGAGGGCTTGTGTGGCTCGCAAATGTGCTTGGCTTAGTAGGTAACTGTTAGCCCTACTCCAAAGCCCATGTCGCTGTCGTAGTGTGTAGAAGCTGAAATGTATTTAGTTAGAATGTATCTTGCGCCCACACTATATTCAAGGTCGGTATTGAACATGCCCCAAAGTCTGAGTCGTTTAGTGATGGGAATGTCGTTTCTTGAAATTTGTAATCTCACATACCCTGTATGGTCAACTCTGAGGTCTGCAACAATGAAAAAAGGCATTGTGTATTGTAACCCGAAACAAGCAACACCCCTGTTATTTTTTGTGCTTGCTTGCTGAAAAATATTTTTCTCTCCCTGATGCCCTTCCCTGTATCGCCAATCCCATCCGGTATAGATTAAGAGAAACTGATTCTTGTCGAGATAGCGGCCAAAATGACTTTCTGTTTCAAAGCCTGATTGTTTATTAAATCCCAAACGCCACTCAACATCAAATTTCCATCGGGTGTTCATTAGAGACACTTCCCCATCGCTGCCGTTTGTTTCTAAACTAACTTCTGCACCTAAATAAAACCGTCTGTCATCGGCATAAACTTTTCTTAATGCTTTTTTCGGGTTAGGTATTTGAGGATTGGGTGGCGAGTTTTCATAGGTAAAAATTCTTCCCATACCAGCCATCATGTGATATAAAATATGACAGTGAAAAAACCAGTCGCCATATTCTTCTGATGCGTTAAATTCAATGGTGTCAGTTTCCATAGGCATGATATCGAGCACGTTTTTTAATGGAGCATAATCACCTTGTCCATTCAGCACGCGAAAAAAATGTCCGTGCAAGTGCATGGGGTGACGCATCATAGAATTATTGGTGATAACAATGCGAATGTTTTCTCCCGCCTTAATTTTTATTTTATCACTTTCAGAAATTGTTCTTTTGTTGACCGTCCATACATACCGATTCATATTTCCTGTTAGCTCAAAGTGCAATTCTCTGAAAGGAACATCAGGAAGGGTTGTCTTTACCGGTGATTTGAGCATGGAATAATTTAGGGTTACCGGCATTTCGACTTCTTGCTCATGAGGCTGATGATGTTCATGTTGACTCTTTTTCTTTTTTCTTTTCGATACCTGCTCGCCCGAAATTTCAGGATACATTACTTCATTCATATCCATTTGCTGCAAACTCATATTCATTCCCATATCTTTCATATTCCCGCCCACTGTCATCATGTCGTTCATCATCTGCATTCCTTCAAAATACTTTAATCTTGGCAATGGCTTTTGAGCAACTCTGTCACCCTTGCCTAATGCAAGAACAGCGTAGCCAATCCTGTCTTCTGACGTTGCCATCAGTTCATAAGAAGTGTTTTCTTCAGGAATTGTTACCAACACATCATATATCTCAGAAACACCAATTATCAATCTATCTACCACCACCGGTTCCACATCAACTCCGTCAGATGCTACTACAATTATTTTTCCACCTGAGTAATTCAGCCAGAAATAAGTTGATGAACTGCCATTGATTACTCTAAGCCGAATGGTATCGCCTGCCTGATAATTTTTCTTTTGTTGATACTGCATTCCATTTACCAAAAAGCGCTCATAATATACATCGCTCACATCCATAGCGTGCATGCGTTTCCATTCATTGGTTAGTTTGGTTTTAAAATGTCCATTCCGGATGGCTTCCCCATAACTTTGAACCGCATCTTTTTTTATCATATACCAATCAGTAGCATAATGCAATGAGCGTTCAATCTGATGTGGGTTTTCATCACTCCAATCGCTTAATAATACCACTTCCTCATGCTTGGGCTTATAGTCTCGTTCATGAATTACAATGGCTCCATACATACCAACTTGCTCTTGCAACATTGTGTGTGAGTGATACCAATACGTTCCACTTTGTCTTATTACAAATTTGTAGACATGCGTGCTATTTGATTTAATTGGAGCAGTAGTTAGGTATGGAACTCCATCTTGTTCATTCGGCAACAATAAACCATGCCAGTGAATAGAAGTTTCGTGATGATGCATTTTATTGTGAACGTGAATTTCTGCGGTGTCGCCTTCCGTAAAATACAATGTAGGCATTGGTATTTGACCGTTTACTGCAATAGCTTTCCGCTCTTTTCCCGTATAGTTCACAACAGTATCAGCAACATACAAATCATACCGAACCAACTGCTGCGCTTGAGCCAATACTCCGAAACTCATGAACAATATGAAAAGAATATATCGTTTCATTCTACTTTAGTTTTTTATCCGACACGCTTCCGCATGTCAGCATTTTTGAACCGTAGTAGGGGTTTTTGATAGCTGCTTCAGTGCTTATCCAGTATGTTTTTTTCATGGGACAGTATTGGTAATAAACATCTTCTTTTATCTCGCTGTTGTTCTTCACAAACTTCCACATGATTATAGAAACATCAGCAAATGCACTCCGTTGCTTTTCTATGTCTGTTGCCTTAACCATTTTCTGAACGGCTTTTAATAAACTTTCCTTTTCTTTGAAGGAGTCGGTCGTTTCAATTGCCTTTTGAAGCGAAACGGCATGTTCGTTTGTGACTTTGCTATCCGATTTAACCATTGCATCTTTTACATTTAGATACTGATTCAATATGGATTCTGAGTTTTGTGAAAATACCGTAGCACTCATCAGTGAAACAGCAAACATTACAATAAGTGTTTTCATTTTAAATTTTATTTAAGAGTTAATTAATTCAACAGTATATCCTGCTTTTTCTATTGCTTTTATTGCATCGTTTTGTTGCAAATCATTCTTCACTGAAATGGAGGCAACTCCCGGTTCAATATTTTTAATGGTTAAACCCTCAATAAATTTCACCGCATTGCTTACGCGCATTTGGCAGTGTGTGCTTTGCATGTTCGGAATTTTGATTCTTACAGTTTTCATTTTATGCTTTTTATTGATGATGTAAAGTTGGCTACCTTATACTCTGAATCGTTACATTATTATGTGAATGATTTATAAGATTTTCTGTCAGATATTTTTCCATTTCAGCCTTAAACTGTTACCTACCACACTCACGCTGCTCAACGCCATTGCCGCACCTGCAATCATGGGATTAAGCAAGAAGCCCATAAACGGATATAATACACCTGCGGCAATTGGAATGCCGATGATATTGTAAATGAATGCCCAAAATAAATTTTGGCGAATAGTAGCAACCGTTTGTTTAGAAAGTGTAATCGCCTTCGGAATTTTATTCAAGTCGGATGAGATGATGGTCATTTTTGCAACATCCATTGCTATGTCACTTCCCTTGCCCATTGCAATACTCACATCGGCTTGTGCCAGCGCAGTGCTGTCGTTAATGCCATCGCCTACCATTGCCACAGTTTTTCCATTTGCTTGCAGGTTTCTGATGAAATCAGCTTTCTGTTGTGGCAACATTTCAGCTTTATAATGTGTAATGCCGGTTTGTTCTGCAATGGCTTTAGCTGTCGCTTCATT
This sequence comes from uncultured Chitinophagaceae bacterium, assembly GCA_964518215.1. Taxonomy (GTDB): domain Bacteria; phylum Bacteroidota; class Bacteroidia; order Chitinophagales; family CAIOSU01; genus CAYSGX01. The sequence goes on from CAZFFP010000032.1 coordinate 3,553, forward strand.
ATCTCCGGTAAGCATATACACTTCTATTTCCAAATGGTGTAAGTGTTGGATAGCTTCTACAGAGGTTGATTTTATTTTGTCTGATATAGCTAATACTGCCAAAGCATTGATGTGGTCGGCAAACCATATAACTGTTTTAGAGGCATTACTCCATAAGTTAGCTTTCTCCAATAGTGATTCTGAAATCTCAATGTTGTTTTCAAGCAGCAGTTTTTTGTTTCCGGCATAATAGAGTTGTCCTGAAACATTTGCTTTTGCTCCTTTTCCGGTTATACTTTGAAAATCTGAAACATTAATTGTATTAAGATTTTCAAAGTGATTGACAACTGCTTCCGCTAAAGGGTGTTCTGATTGTTTTTCTATGCTGAACAAAATTTCTTTAGCTGAATCATTATTGTTTAACCAGGCAATATCTGTTACAATGGGTTTGCCTTCTGTGATGGTTCCTGTTTTGTCCAGAACAATAGCATTTATATTTTTTGCCAACTCCAAACTTTCCGCATCCTTAATAAGAATGCCGTTTTCTGCTCCTTTTCCAACGCCCACCATGATAGCAGTGGGAGTTGCCAATCCAAGCGCACAAGGGCAGGCAATCACCAACACTGTTACCAATGCCATTAAGCCTTGTGTGAAACCATTTTCACCACCCAACAGCCACCATGCTGCAAGAGAAATAAGAGCAATTACGATAACCACAGGCACAAAAATTCCTGCAATCTTGTCCACTAATTTTTGAACAGGCGCTTTGCTTCCCTGTGCGTCCTGAACCATGCGAATAATCTGCGCAAGCATGGTTTCACTACCTACTCGTTCTGCACGAAACCGGAAACTACCCTTTTGGTTAATAGTCCCGGCAAAAACTTTTTCGCCTTCTTGTTTCATTAATGGAACAGGCTCTCCACTGAGCATACTTTCATCCACATACGAACTGCCATTTGTTACCATTCCATCCACGGCTATTTTTTCTCCCGGCTTTACAAGTATGATGTCACCAACAGTTATCTTTTCAATCGGCATTTCCATTTCATGACCGTTACTATGAATTACAATTACGGTTTTGGGCTGCAAACCCATTAGTTTTTTGATAGCAGAAGAAGTGTTTCCTTTTGCTTTTTCTTCTAGCAGTTTTCCTAATAAAATGAATGCAATGATCACTGCTGCTGCTTCAAAATATACATGTCCGTGCAATCCTCGTTCATGCCAGTAATGCGGAAAAAGTGTATTAAAGACACTAAATAAATAAGCAACTCCGGTGCTGAGTGCAACAAGTGTATCCATATTGGCAGAGCGATGTTTTGCCTGTTTCCATGCGTTAATGAAAAAGTCTTTGCCGAACCATAGAATAATAGGTGTTGAAAGCAACCACATGATTTCGTTGGCATATGGAATGTTCATAAAAAACATTCCAATGATTACTACAGGAGTGGCAAGAACAGATGCAAAAAAGGTTTTCCATTTTAGCTCGTTAAACTTTTTCTCATTTAGTGTTTCAAGTGTTTCTGACTCTTTTGCATCGTTTTCAATCAACAGGTCATAACCAACCGATTGAACCGCTTTGCGCAAATCGTCAGGTTGAATCATATTGGGAAGATAGTCTACCGAAACTGTTGCAGTAGCAAAATTCACAACGGCATTTATTACTCCATTTTGTGCTTTAATAATGCTCTCTACGCTTACTGCACATGAGGCGCAGGTCATTTGTAATACCGGGAATGTATTCTTTACCGTTGTTACGCCATAACCTAAATCACGAATGGTTTTTACAGCATCAGGAAGTGTTTCGCTATTATCAGAAGTAATCACTGCTCTTCTGTTGTTTAGTTCCACTTTGTGTGATTTTATCCCTTTTACTTCCGTTAAGCCATTGTCCACAATCAGGGCGCAATGTTCGCTTTCTACTCCTTCCAAAGGAATGTAAAGCAGAGTTTCGTTTTCAGTTGCCATCATTTTGTATTTAATTATGATGCAAAGGTGGCAACAATCGAACGCTAAAGCGTTACACAATTTTCTGAAAGAGTTATGTGATTTTCAACTCATCTAAAGGCTTGCGTTTTTCAGTGCGGATATCTTTGAAATGACTTGGAGTTAAACCCGTAATCTTTTTAAACTGTCCGCTTAAATGTGCCACGCTGGAATAATTTAGCTTGTAGGCAATTTCACTAAGTGAAAGTTCATCGTAAACAAGCAGTTCTTTTACCCGCTCAATTTTTTGGGCAATAAAATATTTCTCTATAGTGGTTCCCTCAACTTCTGAAAACAGCGTAGTGAGGTATTTGTAATCATTATGTAACTGGTTGCTTAGATAATCTGAAAGATTAGTCTTTAGCTCGTTATTTTTCTGATGCACCAATTCAACAATCAATGTTTTAATTTTCTCAATCAGCCTGCTTTTCTTGTCGTCAATAATTGAAAATCCGACTAGCTGCAAAGATTTATCTATTGCTGCTTTTTCCTGAATTGTTAGTTCCGTTTCTATGGTAACCTCTCCTAAAGAAATACTAATGGGATTGTATCTGAGTTTTTCCAGTTCCGATTTGACAACCATTATGCATCGGTTACACACCATATTTTTTATGTGGAGTATCATCATTATTATTTTTTGTTTCGTTGTGTTGGCATGGATGTCTCTTTGGTTTTTGCCTGAAAGGATGGTTTACTCTTTGTCCGTTTACTTTATCACATCTATGTCCATTTACACTCGGCAAAGCTGTTTTATTTATTTGATTTTCACTTGGTCAATGTGTGCCGAGTCGCTGTCTTATCCTAAAATACATTGACCGTCTTTATTAAAAAATGGCAATGGGTTTTCTTAGCTATTTCTTTCACAAAAAATGAAGCGATTAAAAGTAGGGGGCGAAGCACCAACACATTTTCCGTGATTCATGGTTTCCGTACTATCCGAGTTGCTCCGCAACATTGCTTGTTTCCATACTCACATGAGCCTTTCAAAAGTAGTTAATTAGGCAGCATTTTCATATCTCTTGAAATCTTGTTTATTGTAATTAGTATACACCTATTGCAGGGCTTATAAATCGAAGCTCCAGTGTAGGCGCTCATTGTTATAGATTTCTATATACTTTTTCTATTCACCACTTCCTTCAACTTCCTCACCTACTCCGGCACCATTTCCAGAGGCTCGGTAGGTTCAGGCATTTTGCTGGAAGAATACTCAAGAAAAAGAAGCAGAAAACCTAACCAAAGGCAAGCGGTAATGTGCTAATGAACAACACTCAGTCGCAATGATTTTAACACTAAATTATTTTCATCTAAAACATTACAGATGTATGTTCCTTGTGAAAGTTGACTAATGTTTATGTTTTTCTCATTGCCATTCATCATTTCAGAATATTGTATTTTTCCTGCCAAGTCATAAAACTCTAGTTTCACTAAAGCCGATTTTTTTGTTTCAATAGTTACCATTGAATTTGCAGGATTAGGATATAATCTAAAATCATTTTCGCTTCTAACAATTGCAGATACAATAATAATATTTTCGGCTGTTGAGGTTTGGCAACCATTTTCATCAGTAACCGTTACAGAATAATCTCCGCTTACTGTTGCTATAATGTTTTGATCGTTTGAAGTAAAATTATCGGGTCCTGACCAATTGTAAGAATAAACTCCTGTGCCGCCTGTTACGGTTAAAGATATATTTGCCCCTGAAACATTAGTGCTTACCTCAAGTTCATCGGGCGATGAAACAATATAAGTTTCTTGAATAGAGCAACCATTTGCATCGGTAATAGTAAGCAGATAATTTCCTGCTTCTAAATCTTCAATATCATTTCCAACATTACTGTAGCCTTCGGCATTAGACCATTCAAAGGTTAAAGGAGCAGTGCCTCCAAATGCAGATATGGAGATGCTTCCATCTGACAATCCGTTACAACTAATATCTTCTATATCATTATTAAAAACAGAAATCACATAGGGAGATATATTGAGCCCTTTATCTAAAATATCCCAACCAAAGTCATTTATAATGGCTTGTCGGGCGTTCACACTTGCATCAGTATAAGAAGTATTTCCTGCCTCAAATGTAACGCCTTGTTGAAGATTCAAGGCAGACCAATTGTTGAGCATATCATCGTAATAACAAGGTGATAAGCCAACATTAGTAAACATGTTATTCATATTGGTTACACTGCTTACATCCCAATCTTTCAGGTTTTGGTTAAAGCTAAATGCGTTTTGAAACATACTCGACATATTAACGACATTGCTTACATTCCATGCAGTTATAGGCTGGTTAAACGATTCTGCCTGATAAAACATAAAACTCATATTGGTAACATTGCCCACATCCCATGCGCTTATATCTTGGTTGAAATTTTCTAAACTTAAAAACATGCTGTTCATGTTGGTTACTTTACTTACATCCCAGGCATCTAAGGGTTGATTAAAGTTTCTGGCAACTGAAAACATTTCAGACATATTGGTAACATTGCCTACATTCCATGAATTAAGTGGTTGGTTAAAACTGCTCGCCCATTTAAACATTATAGCCATAGTGGTAACGTTACCTACATTCCAAGAACTGATATCTTGATTGAAATTTGAAGCAGATTCAAACATTCTGCTCATGCTTGTAGCATTGCCAACATTCCAAGAACTTAATGGTTGATTAAAGGCACTAGCTTGCCGAAACATAATTTGCATACCGGTTACTTTGCTCACATCCCAAGCATTAAGTGGCTGATTGAAAGCAATTGCACCACTAAACATAGAACTCATATTGGTTACTTTACCTACATTCCAACCACTAATATCTTGATTAAAGGCTCTAGCCGTTTGAAACATTCCTGACATATTGGTTACATTGCCAACATCCCAACCGCCAATATTTTGATTAAAGACTGTTGCTCCGCTGAACAAACCCGCCATAATAGTTGCATTGCTTACATTCCATGAACTTATATCTTGATTAAAAACTACTGCTCCTGCAAATACTGCATTCATATTTGCTATGTTGTCAGTATCCCACTGCCAATTAGCACCTGAGCCATCTAAAGATGCGCACGAGAGAAACATTTGCTTTAAAGATGTTACTCCAGTTAAATTCGGCTTATCAACAGCTACAACATCTAGGTTGGCAGCACCATAAAAAGCATCTTCAAAGCTTGTCCAGGCAATACCACCCCATTGCGTAATTTTTCTAAGCTTGTTTCTTTCCGTAGCATTATTATTCATAAAAAATCTTGGGAAGTTCCCGCTTATTTCAATGCTGTAATCGGTATTAGCTGTTAAACCTGTTATGGTAGCATTTCCGTTTTGAGCAGTCAAGGTGCCATTATTTAAAGGGTTACCTATTTCTTCCCAATACACATTGTAATTATAGCCTGTGCCTGTAGTAGGAATAATAATTTGTGTTGAATTTTCAGTATTCCACTCGGTAATAAATGCTTGTGATTGTACTGAAAGGTAGCTGAATAAAGCGATGAGTAACGTAAAAATTCTTGATTTCATGAATAGTTAATTTTAAGTAAGCAACATATGACTGACTTTTAAAACTAACTAAAAACATTTAAAAGCAAGAATAAGGGAACGCTTCTACTTCTATGCGGCTCAACCAGTAACTATAAATAAAGTAATTAATCAGGGAGCTTTTTTATTGCTCTTGTGTTTTTGTTTCATATGATTAGTATACACCTGTTGCAGGGTTTATAAATCGAAGTTCCAGTGCAATCGTTCGTTGTTATAGATTTCTATTCACCACTTTCTTCAACTTCCTCACCTCCTCCAGCACCATCTCCAAAGTCCCGGTAGCCTCCGGTATTTTGTTGGAAGAATATTCCACAAACTTTCATGCCTCTGAAAGATTATCAATCAGCCGAAACTTCATTTTCGTCATTCGTTGTTCTATTGATACTAGTCTTTGAATGCTCTAATATTTGTTTCTTTAAATGTATATCTGGCGGTTCTAGTTGGACTTTTTGTTACGTCTAATTTATACCACGGATTTAGTTGCTTATTGGACGGATTTGTAATAATGTCTTGTCCTGATATACGATGACCAATTTTGATAGTAAACGGAAATGGGTTTTCTTAGCTATTTCTCTAACAAAAAATGAAGCGATTAAAAGGTGGCGAAGCCCCATTTATAGTTTATGCAATATAGTGGTCTCAAACTTAACTTATGTACGCTGCTGACTTTTTTATTGTATTATTAAGTATAAAAACACGGAAGTATGCCATACATCAATATTCATAACTGTAACTATTACTATGAAATTCATGGAGATGAAAACAATGCTGAAACAATTGTTTTTTCTCATGGACTTCTTTGGAGTGGTAAGTTGTTTTACAAGCAAGTAAACTACTTTAAAGATAAATACCGCATAGTAACATACGACCACCGTGGGCAAGGTAAAAGTGAAGTTACAGAAAGTGGTTATGACATGAATTCGCTCTGTGAAGATGCAGCAGCATTAATACAGGAGCTTAAGCTTGGTAAAGTTCATTTTGCTGGTCTTTCTATGGGTGGTTTTGTTGGAATGCGATTAGCTGCTCGTCATCCTCATTTAATAAAGTCATTGATTTTAATGGATACCAGTGCTCAGGATGAACCCAATAAATTTAAGTACACTCTTCTTGTTGCTTTGGTAAAACTGCTTGGTGTTAAAAGTGTTGCAGAAAAAGTAATGCCTATCATGTTTGGCCATACTTTTTTAAATGATTCTAAGCGAAAAGAGGAACGGGAAGAATGGCTTAATTATCTGAAATCTAATCAGAAGTCTATCTCTAAAGCTGTGGAGGGTGTTATTTCAAGAAAGGATGTTGTAAGCGAGCTAAAACAAATTGTTTGTCCTGTTTTGGTTTTAGTGGGCGAGGAAGATAAGGCAACAGTTCCTGCAAAAGCAGAATTTATTCACGCTAATATTCCCGGTTCTGTTTTGAAATATATAGCAAGGGCCGGTCACTCATCAACTATAGAAGAGCCAGAGCAAGTCAATCAATTTGTAGAGGAATTTCTCCTGAAATTAGAAAGTTAGTTTCAAAAAGGATATTGGAAAACAGTTTTTCTGTTGTTCTCCAAAATTTGCATCACATACAAGGCTTTGTAATCCTGCCAGGGGAGCGCCACCACCTGCACGGCAGCGGGCAAGCCTTCGCTGTTTTTGGTAGATGCTGCGATACTTTGTGTAATCATATCATCCACATCTTTATACCACAGCTCATCGTTTTGCACAAAACGCATAGGTACAACACCTGCCGGAAATCCAAACAGATTATATCTGCCATAGTAGCTGAAAATGAGGGAAAAATATCCCTTTACATTTCGCTCAACACCCGTCATGGCAGAAGCCGGGCAAATTACTGCTTCTAGTTTATATTCGTTCCATAGCTGCATTTCCTCAAAACGGTAGTTTTGAACCTCATCATTCATTTTCCATAAATCATACACGTTTTTTTTCTTCACCATTTGCATTACATCTGCCACTCGGTATTCTTTTTTAGCTTTCAAAATGGAAACGATTAAAGGAATAAAAGCTTTTGGAAGTTTTACCAACCGCCAGGTGTCTTTCATTTGTGGCACAATATTTTTCTCATACTTGAATCGTGCTTTGATGGTATTTTGTCTGTCAGCACTTATTAAACCGAAGTATAGTTTCACCAATTCTTGTTGATTGGGGCAAGGAATTTCTATCATCTCCGCCCCTTGGTTTTTCAAAATTTCAATGCTTTCATCCAATGCCTTTGCCAATGCCGGTGCGGGTTGAATGAAGCCATCATATCTGTAATAACCAATCCGCATATTTTTAATATTGCATTGTTCCAATGGTTTGGAAATTTCAAAGGCAGGATTGGAAACATCTTTTATATGAACGGTATTGTTGTCTGCATTTTTTTGTAAAGCAATGGCATCTAAAACATTTTCAAGTATAAAAATCAAATCATCCACATTACGAGCCATGGGTCCTGCCTCAGTTAAAATTGAGTTCTGCCCGGTTATGCAGGAATTCATTCCGTAATGTGGCAGCGAGTTGGAGGTGGGCTTAAATCCTGCAATGCCACAAAAGCCTGACGGGAAACGTATGGAGCCGCCCAGATCTGTGCCGATACCTGCAAAACTTTGCCCGCTGGCAATCAACGCCCCTTCGCCACTGCTGGAACCGCCAGTTGCGAATTTTTCATTCCACGGATTCAGTGTTTGTCCGTAAATACTGTTGTTCCCGTCAGCAGATATCAGCGCTTGCGAAACGTTTGATTTGCCAATTACGATGGCACCAAGACTTTTCAGAATCTTCACCAAATCGGCATCTTCAACTGCTTCTTTCGTGTTTGGATGGTAGATGCCAAAAGTTGTTTTCAGTCCTTTGATGTCAAAATTTTCTTTAATCGAAATTGGCAAACCATGAAGTGGTCCAACAAAAATACCCTGTGAGGCAAGACTGTCATAAAGTTTTGCCGTAGCAAATGCTTCGTCAAATAAATTGATGGCAAGTGCATTGATACGAGGGTGATGTTTCTGATGTTGTTCATGAAGCACTTCTAAAACATATGTAGAAGTGAGTTTATTTTCTTTGATTTTTTGGCACAACTCCCGGCAGGTCATATTTAAAATGCTTGTATCTGCAACAGTTTTTTGCTGTGCAAACAGAGATAGCGAACTCAGGAGTAAAAGAAATTTCAACGCAAAATATTTCATGTAGCTTTTCACTGTTGAGCCTTTAACCATGCGGCAACATCGCCAATAAATTCTTCCACATGATCTACAATCATATAATGAGGTAAATCAGGATATACTATCATTTTCTTCGGACAGTTTAATCGGTTGTATAGCCATTCGCTATATGCTGTTTTAAATATGTTGTCGTTGCCAGCTTGTATCAAAAATAAAGGCGTAGTAAGATTTTCTACATCAATAGCGAGAGGTGTAGAGCTTAATGACGCCAAGGTTTTTAATCTTACCATATCTACAATTAAAGGATCGCTTTGAATAATTTCCCATGCGTTGCCCATGTTCCTTACCGGTTCATTTTTTAAGTCAAGATAAAATAACATCGATACCGGCCATTCGGGGAAAAGACGTGCCATTAATTGAAAAGGCGTTTTAAACATTTTAGATAACTCCGGTATTCTAGTTAACTCAACGGCACTGGGATGTGCCAGGTCTGCTATGTTATGGCATATCAAACCTTTAATAATCGAGTTTCTCTTGTCGGATTCAGCTAAGACTTGCTCCTTAGCTGCACAATAAAAACTTACTATGCCTCCCTGACTGGAGCCCGATAAAAAGAGGGGTAATTTTTCCTCATTGTAAATAAAATGAGAAAGACTATGCAAATCATCAATTAGTTCTTCTACGGTATAAGAGCCATTAGCTCCGTTGCTTTGCCCATGGCATCGAGGGTCATAGCCAATTACTTTATAGCCTAATGCAGCGAGTGCCTTAAGATAATCACCGTATAACAATGCATAAGCATTAGTACCCGGAGTAAAAATTATTACGCCCTTAGGATTCGGGGTGTTAATTTCCGATAGATGTAAGTTTTGTCCATTTACTTTTATTTTCCTAAAAGTGAAAATGGGGTAATAGTTTTCTACCCCGCGCTTGCGGCACACTTCTTCAATAGTTTCTTTCACATATTTTGCTGTTCTGGTAAATTTCATGGAATAAAGCTTTTAGTGTTTCGATTTGGATTGGCGAACTTTATTAAAGTATTCACTAAACCCTTTTTTTAGTAGTGATGGGAAAAGGCGTTTTGAAAGAAAAACCGAATGGGCAAATGCTGTGATTAAAATAATGCTTTTCCCGCGCGAAACTCCTTTAAGAATAATCTCTGCACATTCCTTTGGGGATATACCTTTAGGTCATAAATCCAAAATGGTTTTTTTATCGAAACCAATCACCTCACCGGTGTCGTAAATGGGGGTCTGCACTACTCCCGGGCAAACTGCGGTTACTTTAATATTGTAAAAAGCAGCTTCTGTTTCCAGTGTCTCTGTTAATCCCTGAATAGCATACTTGCTGGCAACATAAGAAGCTTCTCCGGGAAGTGGTACTAACCCTGCTAAACTTGAAGTATTGATAATGTGCCCGCTTTTTTGAGCTATCATCATCGGATAAAAAAAATGAATGCCGTTCACTGTTCCGAAAAAGTTGACATCCATGATTTTTCGCCACGATTCTAATGTAAAATCTTTCACCTCACCACCTATACCTATACCAGCGTTATTAAACAAAAAGTCGGGCGTTAATCCTTGTGCAGAAAATTCTTCAGCAAATCGCTCATATTCTTTTGAATCTGCTACATTTAAAATACGACCATATACATTTGGATTGTCAATTTGTAAGCTATCTACTAATTCATTTAACGCTGAGGCATTCAGATCAATTAGGAATAATTTCGGCTTCACGCTGTTGAGCATTTTAGCCAATTCCTTTCCAATACCCGATGCTGCACCGGTTAATATGATTGTTTTGTTTTCGAAATATTTTAAATGTCGCATGGTGTCAAATTTAAATCTATTTTAGGACGGGACACAAAAAATGGTTGCAGATAACGGTCCTGCGCTAAAAGCTAGTGGGCATTAAAACTCACTACACTGTCTGCCACCACAAAAGCACATAAAAAGCACAAAACTGTATTAACTTATAAACGCCCACTTGATATTAGCCCAGGTTAGCGTTTCGTTGGTTCTTTTTAACTTCAATATTATTTATAAAAGAAAAAACTGACAAGGTTATTACCCCCTGTCAGTTTTGCAAAAATCAACCGATGTGCGTTAATAGTTAAATAGTTGAATAGTTAAAAAGCCCGAACAGCACGCACATAGCCTGTTTCGAACTTATCGTAGTTGAAGGAACCCCCATTCCAGAAGCCGAAGAACCACGCGGAGTAGCTGACGTACTCCGTACTAGTCCAATAGGAGGCAGTATTTGATAATAAAGTTGCACCGGCATCATTCAATGCTTTGTTTGCATGAAAACGATTGTGCCACAATAGGCTTAATTCGTCAATAGAGGGTAGATACCAGTCGGTAAATCCGCCATCCGTTAATCCATTTACATACGTTGCTGCAGAGCTACCTGTCATTAAGCCAGTATTGTAAACGCCATCCCAACTTCGTATTGCGTTAGTAGTTGTCCCAATACTCTGCCATTCTGCCGTGCTTTCATTTTTGTTCACGATAAGCCCACGTTGGTCGCCATTTTGGTCAAGGTAAATGTAAAAAACTATACCGCCTAAAGTATCTTGTCCTAAATAGAAATCATTAGATGAGCCGCCAGTTGCACTAATGGTACTGCCAACAATGATAATATTAGTGCCAGCTGTTAGTTGGTCTTGCTTGTTATTCCAATTAGTAGTATCTGTTCCTGTTATTCCACTGGCTACAGATGCTCCAAAAATAGGGTCGGTTTCTGTGATACCCCCTACTACTGATTCTGCAGTTTTAGCATGCAAAGCATAAGGAACACTCAACAATTCACTTGTGCCTGTAATGGTGTAACTCGTGCCACCTGTGGGGTCAGTTTCTGTTTTAATGAAATAAGGTCCGTTTGCCCAATCAATAGTCGTAAAGTCACCACTTACTGCTATACCATCTCCAATTTCTAAACTTACTAATCCATTTGCATTAGAAGTAGGTGTTTGTGTTTCTACATAAACGGCTGAGCCACTTACAGAACCTTGCAAAACACTTATTTGCATTCCTACGGCTGTTGAAGTTGCTAAGTTATTACTTCCGTCTCTAACAACGGCTTGGTAGCTCATTTTTTCGGGTGCTTGAGCGAACATGCTTGCAGTCATCAAGATTGCTGCACAAATTGTAGTTATTTTTTTACTCATGCCTTTAAAATTTATTTTTTGGAATTCGTGAATCTTCGATTTCATTGTTTTTAATTTTTAATGATTTTAAATGATTGAACTTTTTTGTTTTCTTGGTTTACAACATTGATGAAGTAAGTAGCAGGGGGCAAACTTGAAGTGTTTATTTGCGTTTGCTGTGCGGTTACTTGTCTGTTGTTTAATAATTTTCCTTGCATATCGTAGAGTTGATACGATAACTTTTCGTTGTTGTAATCACGTATTTGCAAGGTTAAATTATCGGCAGTAGGGTTTGGAAATACCGAAAGCGAAATATTCATTTCGGTTTCTTTAATGCCAGTGGTAAGAATTTGGTAAGCTTGCTGCACGCCTTGGCTTACCGTACCAGTGGCATCTGAATTGGTAGTGTAAACTACTTGTCCAACACTGTAAGCAACGGTTCCTCCGCTGCCTATGGCATCTCCGCCACTGGCGTTGACAGATTCCTGGGCTTGTGCCAAGCCCGCCCAAAACATGCCTGCTACTAACAGTAATATGGGTCTTGATTTGTTTTTTGTCATATTAATTTTTAAAAATTTTCCCTACTCTGTTAAAAAGGCTTTCCTGCCTACCGTTAGGCAGGTCGGATTTCGTCTGACAAAAAAACGGTCTAATAGAGGGAATGTCAATTCCTTGTAGATAAACCCTTGGAGTTGGAGATTGACATATGTGTTTTAGATAAAAGGCAATAAGCCTTGTAAAACACTAATTTTCATAAGTCTTCTGATGTTTTAAAACCAGACTTCGAAACCAATTGTGAGTAAGGTAGGTACAATAGTTGAGATATTGAGGTATTTTTTTAATGAACGCTAACATGTGTGTGTGCCCCGAATGCTGAATAAAGTTCTTTATTACATAATGAAGAAACCCAGAGAGGGAAAGCCCGTAGGATATTGATCCAACGGGATGAAGGAATATGTCTTGTCCTAAAATACGTTGACCATTTTTGTTAGGAAATGGTCATGGGTTTTCTTAGTTTTTTCTTTCCCCCCTGATTCATTTTCCGTGGTTCATGATTTCGGTACTGTTCAGGTTGCACCTCTGCAGAGCCTGCTTCCATACTCAACATGAGCCTTTCAAAAGTAGTTAATCAGGCGGCAATTTTTCATATCTCTTGAAATCTTGTTTATTGTAATTAGTGTGCAACTGTTGAGGGGTTTTAAATCGAAGTTCCAGTGTAGGCACTCGTTGTTATAGATTTCTATATACTTTTTCTATTCACCACTTTCTTCAACTTCCTCACCTCCTCCAGCACCATCTCCAAAGTCCCGGTAGCCTCCGGTATTTTGTTGGAAGAATACTCTACAAACTTCCAAACCTCTAAAAGATTATCAGCAGAAATTTCATAGTCTTCAAATTCGGCATTCAGCGAGTGCAGTTTCAAGGTTTGATTTTTCTTCAGTTGATTGTAAACCATTTTAAATGCCATGCCGTCATCTTTGGAAATCACCATACATAGCGTTCCGTCTTTAATCTCTTTCCAGTTCTCGATATATTCAGCTACAATATTAGAGCCGTGTGGAATGGGCATCATCGAATCTCCCTCAATGGTAAACATGCGGTAAGTTCTTCCTTTAGGAAGATGCGGCAGATGAAATGACGGAAGCTCTGCAATAAATTCAGGGTCTTGGTGTCCGTTCAGGTATCCCGCTTTTGCTTTCTGTGAAACATACGTCACATGCTCCCTTCCATTGGGCGTAACGGTAATAGGCAAAATGCGAATTTTCGTTCCGGTAACATACAGGTCGTTACCCGCTTCCAGTTCGCGCAATTGCAATTCCATGAGTTTGTTCAGATTTACTTTAATCAGCGAATCAATGCTCATTTTAAAATACTCTGAAAACTTAATCAGGTCTTCCAACGGAGGGTTTCTGACATGCTCACTTTCGTAGCTTGCCAGCTTCGCACGGGTAATATCGAGTTCGGTTGCCATGTCCTCCTGAGTTTTTTTCTTCCTGATTCTCAGGGACTTAAGGTTGTTGGCGAAATAAGTGTTTGGAGATTTCATTTTATAAAGTTAGTATTAGTAACATTATTTTGTTAGTAATAATAACAATTAAATTCTGATTATGGAAAGAAACATTCTCCACATGGACTTAGATACCTTCTTTGTGTCGGTAGAAAGATTGTATGACAAGAGCTTAAATGGCAAGCCGGTTATTGTAGGCGGCTTGGGCGAAAGAGGTGTAGTATCCTCATGCAGTTATGAAGCAAGAAAGTTTGGTGTTCGCAGCGGTATGCCGATTAAACTTGCCAAACAACTCTGCAATCAGGGCATATATCTTTCAGGCGATTTTGAAGCATACAGCTCTTTCTCAGGAATGGTAACTGACATCATCAAGCAGAAAGCTCCGTTGTATGAGAAAGCCAGCATAGATGAATTTTATCTCGACCTCACCGGCATGGATAAATATTACGGCTGCATGAAATGGAGCGATGAATTGAAGAATATCATTTACCGAGAAACCCGTCTGCCGATTTCCTTTGCTCTGGCACCTAACAAAATGCTTTCCAAAGTGGCTACTGATGATGCCAAGCCCAACGGCAAGTATTTCGTTCAGCGTGGACACGAACACGAATATCTTGACCCGAAAAGCATTTCAAGGATACCGATGGTGGGCGATAAGACATTTAAACTGTTGAGCAGCATGGGCGTAAAAACGGTTGGTGTCCTCCGGCAGATGCCTTATGATATGCTCGGTAATTTATTGGGAAAGAACGGACAGGAACTTTGGCGCAGAGCAAATGCCATTGATGAAACTCCCGTAGTGCCTTACAGCGAAGCAAAATCCATGAGCAGCGAAAGAACTTTTCAGACCGATACCACCGATGTAGATTTTCTGAAAAGGATGATTCGATTGTTGACGAGCAATTTAGCATATGACCTCAGATCCAATAACAAACTCACTACCTGCATCAGCGTTAAAATCAGGTATTCCGACTTCAATACCGAAATCAAACAGGCAAGAGTGCCTTTAACATCTTCCACAAAAATTCTTACCGAAGAAGCCTTGCAGTTATTTGAATCGTTGTTCGACCGCAGGATGCTCGTTCGCCTGATTGGTGTCCGCTTCACCGGACTGGCAGGAGGCAACTACCAGATTAACCTGTTTAACGACACCCACGAACATATAAAACTGACACAGGCAATTGATAAGGTGAAAACCAAATACGGAAAACATTTACTGACCACTGCCGACTTGATGGACTTCGGAAGAAAATAAATTTTTTATGTTGCTGAATTGCCATTCTTATTTCAGTATGCGCTATGGCACACTGAACATAGAAGAACTGACTGCGCTTGCGAAAGACAGAGGAGCGGATACCCTTGTGCTGACCGACATCAATAACACCTCAGGATGGTTCGATTTTTTAAGAAGCTGCAAACAGCAAAACATCAAACCTCTGCTCGGCATTGAATACCGCAATGGAAATGAATTGCTTTATATCGGCATTGCAAAGAACCGGAAAGGACTGCTTGAACTGAACCGATTGCTTTCCCATAGTCTTCATACCAAAGAGCCGTTGCCGAAAAAACCGCCTTTAATTCAGCATGTAATCTTCATTTATCCATTCTGTAAGGAATTCATTTTTTCAGAATTAACCCAAAATGAATTTGTTGGCATCAAGCCACATGAAGTGAAGAAAATCAGGTTAGGTATCCCTGAAGCATACTATCATAAATTAGTCATGCTGCATCCGGTATCCTTTGCCGATAAAACCGGATTTAATCTTCATCGCTTACTCAGAGCCATAGACCAGAATTGTCTGCTCAGTAAACTACCTGCGGAAGCCTGTGCCGAACCTTATGAGATGATGCCCGATGTTTCGGAATTGGTGAAACAGTATTCCGCCTATCCTCAGTTAATTCTGAATACAATGGAATTGCTGAATGCCTGTAACGTAGATGAAGCAGCCGATACCACGCCCAAAAACAAAAAGACTTTTACCGGAAGCGAAAGTTCAGACCGAAAGCTTCTGGAGAAACTTGCATTGGAAGGATGCAAAGAGCGTTATGGAAACAACAAGGAAGCTATTCAGCGAATCAAAAAGGAATTACGCATTATTGACGAACTCAATTTTCCCGCCTACTTCCTCATCACGTGGGATATGATCCGTTATGCTTCATCGAGAGGATTCCGGCATGTAGGCAGGGGCAGCGGAGCCAATAGCATTGTTGCCTATTGTTTGAAAATTACCGAAGTTGATCCTATAGAACTGGATTTGTATTTCGAGCGGTTCATCAATCCGTTCAGAACTTCCCCGCCTGATTTTGATATTGACTTTTCTTGGAACGAAAGAGATGAAGTGCTGGACTATATCTTCAAACGTTACGGACCGGAACATGTATCCCTGCTGGCTACTTATTCCACTTTCAAGGGAAGGTCAATCATCCGTGAATTGGGAAAAGTATTCGGCTTACCGAAATCAGAAATTGATACCCTTATCAGAACTCCGGCTGACCGAAGATTAGATAATCAAATCAGTCGCTGGATTTTCAAGTATGGAAACCTGATGAAAGACTTTCCGAATCATCTTTCCATTCATGCGGGAGGAATTCTCATCACCGAAGAACCGATGAATCAATATACCGCTACCCATATCCCGCCTAAAGGATTTATCACCACACAGTTCGACATGTTTGTAGCGGAAGACTGGGGCATTTTCAAATACGACATATTAAGCCAGCGGGGATTAGGACATATCAAGGATACCGTGCAGATGGTGAAAGAGCAGAGAGGTATCTCCATTGATATTGACGATACCACCAAGTTCAAGACAGACGATAAAATCAATACCCTGCTTCGCACCGGACAATGTGCCGGATGCTTCTACATCGAATCTCCCGCTATGCGACAGCTTTTGAAAAAAGTGGATTGCCACGATTATATCACCCTTGTTGCCGCAAGTTCCATCATCCGTCCCGGTGTGGCAAAGTCGGGCATGATGAAAGCATACATCGAACGGCACTTCAATCCCGATTCCTTTGAATATCTCCATCCCAAGATGAAAGAATTGCTTTCTGAAACACATGGGGTAATGGTATATCAGGAAGATGTGATTAAGGTAGCGCACCATTTTGCCGGATTGGATTTAGGTGAAGCGGATATACTTCGCAGAGCCATGAGTGGCAAATACCGGAACAAGGACGGCTTCGCTAAAATTGAGAATACCTACTTCAAGAATTGCAAGGAAAGAGGGTATCCCGAAAATATAGCCAAAGAAGTATGGCGGCAGATGGAAAGTTTTTCGGGATACTCCTTCAGCAAAGCGCACTCGGCAAGTTTTGCAGTGGAGAGTTATCAAAGTTTATTTCTGAAAGTATATTACCCTTTGGAGTTCATTACGGCTGTTATCAATAATTTCGGAGGGTTCTATTCTACGTCTTATTATTTCAATGAAGCTAAAAGGTCAGGAGGAAAAGTTCACCTGCCCTGTGCCAACCACAGCAACTACCTTACCCGATTAATCGGGGATACCCTCTACATGGGTTGGGTGCATATTGACAGTCTGGAATCTGCCGTTGCACATGCCATTGTAACCGAACGTGAAAAGAGAGGAGTGTTTACCGGTCTGAACAATTTCTGTGAGCGGGCTCAGGTATCCTTCGAGCAGGTAGTCTTACTCATTAAAGCAGGGGCATTTGCTTTCACTAACCAGTCAAAGAAGAAATTGTATTGGGAAGCAAACATGCTGTTGCAGAAAACCAAAGTTCCGGTAATGTCAAATTCAGAAGCATTATTTAAAGCCGAAACCAAAACCTGGACTTTACCTCAGTTGGATGATTCCATGATTGAGAATATGTATGACGAACTGGAACTGTTTGGCTTCGTTACGGGAAATGTTTTCGACCTGCTGGCAGAGTATCCTAAGAATACCGTTACCTCAAAAGAACTGGTAAACTTCAAAAACAAATGGCAGCGCATGGTGGG
>CAZFFP010000032.1:21398-39415 GCA_964518215.1 uncultured Chitinophagaceae bacterium
CCAAGCTGGACAAAAGAGCTACCCATTAAATACAACACCTTTAATGCCAGAGTAGAAGACATTTTAATCAAACCTACTTGGAGGGGATTGGTAGCTAAAAGGCGTTGTTTAATTTTGGCTGATGGATATTATGAGTGGGTAGTGTATAGCAAGACCGAGAAGAAACCTTTCAGAATAACGATTAAGAATGAAGAACCTTTTGCCTTTGCCGGACTATGGGACGAGTGGACGGATGTGCAAGGAAAATCTATCCGTAGCTGCTCCATTGTTACCCTCCCTGCCGAAGGCGAAATGCTGAATTACCATAACCGTATCCCTACTATTCTGTTTAAGGAAGAAGAATCGCAATGGCTGGATTTTAACGTGTCCAAAACCGATGCGCCAAAACTCCTGAAATCTTATCCGTTTGAACTTTTGAACGTCTATCCCGTTTCACCGGAAGTTGGAAAGGCAGCAAATGAATACCCGGAATTGTTGTTGCCACTGAGCAGCAATTAAGAATTACTTTAAGGAAGGAGGTATGATTCCTCTTTTTGTAAGTTGATAGTCTAATGAAAATTGATATTCATCTTCAATCTCTATTTCATCAACATCTTCCATATGTTTAAAATCGTCTTCGCTCGTTCCATATTTATTAATTTTTGGCCAATAGTGTTCAAAAAATTTGAGTCTAAAACTGAAAATGTTTTTCAAGAATACAACATCTACTTTTATAGTTGTTTCATCAATATCTGAAGCAATGGTTGCCATAGGGAATGAATCTTTGCATGTGTAATTATCCAATGAAATAACCTGCATGCCAGTGGATTCATATTTTACTAACCAGGCAAGTAATTCCATTTCATTTTCTTCATTGACTGTTTCAAAATCAATCAATGCCTGTTTGCAAATGGTTTCATGTTGGGTGTATTCAGATAATGAATTTAGATTGTTATATAACCAATAAAAATTTACTGCCTGTTTATAGAGCATGGGTGGCAATTGAAGCATACTGAACAGTTCTGTATGCTTTTCCAACCAATATTCATAATCGGCCTTTAGCAAATAAGTTTTACCTGATGTTGCTAATTCATTAAATGCCATATTAAATTTCTGAAGATTGATGGCAAGTTCAGGAGAAGGAGTAAAATTTGCTTCTTCGTCTTTATAAAAATTTAAATAATGGTAATTGCCTTCGGGCAATTCCTGATTTGTTTTGAAGGTGTTGCAATGATAAATATCCTTATAACTGTTTTCGGTTTCTTCGAAGATGAGATTAAGACATGCATGTTTATTGTTACCAACGAAACTGTAGCCATTACAACCTTTATTAGAACATTCATTAGAACAGCAGACACCGGCATGAGCTGTTAATTTTAAGTCTCCATTTGTTCTCATTTCATCGAAAACTTTGCTTAGCCGCTGAAGAAAAAGTTCTACCGGCACTTCCTGATAAGTTGGCGAATCGTTAAGTAATACATCAAGCATGGTTATATCCATTTTTTCAAAGGCACTGATGATTAATTCTTTTTTATTCATTGTGTGAAGCGTTTGAGATTGGGGTCATGAATGTAGAAAAGTGAAAAACAAAACGTGCAGGTTTTACGGAATAAATTTTTGCACATAGTTGAAAGTGTTATGGCATAATCTAGTTTAGCGGGAATTATAATGTGTAAATGACAAAGTGTTGGGGATTGTGGACGGGAGAGCGGAAAGGCCCCCACTGGTAGTAGCATCCGCTACTACCTAAAACATTATGAAGCGTCCGCTCATGCTTTCAATGCTTTTACTTTTCAAATTGTTTAGAGTGAATAAAAATTTACTTTTTATGCATCTGCTCGATACTTTTTAAAAGAAATTAGCTTTCCTGGTTTATTATTGATGTAGTAAATGATGCAGGTGTCGCGCAATCTCGATAATAATCGGGACCTATGACAAGAAATTTATTTTGTTTGGAGATTGAAGTATTGCCAAATGAATTTTAAAAAGTCAGGTAACTTTAACATCAATGTTCGCTATCGTTGACATAGAAACCTGCGGAGGAAAGTTCGAGTATCGAAGAGGACATGTAATTGAAATCTCTATCCTCATACACGATGGCTTATCGGTAGTAGATAAATTTACCACCCTCATCAATCCTCAGTGTTATATCAGCCCCATGTTTACCCGTATCTCCGGTATCACCAATGAAATGGTTGCAGATGCGCCAACATTTGCTGAAGTAGCAAAGCAAATAATTGAGATGACAGAGGGGAGAGTTTTTGTAGCACACAATGTTGGTTTCGATTATGGTTTTCTGAAAGAAGAATTTGCCTCTATGGGAGCCAAGTTCAAGCGGGACACTTTATGCACTGTGAGGTTAAGCAGGAAGCTACTTCCCGGCAGGAAATCTTACAGTCTTGGAAATCTTTGTGAGGCATTAGGTATAGATAATGAAGCGCGACACAGGGCTGAAGGTGATGCAGTGGCAACCGCCAAACTGTTCGACCTATTGATGCAGGTGAAAGCCACGAACCCTCAATTCAAGAATAAAGGCGTGGATGAATTAATGGTAAGAAGGATAGACAATATCAAAAAATATATCCTGAATAAACTGCCGGAAGAATGCGGAGTATATTATTTCTTAGACCAAGAGGGGAACATCATTTATATCGGTAAAAGCGTAAACGTTTACAACCGGGCATTATCTCATTTCAATACCGATGATAAGAAAGGAAAGAAGATGCTGAATGAATTGTATAATGTTGACTTTGTTCCCACCGGAAGTGAGTTGATTGCCCTGCTGCTTGAATCAGAAGAGATCAAACGACATCAGCCGAAATTCAATCGGATGCGAAAGGCGGAAGACTTTACGCATAGCATCATCTGGTTTAAAGATGATAAGGGCATCATCAATTTCAGAATCGTGAATTATTCGACTGATGATAATGTGCTGATTTCTTTTACCAAACTTTCTGCGGCAAGAGAAAGATTAGAGAGCTTGCTGGATGAACACCAATTGTGTTTGCAATACTGTGGCTTAACACCTGAAAACTCCGTCTGCTTTCACCACCAAATCAAAAAATGCAACGGCATTTGTGCCGGTGAAGAAGAAGTTAAGGTGTATAACAAACGCGCCAAAGTAATTTTGAAAAAGTTCTCACTCCCTTATGCTGATTTTGTCGTTATTGATAAAGGCAAAATCCCCGGAGAGCAGGCAATGGTATTGATTGAAAACGGACGCTATTCCGGCTATGGTTATTTCGATACTTCCGTTCAGATTAGCAGCCCTGAGGAGCTTAAACAATACATTAAGCCTGCCCCCTATTTTCCCGATGCTGATATGCTGGTAAGGAGTTGGATTAAAAAGGGAAATGGGAAAGTGGTCTGTATAATGGTAAACCAAGGTTTATTTTAGCATATGATTGAATGAATAAGAAAATCTTGAGGCTTATCAATATTTTTGCCTTAAACAATACAATGCGCTATTTAATTACCTTATTGTTATTGCCTTCGTTTTTACAGGCTCAAATTAATGGCTCTTTCAGTTTTGGAGGCCAAACACGCAATTACATTGTTCACTTACCTGCCGGGTATGTTCCAGGACAATCACTGCCACTTGTATTTGTGTTGCACGGATTTACTCAAAATGGTGCTGCTATTCAGACTACATCAGGTTTTGATCTATTAGCGGACGCTGAAAACTTTATCGCAGTTTATCCTACCGGAGTCAATAATGCTTGGAATACGAACAGCGGATTTCCCGGAGGATCTACGGCTGATGATGTTGGCTTCATAAGTGCGCTGATAGATACCATGCAAGCTAATTACAATATTGATCTTAATAGAGTTTATTCCTGCGGTTTTTCAGCAGGTGGGTTTATGAGTCATCGTTTGGCTTGTGAGAGCAGCGCTAAGTTTGCTGCCATTGCCTCTGTAAGCGGAACCATGAGTGATGCTGCTTTCAGCACCTGCATACCATCTAACGCTATACCGGTTATGCAAATACACGGAACTGCAGATGGAGTAGTAAGCTACACAGGTGGTATTGGAGGTAAAGGAGCCGATGACATCATTAATTTTTGGAAAGGTTTTAATAATTGTTCAACTATAGCAGAGTATACAGCCCTACCCGATACGGCTAATGATGGCTCAAACGTTGAGCAATACGAATACTCAGGATGCAACAATTGCAGCAAAGTAGTTTTACTGAAAGTTATTAACGGTGGACATCAATGGCCGGGCACATCGTCTGCATTAGGCGGTCTGGGATCTATCAACCGAGATATTAATGCGAGCAGTGAAATTTGGAATTTCTTCAAAAACTTCACTGCATCCGGTTGTTCGCCAAACAACTTAAATGAATTTTTGACTAACGAAAATGTAAAGGTATTTCCTAACCCTGCATCGAATATTATTTTTATTGAAACTTCGATTTCTGGAAACGGTGTCATAAGCATAGTTGATTTATCCGGCAGGGTGATTGAAACCCGGGAATTGAATACAGGATTAAATTCGATTAACATAGAGCTGTTGAATTCCGGCTTATATATGCTTAAAATTCAAGGCAAAAATTTCAATACTTCGCGCCTATTGAGCATAGTAAAATAACTCATTATCTACCTATCTAAAGCCTGAAAATTCTGTTGGCTTTCATCACCAAGTTAAAAAGTGTAACGGCAGTTGTGCCGGTAAATAAGTAGTTAAGGTGCGTAACAAGCGGGCTAAGGCTATATTAAAAAAGTTCTCCCTCCCTTATACCGATTTTGTGGTTATTGACAAAGGCAAAGTCCCCGGAGAGCAGGCACTTGTTTTAGCAGAGAATGGTAAGTATGCCGGTTATGGGTATATGGATACTTCAATTCAAATCAACTCACCGGAAGAATTGAAACAATTGATAAGACCTGCTCCATATTTTCCTGATGCTGATATGCTGGTAAGAGGATGGATTAAAAAGGGAAATGGGAAGGTGATACAAACAAAAATTTCTTCAGAGGAAAAAGATCTTTTCTTTTGATTAATCAAGAGTAAAAGAATCAGGGATAACAACAATTTATTGACGAGGTTGTTGATTATGATTTGAATAACAACAATTGAAAGGCACGAATCAGCCAGCAATGGCTTAATTGTATCTTTTGATTAAGCATCTAATGCTTTGGAATAATGTTTTAATGTAGCTCATGAAAATTTTACTCACTGGCGTGACAGGGTATATTGCGCAAAGATTGTTGCCTGTTTTGTTGATTAACGGGCATGAGGTAATATGTTGCGTAAGAGATAAAAACAGATTTAACAGAAAAAATTACTCTTCTCAAAACCTACAGGTAATTGAAGCTGATTTTTTAGATAGGGATAGCTTACAGCAAATACCGGATGATATTGCGGTGGCTTATTACCTCATACACTCCATGTCAACACAAAGCGGTGACTTTGAAAGTATGGAAGAAATCTGTGCCGTTAATTTTAAAAATCGGATTGAGCAAACAAAAGCGAAACAGGTTATTTATCTAAGTGGGATTAACAATGCCGAGGAATTATCAAAACATTTGTCATCCCGAAAAAATGTGGAGACAATTTTATCAGGCTCCCGTTTTGCACTCACCACTTTAAAGGCAGGTATAATTATTGGATCAGGTAGTGCTTCCTTTGAGATTATTAGAGATTTAGTAGAGAAGTTACCTGTTATGATAGCACCACGCTGGTTGAATACAAAATCTCAGCCTATAGCCGTGCGAAATGTTATCGAATTTTTAGTTGGAGTAATCGGTAAATCAGAAACATATAATAAGAGCTATGATATTGGCGGCCCTGACGTTCTGAGCTATAAAGAAATGCTTTTGCAGTTTGCAAAAAAACGCGGTTTAAGGAGGCACATTATTATAGTGCCTGTTATGACACCCAAAATTTCTTCCTACTGGTTGTATTTCATAACAGCAACGTCATTTTCGCTTGCTAAGAACTTAGTGAATAGCATGAAAATTGAGGTGATTTGTAAACCAAATAACCTGACAACGCTGCTTGGTATAAAACTCATTAAATATGAGGATTCTATTGCAATGGCATTTGACAGAATTGAACAGAATCAGGTAATTTCCAGTTGGAGTGATGCGCAATCTAGTGGAATATTTAACGAAGGATTTTCCAGATATATTGAAGTGC
Source organism: uncultured Chitinophagaceae bacterium (assembly GCA_964518215.1). Taxonomy (GTDB): domain Bacteria; phylum Bacteroidota; class Bacteroidia; order Chitinophagales; family CAIOSU01; genus CAYSGX01. The sequence goes on from CAZFFP010000032.1 coordinate 27,516, forward strand.
CTGTCAATGGGTGTTTTAAAGATATCCGTTCAGTAAAGGTCAAAAACGTTGAAGTGTCATTAAATAGAATATGGTCTATTGGAGGTAATACAGGTTGGTATTGTGGAAACTGGTTGTGGGAAATAAGAGGATTTATAGATCAACTTTTAGGAGGTGTTGGAATGCGCAGAGGAAGAAAAAGCAACACAGAATTATCTCCCGGTGATGCTCTTGATTTTTGGCGGGTTTTACTGGCAGATAAAAACGAGAAAAGATTACTGTTGTATGCCGAAATGAAATTGCCGGGAGAAGCCTGGTTAGAATTTAAAATTGATGAAAACAAAATTCTTACTCAAACAGCCACTTTCAGACCTCTTGGAATTTTGGGTAGGCTCTATTGGTATGCTGTCCTTCCTTTTCATGGTTTTATTTTTAAAGGTATGAGCAACAAAATTGCTGAATAGAGCATCTCTTTTTCAGGTGTAATGAAAGATTTTCCTGTTGTTTTAAACTTAGCAGTGTGCTTTTTGTTGGAGTAAAAGTGCATTATTTATGAAATACCTTTGGTAACAGATTATGGAAAGTATTTACAGAAAGGGATTTTCTTTTAAAACCTATGAGCCTCCGTTTACTGCTCCTTTCGATAAACTGTTTGATATTTTCAAGGAGTTGATAGTGCACACTTCCGGTGATTTCGATGAAGCGATTGACTGGCTTCGTGAACTTGACAAAGAATACAACCTTACTACCGTTGAATATACCATCGATGACTTCATTGAAGATTTAATTAAGAAAGGATATATCAGAGAAGAACTGAAGCTGGATGGAAATGGCGGCATGGTTATTACCTCAAAAACTGAAAGAGCCATCCGACAGCAGGCACTAGATCAGATATTTGGTAAAATAAAACGCTCCGGCTCCGGCAATCATAAAACCAAATATGCCGGACAGGGTGATGAACAGACAGGCGAATTCAGATCTTTCAATTTTGGTGACTCGCTGGAAAGTATCTCCATGACGGAGAGTTTGAAAAATGCACAAATAAATAACGGCATCGGAGATTTCATATTAACGGAAAATGATCTGGTGGTTGAGGATTCTCATTTCAAAGCGCAGATGAGCACGGTTTTAATGATTGACATCAGTCATAGTATGATATTATATGGCGAAGACCGGATTACACCTGCCAAAAAAGTAGCAATGGCACTTGCCGAATTAATCACTACCCGGTATCCGAAGGATACGCTGGATATTCTGGTTTTCGGAAATGAAGCATGGCCTATTGCTATTAAAGACCTGCCTTATCTTCAGGTGGGACCCTATCATACCAATACGGTAGCCGGTCTGCAGCTGGCAATGGATCTGCTTCGCAGAAAAAGAAATACCAACAAGCAGATTTTCATGATTACGGATGGGAAGCCTAGTTGTGTCCGTGAACGTGACGGCACCTTTTATATGAACAGCAACGGGCTGGATTCCTATATTGTAGAGCAATGTTATAATCAGGCAAGACAGGCTCGTAAACTTCACATTCCGATAACCACCTTTATGATTGCCAATGATCCCTATTTGCAGCAGTTTGTCAATCGCTTTACAGAAGCCAATCAGGGCAAAGCATTCTATACCGGGCTGAAAGGTTTGGGCGAGATGATCTTTGAAGACTATGAAGCGAACAGGAAGAAAAAACTAAAATAAAAATTCAGGTTCTTTATATGAAAATGCAAAACATTAAAACATTAGGCGGGCTGAAAGAATCGGGATATGTGAGTAAAGGAATTAAAGCCGAGTTGAGGAATAATCTCAGGACTAAAATTATTTCAGGGAAACCTGTTTTTGAGGGCGTTCATGGATTTGAAAATTCGGTGATTCCGGAACTGGAGCGGGCAATTTTATCGGGGCATAATATTAATTTCCTCGGATTGCGTGGGCAGGCAAAGACACGGCTGGCACGTAAAATGATTGAGTTACTGGATGAATACATCCCCGTTGTTGAAGGTTCAGAAATCAATGACGACCCGTTGCATCCGATTTCCCGTTTTGCAATCGATCTGATTGCTGAAAAGAAAGACGCAACACCTATTCATTGGATGCATCGTAGTGAACGCTTTTTTGAAAAACTGGCAACCCCGGATGTAACCGTAGCAGATTTAATCGGTGATGTTGACCCCATTAAAGCTGCCACGCTGAAGCTGACTTATGCAGATGATCGCGTAATTCACTTCGGAATGATTCCTCGTGCCAACCGTTGCATTTTTGTTATTAATGAATTGCCTGATTTGCAGGCAAGAATTCAGGTAGCGCTCTTTAATATTCTTCAGGAGGGCGATATACAAATACGTGGTTACAAAGTGAGATTACCGCTCGACATGCAATTTGTTTTCACCGCAAATCCTGAAGATTACACCAATCGTGGCAGTATTGTTACACCTTTAAAAGACAGGATAGGTTCACAGATTCTGACTCATTACCCGGAAAATCTGAAGATTGCCAGAAAGATAACCGGGCAGGAATCGAAACTGCACCAGCAGCAGGAAGACATGGTGTATATTCCCTCACTGGCAAAGGATATTCTGGAACAAATCAGTTTTGAAGCAAGGGAATCCGCGTTTATTGACAATAAAAGCGGAGTGAGTGCAAGGATGAGCATTACCGCTTATGAGAATCTTATCAGCACTGCGGAGCGCAGAGCTTTAAAATCTGGATCGAAGAAGACCACCGTCAGATTATCAGATTTTCAGGGAGTTATTCCTGCCATTACCGGAAAGGTGGAACTGGTTTATGAAGGAGAACAAGAAGGTGCAGCTTATGTAGCGCAAAAATTGATAGCCGGAGCAGTTAAGTCTTTGTTTCCCGCTTATTTTCCTAAAATTGAAAAGTTAGAGAAGGATGCAAAAGCAAGTCCTTATGCAAAAGTCATAGAATGGTTTGGCTCTGAACCCGGTCTGGAATTGCTCGATGAAGCTTCTGAGGAAGACTATAGAAATGAACTCGACTCAGTTAAGCCCCTCGAAGAATTAATTCAAAAGTATCAAAAAGACATTCTGCCGGAAGACCGCTATTTTATGAAGGAATTTATACTATGGGCTTTGGCAGAAAATAAGAAGCTGACTAAAGACCGTTACACAGAAGGTTTTCAGTTCAGCGACCTGTTTGAAAACATAGTTGGCAAAACCTTAAAGAATAAGAATTAAAATTCCTGTTTGTTGCCGATGTTTATTTGAAGTTATATTAGCAGAACGGGTATCGTTTGATGAAAACATTAAATAATTCATCAGACTGCACGGTAAACCACCTTGCGACTGTCTAAAACTTCAGGGCATTAATCCCCGCGTTTAAGAGACTTTCACTCTCCGAGATTCTTGATTATGATACCCACGTACTGCCAGTAATGACGTTTCATATCCTAAATATCAGGTTTAACCTGACATTATTACTATGAAAAGTAAATATATATCAACGTAATCCAACAAACTTCTATCCTATTTCAATGGACAGAATAAAGCTTGCTTTGACTATAGCGAAGCCTACAATGCAATACCTGATTCAAAGGAAAACACACTTCGGCAGTTACTTAGTGACATGACAAAGCGCGGACTTCTGATGAGATTGAAAGATGGAGTTTATTACATCATACCTTATGAAGCAAATGCCGAAACGTTCATGCCCGACTGGCATTTGATAGCCGAACATTTAGTTAATGATGCGAAGCATTACATCGGTTATTATTCTGCATTGCAGATTCATAATCTCATCACACAACCATCTTTGAAGGAACAAATTGTTGTATCAAAACAAATCAGACCTTCTCAACTTGAAATCAAGAACGTTTCCTTCCAATTTTATTTACCACAACAACAAACATTTTTTCGGAGCAAAAAAAATCTGGATTGATAGTTTCAACAAAGTGCTTTGTTCAGATTTAGAAAAAACATTTATAGACTGCTTATTCAAACCTGACTATGCGGGTGGCATCGTGGAAGTGGCGAGGGCAATTTATACTTCAAGAGATAAAATAAAATTTGACATACTGCTTGATTATGCTAAAAAATTTGATTCACAAGCTGTATTAAAACGGTTAGGCTTTCTATTGGAAATCCTTGACATCAATGCAAAAATTATTGACGATTTACAAAAGTTAAAAACTGCTTCTTATGTAGTGCTTGACACCGAATTACCAAAGGTTGGCAAACGCAACAGTCGGTGGAGTATTCAGCAGAACTTAGAAACTGACACGATTAAATCTGCTATTTACACATGATTAAGCCCGGAGAAATACAGCAAAAAGCAAGAGCTGTTGGTGTTCGTGACCAGCAGATTGAAAAAGATTATATTCTTTCATGGATATTAAAAGGCATTGCACAACATGAACAACTTTCAAAAGTTATCGTGTTTAAAGGAGGAACTGTTTTAAAGAAAGTCTATTTTGAAGATTACCGATTTTCGGAAGACTTGGATTTTACCCTAATCAATAATGAAATTTCTAATGAACAAATTTTTGAATGGTTCAGGGAAACCTTTGACTACATCAAGGAAGAAGCCAATATTCCACTTGAAATCATTGATAACAATGAACACGAAGATGGTGGCATTAACTTTTACATAAGCTATATCGGCCCGATTGGCGGACAAGGAAATAACAAACGAGTAAAAATTGACATTTCGAGAAGCGAACCACTGGTTTTTGAACCAGTAATGAAAGATGTTTTCATTGACTATACCGATATGGAAGAACACCAACTTTTGTGTTATCCATTGGAAGAAGTATTAGTGGAGAAAATGCGGTCAGTGATGCAAAGAATGCAAGCCCGTGATTTTAATGACATCTGGTATCTTTTGGAACAACACGGAATGGACTTTGATTTTTATTTGAATGAATTTGAGACAAAGTGTAAAAGCAAAGAATTAAATCACACAGATTTTCCGAAAAAATTAGCCGAACGATTGCAGCAATACAAAGGTCGTTGGCAGAGTTCAATGAGTGAACAAACAAAAGACTTGCCCGACTTTGACCAAGTAGAACGGGAAGTGCAAAGACATTTAAAGAAACTGAACCTGAAATGAGTAAATTGAAATTTATAGACTTATTCGCAGGACTTGTTGGCTTCCATAAAGCTCTACATGAGCTTGTACTTGGGGAAACCATATAGAAGCTAATGAATCAAAAACTAAAAGAATAGATTTTAACAACCGCTTTTGTAACAATCTGATTTTGATTTAAATTGCCCTTATTCTTTAATTATATTTTTTTTGGCCTTTCTGCGAGAAATTTCACTGCCTGTAACATTAACCATCTTGATCCGAAGCTTCCTCCTTTCATTATTAGCTTCTAAATCATCCGGAAATTTTGTCAGATAATCGTTTAACTCCTTTAATAGTAATTCTGCGTCAGCTTTTAGCTCTTTTGTTACGGCCTTCCTGATGTATCGCCCGACAGGAGAGTTTTTGTTATCACAGACTAATTCAAGGAGCTCTTCTATTTCCACTGAAAATTTTCCTGCAATTGTTTTATTGTATTTCATCCCATTTATTTTTTTATGTTTTTTTCTATGTGCTTCAGTATACTTTTTCGACTGATTAGCAGCTTTCGGCTTTCTTGTGATATCGTAAAAGCACCTGCAGCTTTAAGTTCTTTAAATTTGGTTTTCCCGACATTTAGTAATTGCCTGGCCTCTTCACTCGATATCCACTCTTTCGAATCAGATTGATTTTTCAGGTTTTGGAGCTCTTGCTTAAGCGCGCCCATCAACGTATCTGTTAGATCATTTTTAAGCCGCAGGTACGCTTCAGAGTCGATCATAATAAATTCACCTTTCATATCGAATAAAAATTTACAATTCGAAGAGAACGATTATTTATCCGCTATAAAAGCATATTAGAAGAAACAGGGTCGGAATCCGACCCTGTTTTTATTTGACCAAACTATGAATTACATCCAGTTCTCTGAGTAAATCTTCTGTAATCAATGATTTCAGCTCCTTTATTTCCAGATCTGTTTGTTTTTTGTCAAACGACTTCATGAATTTTTTCAGTTCCCCGATATCGGTAATATTGGTGGTTTGATAGTATTTATCAAAATAAGAGAACGTGTACCCGGATAATATCGAATAAGCGATTCCTAATTCATGTTTTTTGGTTTGCTTATTTATTACTCCGGTTTTTTCCAAACATTTAAGCATTAATCTAAATTGCAAAGAATTAAGCTTGCTTTTTTGATTACCCCGCATTTCAGAATCTTCATCTTCATCGTTCTCATTCAGCCTTAAAAGTTCCAAAATAGCTTTTACTCTTTCTTTAGTACTGTTTTGTTGTTTTAAAGGAAGCCCTTTGCTGATAGAAGTTTTATAGTTCTCGTTTGTTGGTAAGGATTGCTTCATCATCAGCTGTTCATAACGGTTTATGAGGTTGCTGATATATTTTTTCAGATGCATCAAAAATGCCTGAGAAGTGTTTTGAGAAAACCCATAGGAATATAACAGTCCCCATTCCGCCACTTCATATTTTTCAATTTCACCCGGATTCCAGCACATCAGAAATCCGTGGTCTCTTAATCCATATAACATGGGTATGATGTTGTAATTCCCCTTTTCTTCGATATCCAGCAGGGCCATTTGTGTTTTACGGAGACAGTAAATTGCATCTTGGAAAAAGAAATCTTCTCTCAGGGGCATTTTCATTTTTTCAGCCAGACAATTCATAAATAAGTTGTGGTTATTATAAGCTTCGCTTAAAAGAATAGTGAGAAACTTATAATGACTGAAAGATTTTTGATTGATAACATCGACCGGAAAAAACCCATTGCTTAAGTCCTCGAATGTGAGCGGAACAAACAGAGCGATGTGTTCAATATTGTTTTTCTTCACAGGGTATACACCAGGAGGTCGCTCATTTAAAGAAAAATCCAGTTTCACAGTATTCACAGGGCGATATGTAACAGATTCCATAACTAAATCTTTATCCCGTTTGATAACCGAATTCCTTCCAGCGAACTCCGGACCAAAGATCAGCCAGTCGGTCAGCTCATTGATATAGAACAGGGACGGAACAGCCGGTATTTCCGCATACCCGTCCTTATTCAGCAGTCTGAATTCTTTTGGAATCTTCAGATAATGTTTAGCAAGCTCCTGAATCCGTTTTTCTTCCGCATTATTTTTCATAAAATAACTTTTTCTAAAGCTACTTTTTTGACTTTAAAAAAGGAAAAGATCCTTTTCAAACCACCTTTTTAGAAGTGAAAATAATCGGGGAGGGGGAAAAAATGTTTAAACCATGTTTAAACCGGAGCCAAAAATTAGATATTAAACAAAAAAATAAACCCTTGAAAGCTAATGCTGACAAGGGTTTTAGAAGTAGCGGGGGCAAGACTCGAACTTGCGACCTTTGGGTTATGAGCCCAACGAGCTACCATCTGCTCCACCCCGCGATGTGGGTGCAAAAATACATTTAATTCGCGGGGCAAGCAAACCGGTATATATTAATTAGAGTCACTGCCAACAATTGTTAATGATTTATTACAGGCGTTGAATGGATTAAAAATTATACCCGAAAGTGAGTTTGTAAAACGAATCGTTGCCTTTTAACACATCTGGTCCTGCAGAAAAGCGGCTGAACAAATGTCCTTTCAGAGCCGAAAACTGAATGTAGGGTCCTATCCACTGATATACATCGTCTTCATTGCCTTTAGAGCCGCCTCTCAAATGTTCCCAATGGGCACCCACCGAAAAGAATTTATGTAACTGATACCCTGCATTTGCCCAATAGTGAATATAGCTGGCGCTTGTGCTTCCGAATTTAGTTCTCAAAGGAAGATAATAACCGAAATACAATTGCCCTTCCACTTTCTTCTTGTCGAGATTCACGGTGAGGTTGGGCACTATGCCATCGCCAAAAATAGCAGGACCTTCGGTGTAGCTCGAAAGCAGGTTGCCGCTCAAAATGCCCACTTGAGGATTGATGCCTAAGCCCTCTATTGGAGTGTAATTCACACCAACACCAAACTCGGTCCAGTTGCCCCAAGCCGCGCCCGTGCCGGCTAACCAGTAAATTCCGTAAAAAGTAAAATCGAGCTTGTTGCTCAGCTTATAAGAGCCGGCTGCCATAGGTGCAAAACCAAAAAACTGGTCAGCAGTGAGTGTGAGCGTTACGCTCAGCTTTTCTTCCTCTTCTTCTTCGGTAGATTGAGCCAATAGCGGCTGCATTGACAGGCACATCAGTAGTAATGAAATAATGGTTTTGGTTGGTTGTGAGCTTTTGAAGAAACTGGTTTTTTTCATCATTTTTTTAAAATTGGTTTTAGGGGTTAAAAAAAGTATTCAATGTTTTGTTGTTTTTATTGTTAAACGTTTAGCATCATTTTTTAAAAAAAGAATTCCCTCATTTCGCCTGAGTCGTATTATCAATACTACTCAGGCTTTAAGAGTAATTGTTTTAATTATTTAATACTAAAATCCGGGTATGCACGCATACCGTGTTCGGTAATGTCTAGCCCCTCAATTTCTTCCGCTTCAGGAACACGTATGCCCATTAATTTTTTAATGATTAAAAAGAGTATTCCGGAAAAAGAAAAACAAAAGACTCCCACCAAAGCAATTCCTATCAATTGACTCAACAACTGTGACATGCCTGCGTTAGCCCCAAACAATCCAACCGCTAACGTTCCCCATATACCGCAAACAAGATGAACAGAAATAGCACCTACCGGGTCATCTACTTTGACTACTCTGTCGAAAAATACCACCGCCAGAACAACAAGTGCACCTGCTATAAATCCGATAATTACTGCCGAGGCAGGGCTCATTAAGTCTGCGCCTGCAGTTATTCCAACTAACCCGCCAAGTATTCCGTTGAGCACCATAGTAAGGTCATGCGAACGGAACATAATGAATGACAATATGAAAGCGCCAATAGCACCGGATGCAGCAGCTAATGAAGTAGTAACAAATACTAAGGAAACACTCTCTGCATCTGCATTTAGCACGGAGCCACCATTGAATCCATACCAACCCAACCATAATATGAATACCCCAATAACTGCAAGTGGCAAGTTATGTCCGGGAATAGGAAGGATTTTTCCATCAATGAATTTTCCGATTCTTGGTCCCAGAATTATGGCTCCGGCAAGTGCCCCCCAACCACCAACAGAATGAACAATAGTAGAGCCGGCAAAATCATAAAAAGGAGTTGACAGGCTATCAAGAAATCCGCCACCCCACTTCCACATGCCTACAATAGGATAACATACAGAAACATAAATGATTGAAAAAGTAAGGAAACTGAATAGTTTTATTCGCTCGGCTACAGCACCCGAAATGATGGTGGCGGCTGTGGCGGCAAACATTGCCTGAAAAATAAAATCTGTCCAGTAAGTGTATCCCTCAGAATATTCTGAAGTCATTCCACCGGCAGGGGGCGTTATTCCAAAACCGGCAAACCCAAAGAATTTTCCTGCAAATTCTTCTCCCGGATACATCAGATTAAATCCTACAAGCGCATATGTCAGCAGACCTATAGATATAATCATTACATTTTTGAAAATAATATTGACGGTATTTTTAGAACGAGTTAGCCCCGCCTCAAGCGAAGCAAACCCCAAATGCATAGCAAATACTAAAACTGCTGCTATCATTATCCAAAGGTTATTCACTGTAAAACTTACTGTTTCCATGTAGTTGTTTAATTATTTTGTTATTAAAATGTTGGTTCAAAAAATATTACTATAGGGCGGACCGACCTTCTTCTCCTTCTCTTATATTGATGACTCGCTCCACTGATGTGACAAATATTTTTCCATCTCCAATTTCCCCTGTACGGGCAGAGCTCAGAATACACTCAATAACCTCATCAATTTTTTCTTCAGTAACTATAATCTCAATTACCGTTCTGGGAATAGAAGCCATATCATATACCGCACCCCGATAATGAACTTCCGCTCCTTTTTGCTTGCCAAACCCCTGCACTTCAAAGAAGGTGAAGAAGTTGACATTAATTTTTGCTAATTCTTCCCGTACCTCCTCCAATTTTGAGGTTCGGATGATGGCTTCGATTTTTTTCATGGTAATTGTTTAAGGTTATTAGTTTATAATTATCTCTATCTGTTGTTTTTTCAGATAACGATGCTCAAAATTCGTTTTTATTTCCAATAAAAGTATATTTTTTGCGCAAAAATATGCTATTTAATAACACATAGTTCATAAAAAACCATCTTTTTTTACTTTTACATTAATTAATTAAGTGTTTGCTTAAAAATACCTCACATATTCGATTTTATAAATTGTTTTGGGCGGGGCACAAATTTTTCTATTGATAAAAAAATAGAAACGTGCTAAACTATTTTCTGAAAATTTGGAACAACTCTTCTTTTACAAGCATAGGCTCATAGCCCGCGGCAAAGGCTTTTGAAGAATTTAAGGATACATCTGAAGGGCGCGGGGCAGGCATTGCCACATCTTTTTGAAGTGTGGGGATAATTAATGAAGCATCGAATCCGAATACCTCACAGAGCATTATGCCGAAAGCATATCGCGAAATTTTTTCTTTTCCGCCCAAATGATAAATTCCTTTCCAGTTATTGTGGAGCGCCAACAAAATTCCTTTTGAAACAGAATAGCCTCCTGCCACCGACCGATACTCATCGGTAAACAAATGCAGAGTAGCGCCATTTTTCAGTTGAGCAATAAAAGGCTGAATAAAACTTTGGGCTTGTATGCCACCATCGCCAAACATCAAAGGCAGCCGCAACACGCAAGCGTGAGGATGAATGGAAAGTATTTCTTTTTCAGCATCGGTTTTTTGTTTGCCGTAAACATTCAAAGGATTCATAGCATCGGTTTCTGAATAGTTTCCTTGAGTTCCGTCAAAAACCAAATCGGTTGATGCGAACAGAAAAGGTATTTGATGATGAGCGCAAAGACTTGCCAATTGAACGCCTGACGCTACATTAACAGCGCGCGATACTTCCTGATTTTGTTGGCAATAATTAGCATCGGACAAAGCCGCCAAATGAACAACCGCATCGGGGCGCAAGTCATCAAAAAGTTTTTTAAGCGAGGCTTCATGAGCGATGTCGCTAGGCAAACAGTTAACAAAAGACGTTTCGGGTTTCTTTTGATGAACGGTTGCAAAAACATTCCACCCGCTCAAATTCAATTTCAGAAAATTATAACCGACAAAACCGGCACCGCCCGTGATTAATAGCTTTTTGTTCATTCCTTAGTAGCCACCATGGTGAATGTTTGATTGCGAAGATTGGTGTATTGAATGATGCCATAATCTTTATTGTATAATGCCCGCCAGATATTGGGTTTTTGCTTTAAAGTATCTTCCACGAGTTCAAACACATTTTTATAAACCGTTCCGTTAATTTCTATTTCAGAAACAGGCTTAATGAGGTCGAGCGGACGATACACTTCGCCAATACGCAAATATCTTTTAAAAGCATTTTTGTCTTTCAACAGATAAATTCTGAAACTCTTCACGCTGTCTATATCAGACAAAATAACTTCGGCCTCTATTGGAAAATACTGTTTGATTTGCTCCAATTCGGTACGATGAATCACATGCACGGTTTCGGTTTTGCCCGCTTCGTTGCGGAAAAGGATGGAATCATTTTCGGCATACACTAACCAGCCAAGCTCTTTGTTGGAAAAAGAACCTTTGGCGCGCTCCTCTTTGCAGGAAAACAAAACGAAAACAATTGAAAATAATAGCAAAAACAGCCTCATACGATTCGGGAAATATAGATACAAAACAACCAAATAATACTGAAAACGAAAAAATATAGCCATTTGAATGCCGGTATAGAGGCAAAAAATATTATTGTTTTGGAACCAAAACGAATCTTTGCTTATTTTTGTGGCTGAAATTGCACTGTCCGATGGTGTAACTGGCAACACGTCTGGTTTTGGTCCAGAAGAGTCTAGGTTCGA
>CAZFFP010000033.1:0-39122 GCA_964518215.1 uncultured Chitinophagaceae bacterium
ACCCGAAATCTAATCTTTTATCTGTTACTCCACAAAAAATGGAATTGACCCGAAAAATGACCGAAACTATCTTTATTAGTTAGATTTCGTTCCAATTTAGAAAATCACTTTTTGGGTGAAATACAACAAAAAACAAAAGAGATGATTTTCTTACATCGTTTATTCATTTGAAAATTAAAATGAATAATCCGGGTTCAAAGATAAACACCATTTAATTCTCTGATTTGCCTAATCTTTTTGCTAAAAAACAAAAAACCGCTGCTTTAAAACGCAGCGGTTTTTAAAATAAATAAATTATGGCTTAACCAAACTTAAGGATTAACTCTAAGTTTGGTTCCTGTATTGATTTCAATGGTTCCACCATTATCAAGTAATATTTTACGACTAACAGCATCGGCATTAATGGTGCTTGAATTGTTATAGTCGTAAAAATTATGATAAAGATTGTAAGGCGAGCTAACTGTATTATCAATCACGATTACAGGTTGAGTTATTATATTTCCCGGAATTGTGGTAATAGTATTAATTGCCGGAACACAATTAGTCCAGTTGCTATTAATGAACCAATTATTATTTCCTGCACCACCCGTCCAATCAGTAAATGATGGGAACGCATTCAGAGTAACTTCAACACAGTTTGAAACCAACTCAGGACAGCCGGAACCTATCTGGTCTGCCGTAACACGGAAGAATTTTGTGGTAGTAAGGTTAGAAACTGTCAGCGTTGAATTTGTACCTCCGGAAACAGGTGTCCATGGACCGGAACATCCTGCAACTGATTCTTCCCATTCGTATGTAAATGTTCCGGAGCCTCCCGATGCCTGCACTTCAAGAGTTACAGAAGAATTCACGCAAATAATTGTGTCTAAAGGCTGCTCATCAATAACTGGCGCCTCAACAACATTCCACTCGTAGATAGTTTCTTCAGGACATTGAGAACAAAGAATGCCGGATTTAATTTGAAGTGTTCCGCTTCCCGAAACAACTGCTGCAACAGGCGTATTCAAAGTATATACACTCCACGTGTTGCCCCCATCTGTGCTGTATTCATAATACTCGCTACAAGTACTTCCGGTAGCTATAGCATTGGTATTGATAGAAGCTGTAATGGTACCGCCTTGGCAAATATTTGAGTTTGGAGGTGTATTGAACGAAAGCACTGCAGGAGTAGGATCTGCAATAACAGTCCACTTAACAAAATTAGTATCAGAATCAATACAAAAACGGCCATTGGCACTTCTGTAAGTTCCTATAATAACTTTGTCGGTTCCAATTTGAGCTTGAGTTAAATCTAAAGGTGTGCCCGGAACATAAACATAAAAACTATCGCCCCCATTTATAGAATAAAAATAATGATCAATTATTGTCAATGCGCCACCTGAGCCGCCAACAAAAGTTGCGGAAGATGAGTTACTTGTGCAAAGTTCGTTAGTAATATCGGGTATAGGCACAATATCTTGCGGAGCCGGCTGTGCTTTGATAGCCCAAACAACGCTTGCCAATGGAGAAACCGGACAATCGGGAGACTGATCGGGACAATTACCCCTAACATTTATGGAAACTATACCCGTATCGAGGGGAACAATTGCCAATCCCTGAACAAAATCGCCATCCACTCCACCACCACCAGTGGGACAATTCACTAATTGATAAAAACCATCCATGATTTGAAATTGATCGCAAGGCGGAAAATCACACTGAACGTCACAACTATCAGATATGCAGTTTTCCAGCCAATATTGGCCATCGTCAATAAGCTGTTGCGTACAAGTAACTACAGTACCAGCAGGATCAAGAAAATCAGAAAAACATACCGTATCAGCACATTCAATGACTAAAGGCGGACAAACAATCTGATAAAATTCAAATTCTATCTGAGTTTGATCGCAAGGGAAATCATCACATACTATATCACATCCGTCTGATGTGCAGTCTTCCAACCAATATTGGCCATCATCAATAAGCTGTTGCGTACAAGTAGCTATTGAATTAAAAGGATCCATAATATTAGAATAACATACAGTATCGCAGAGTATTATTATAGGACAAACAATTTCATAAAACTCTAAAGTTATAGCCAGAGGTGTACATGGCATCGTACTGCAAACAACATCACAGCCGGAGGAATCCTCAACACAAACTAAATAATAATCTCCATTGTCTATATCAGCTTGAGAGCATGCAACAGTATCATTAAAGATATCAAGACAAAAGGTATCACAGATAAAAACAATATTGCTTCCGGTTCCGTTTATGGGAAAAGTAAATAAGGAGCCGTTTATACCCTGCTCATTGGGGTCACTAATCCATCCAAGTGTATCAGCAATTTCTATCCAACCGGGTAAAGCAGCAGGGTTCCAAATTCCATAAGGTAAGTTAAAGCCCGATACATCATCGAAATAATAAGCAGTTACGTAATTTGAAGTATATTCTAAGGGAACACATGAAATATCACCGGCATCATAAAAACCGGAAGCAAGTGAATTATTAGGATTAACTATATTTAATAGCGGGCATGGATTTGTTGCGTTAAAGTCAAGTGGATCCTGGCAGGGTTCTGTGTAAACACATAATTCATCTTCAGGGTCATCTTCTTTAATAATATTAGGCACTGAGGGTCCCTCTGTAAGGGTAAATAAGTGCGTGCAGTCTTGATAAAGCAGACAATCCCAATTTGAAGTAACACATCCTAAGCCATCAGAAAGCCTTTGTGTTCTAAAGTAATATTGAACTACTGTTGCATCGCAATATTTTACTCCATTAACAGTAGAACATGGCAAAGCGGGAATAAATGGATCGGGCAATGTTATCCATACTTGGTTATATGCATCATAATACATTATGGAGTCGCGTCCGTCAACCCCACCAAAGCCATTCACAACATTTACAAAAGCCTCTGACAAATCGCAGAGCAAAAATTCAGTTCCGTCAAAGTTCAACATAGTTACAGTACCTGCATTTGGCTGTTCTCTTACTATCCAACTGGTAGATACCTCGGGCGAAACATTGCACCCATCGCCATCACAAACGCGTCTTGCTTTAATAGTAACAATACCTGGTTGCGTATGAACCGTAACCACCGGAATAATTTGAGACCAGGCTGAAAATCCGTTACCATCGGTATTTTCATAACTGTATTCATACCAACAGGTACCTGCACCCCCGGTACTGCCTGTGGCAGGCTCTACCGAAAGTCCGGTGGCACCGGTGCAAACCTCTTCAACATCAGAAGCCGTTGTTTTCACCAAAGCGTCTGGAGCAGTTGGGTCTTCAGCAACATTAATAGTTTGGTACACCGGTCTCGACCATCCGCAACATTCTTCAAACACCCGATACCTGACAATATATTGGCCTTGATTAAGGGGTATTTGTTGTGCATTAAAGGAGGTAGTTGGGTCTGTAGAGCGCCATAGTGTATCTGAAGGCAATGCATTTTGATACAATAACCATTCGTATTGCCGCTCATTCCCCCAGCTATTGGTTGCAGTAAGCTCCACATTACCATCGTCACAAATGTTAAGAGGTGCAGCAACACCATTAATATTAATTACGGGAAGAGAACGATTATCAGCATTGGTTTCAATGAATCTTACATAATTACTGAAAGAATTGGCATTGTTACCAATAGTATATCCGGCAGCAACATTGCCGGAAGTTACTTTAATTACATTGTCGGTAAGTGAATATGAAGATGAACTACTATTAGCATTGTTCACCAATGATAAGCCAGAAGGTAATACCCAAGTACCTGAACCGGAAGCTTTGGACAATTCAAACTCGGAGTTGGCACAAAACTTCCCACTATTGTAATGAGCATCTATCAAATTATAATTATAACCCACCCGCATAGAGATATGAGTGCTCCATGCAGTAGGTCTGAACCTGATTCTGTTGGTGGTTACAGGAGTTATATCGTGTATAACAACGGTGTTCCTATCAGAATTTCCGGAATAGGTGCCTATAGCCTGCCAATTGTTTATTCCTAAATTGAAATATTCTAAAATGTACTGGGTTACCCATTGATCTGAGTTATGTCTGCCCTGTGTAGCCACATTTCTTACGGAAATGGTTGCGCCAAAATTAATTTCAATCCACTGATTTACATCATTACTACCTGCCGACCAGTTGGCAAAGCCTGCCGGAGCATCATGCAACGCAGCATATTTCGTGTCATGATTATTGTCCCATACAGAACTGGCTGTGATGGTTCCAAAGTTTAATGTTGGAGCATTATTAATTAATCCATCGGTTACCATAAGTCCTCGAGCCCCAGATGCACCGGTCTGTCCGGCACCACCGGCACCACCGGCACGTCCGTTTCTGCCACCGGCACTGGTAGCCCTATTGTCAGAACAATAGCCATTGCCGCTGCCACCGCTGCCACCCTGACCACCGGCACCGCCATTACCACCGGCACCGCCATTACCCGGATTACCGGCAGTAAGAAATACATTATTGAACACCGCACCCGAATTGGAAGCGTTTCTGAAAATGGCAAATGTGCCGCCACCGCCCCAGCCGCCAAAGCCGCCCTGACCACCGGCACCACCACCGCCTCCACCACCACCGCTATTACCGGTGTTGTTAAAACAGAAACCAGCAACACAAGTCCAACTACATCCACCAGTACAAGCTCTTTGCCCGGAACTGCTGCCCCCCCCGGATCCTCCACCGCCACCCGAACCATGCCCGCCCTGTGCGCCTTGCCCGCTGGGTATATAATAGGTGTTATTTAAGTTGTGAGATGCTCCTGCGGTGCCGCCATTAGGAGACCCGACATTTCCGGTTCCTGCATTATCATTGCCCCAAACACCATTGGTTCTGGAACAACTGCCACAGCCATGTCTTCCAATTTCAGAATTACAAGTATGAGAAGATGTGCCTCCGGCTCCGGCTAGAACAGAAGTATTGATTCCGGCATTCCCGGAACATCCGCTACTCCATCTTCCAACAGCCGAGGCATCAGCTCCGACACCACCACTACCTCCATTACCACCAAAGGCACTGGTGCCTCCGGCTCCTCCACCGGCACCATAAATATAGTCACTGTTATTACAAGAACTTCCCTGATTGCCGTTACCACCAGTGCCACCATTACCGCCATTGGCGCCAGTGCCACCATTAGCCCCAACTCCGGCAGAGCCTGAGTTTATTTTACAACGAATAATACTGTAATTGGCAGAGCCACCGGTAATCAGCAAGCCGTAATTAGACTTACCTCTGTTTTGATAGTTACCGGTAATATTGGTAGTGGTAATGGTAAGGTCTTTAATAACCCAGTTGGACGCTCCATTAGAAACCATGCCCACCCGGTGAGAAGAAACATTGGTAACGGTTTGTTCACCGCTCATTATAAGTATAGAAGATGAGGCTGTTGATTTTTTCCATAAACCATTAGAAATAACATATCCACCATCAATTACTAAACCACTAGTGATGAACAGAGGATTCGGCTCACTATAAGTACCTGTTGCAACTTTAATATAACTTTTATTTTTGCTCATGGCTCCATCTGTACCGGTTAAGGTTCGGCAAGGGCTGTCAGGCCCACCACATCCGGAACCATCACTACCCGAAGGAGCAACATAAACAAAATCACAATCGGGCGCACCTATAACAACATTACAAATGGAAAAAGCATCACTTTGAGAACAATTATCCAAATAAGTTAACCTTACAGTAAAAGTGCCCCCCGAAAGAGGTGCAGTCCATGTAAAGTTGGCTCCCGAACCGGTAGCCACAACATTATTCGATGCATCGCGTATTTCCCAGGAGTATCCGTTCACGTTAGCTACCGCACCAACAGCCGGAGGCATCAGAGGACTAAAATTGAGTACTGATCCCGGCAAAACAGCATTGGTACATGCGTAAGACTGAATATCTGGCGGGTTATCGGTAGGATGATAGGTTACTCTTACACAGTTGGAAGCTACAGTATTGGATGCAAAATTTGCATTACAATTAGAAGTTATTAAAACTCTGTAAAGACGTGTTCCTGCTGTAACCGGAGGAGTATAAGTACTGTTTGTAGCTCCTGATATGTTGGTCCAACCTGCACCGGGACATTCGGTGTTATTTGAAACCTGCCACTGATAAAAACGGTAAGATATATCGGTGCTTACGGTTAATGTGGTAGAAGCATTAGACATGCAAATGACTTGATTGCTTGGAGAAACTGTAGGCGTTACTAAAGGTGGAGCCACATAATCCCAATAAAACCTGTACTCAAAACGATACCTACCACACCACGGAGATAATGCCGTATGCCATTGACAGGATGCAAAATCTCTGAAGTTTACATTATAAGTTTCCCTGCATCTGTGCCTATCAGGTCGAAGACCGAATGCACATGCCAAACCTCCGGTGGAATAATTACACACATTGTTGGCGCAGTTTTTTTCAAACCCCTCGAAAATCATGGAGAACTGCGTGGCATTGGTATTGGCATTCTGAATTATGTATTGATTGAAGCTTGGGACTAAATCCCATGTGGTGCCGCTCATGTTGCCAAAGTGCCAACACCAACCGGAAGTTCCTCCGCCCGTTCCGTTGTGCGCACCGGTTATTTTCCAGGTAGGGTCAGGATCGCCCCCAAAAAAATCATCACCATAATTGGTGCGTTCAAGCGTAATGATTTCTACAAACAACCGTACATTTTGCGCATTCGCACAAAATGTTGCCAGTAAAGAGAAAAGAAGTATGGAGTAGATTTTTTTCATCTTAAATTATTTTTTGGTGAATGCGCAAATTTCTTTCATCATGGGGTCTTCGTAAGTTATTATGAGTTGTTTACCTGAAATCACATACGAGTATCTGGTATAAGAAACCGGGTTTTTATTTGAAACAGTCTTGCCTTTTTCTTCTGTAGCAGTAGCATTGCCCCCGTAGAAAAACATTTTCAAATTATTTCCGATTGTTTCAATGCGCCCTTTAGCTTGAACTATGTTTCTGTCTTGGCCTTCTTCAGATTCCCCAAAATAAAAAAATGTAATGTTTCCTTCTTTATCAATTTCAACAGGCTTATTGATTTCTTTAACAGGAGTCCAAAAACCCTTATAAGAATCTGCTTCTTTGCTTCCTTCAGAACTCAAGGTAACACGAACCTCATCAACTACCCATGAACCTGACAAAGCCCTATTGAAATCCTGAGCCTTTGAGCCAATAAAAAAGAATGCGATAAATAGAGTGGAGAGTAAAAATCGTTTCATAATTTAGATTTTTGATTTTTAAAATGCACCTTAAATGTAGCAATATTAAATTTAAAAAACCAAATTTTTTTTGTTTTTTAGACTTCAATTGCCAAATTTACCAAAAGCAGGCTTTTGCGTACCCCCATGAATAAGAAATTAAGAATTCAATAAAACATACTATTTTTTTAAGAAACTAAAATCTGCAAGTATATTTTTACAATGGTACAACAGCTTTGCTTCTTGCTTAAATGTCATGAATTTTTCTCGCTATAAACAATCAAAAATCTTCTTCTATAAATGCCAGAAAATCTGCCTTGAGGCGTTCGGGTTTTTCTAACATAGGCACGTGCCCGCAGGAGTCGTAAATGAATAATTTATGGTTGGAAATATCGCGCTCAAACTTGTATGCGTGTGCAACAGAAATTATTTCATCTTCTTTTCCCCAAACTATCATTACAGGGCAGACGATTTTGGTAATCAAAGAAGTATCGGGCAATTGCCCGGAACCTGCCAATTGAAAAGCCGCAGGAATGTTGCCCTCGCGGTTCCAAAAGGCATTGTTGGCAACAATTTCATCGGGATTGGCTTTGCTCGCATCGAACCATATTTTATCGGCATTGCTGCGCGACATCATCATGGGAATACCTTTTTCAAAAAAATATTTGGTGAAGCCTAAGCGAATTAAAAATGCGGCATTGTTGGCTACCTTTTCCATCTCGTATCCGGCACTGCACATGAGTACCAGTTTTTTCACTTTGTCGGGATGCGCTACAGCCGTTTCCCACGCCATCCAGCCGCCCAAAGAATTACCCATAATATGCAACGAATCTAATTGCAGTTCAATTAAAAAATGCGACATGAAATTTCGGTATAAACCAATCATGTCTTCGGCATCTTTTTCCGACTCTGGAAAATCTGACATTCCGAAGCCCGGCAAATCGAGACGAATAACCCGAAAGTGGTCTTTCAGCAAAGCAGCTATTTTACTGAAATTTCTGTGAGAACCGCCATATCCGTGAATCATTAAAAGCGGAAAGCCCTCGCCTTCATCTACATAATGAATGGCTGCCCCTTTCCATTGCATATATTTCGAGTCGGGCAATTCATATTTAGCCCTTACCTGTTCTTTGTGTACGATGAGCGAAGGACGAAAAATCAATGCTGCCGGAATAAGCATTACGAAAGAAAAAGAAATGAAGAGTATTTTACGTTTCATGAGCGGGCTTTTTGAATTGCTGAAGCGGAATAAAAATAATGAACTAATTTCATGCTATGATTATCAGGTCTTTTTTGTTAGCATTTATTATTGTTCAGGGAATCGTTTCGTTGGCGCAGGTGCCTGTAGAAGGCGATGAACTATTAAAAATTTTGGGCTTGAGAAATGCCAACGACAAGGTGGCACAAATGGAAAAATATTTAGACAAAAACGTTCAGAAAAACGGCTACACGCTTTCGTTCGATAATAATGTGTTGGTGCGCATTGTACTTTACAACAGCAATAATCCTTATTTCACTAATGTAACCCCATTTGCAGGTGCCATGCCTAAAGGCTTAGATTTTTCGCAAACTATTTTTAAATGTAAATCTATTTTGGGAGAAGGATTTGAAGAAGATGGCGACAAAGCAAACCGCTATGAAATGAGCAAGAAATTTCCTCATGGCGATATGGATGCAGTGGAAATAAAACTCGATTTTGTAAAAGGAAAATTAGCTATGGTTTCGCTTATATTAGCCCGGGGTGCTGCCGAAGAAGCGGAAGATAAAGAAGGTGGAGGAGGTTCTGAAAGCGTTATCAGAAGCGATGATTATTTTATGATGATAAAGAAAAACTTTTTTAATAAAGAAGTGGAAAGATTTACGGAAACGCTCGATGAGCGGGGCGTATACCGCGACAGAAAACACATCGTTTATATTCATGACGGAGTGGAGTTTCATATCAACGACATGAAACATATAGACAGAATCATTTTCTATTCGGGCGGTCAATCGGTAGAACAAAAAGCTGCCAACTTCGAAAAGTTTACGGGCAAACTTCCATACAATCTGAAATTCACCGATACCAAAGCAATAGTGCAGGAAAAAGCAGGCGCCCCTACCGGAGGCGATGGCAACATGATGCTGTTTAAAGATAGCGGCTGCGAAGTGGAAGTTTACTTTTCGGGAGCCAATGTCAATAAAGTCATTATTGGAATTCCGAAGAAAAAAACGGAAGGGAATTGATATTGCATTCCCGTCAGCTAAAGCAGACGGCTATTTGTTTTCCAATTGATTTGAATATAGCTTATTGAATTAACTCTCCTTCAGACTGCGTATCTGTATTTTTAATTTTTTCCTTCAAAACATCTGCCATTGCCTGAGCTATCTTTTCGTTTCCTTCGGCAGTAACATGGCAATCGTCTGTAAACAAATTTTTATGATGGTTGAGCAAGCCTGCTAAACTGTAGTTAGTATGATTACCGGAATAGTAGCTTTCAAATTGATGATATATTTTCAGCAACGCTGCTTTTTCGGGAGTAAGCGCCCTTGCATCGGCATTGTAAAATTTGATGGGCTGTAAAAAATTTACATAAACCACCGACTTCGATTTGCAGAAATCGAAATGGTCTTGAACAACATGGTTGTATGCCAACGCATGTGAAGCTGCTACCGAATCGGTTACGAAATTCCAATCATATTTTTTCTCCATTGCGGTTCTGATAAAATAATCTTTGGTGCGGTTAATGTTTTTGAAAGGCAAAGCAAATCTGCCATACCATTTGTTCTGAAATGTTTTATCTCTGATAATGCGAAAGTCTTTCCAATGGTGGGGAGGCAAAGCATATCCAGAATCATAAAAACGATTGAGTTTAAAAGTGAGCATATCGTTGTACCCATCAAGGCTCACCATCATATCGGGCTTGTAAAATTGCAATATCATCTGTAGGAGCAGAAATTCCTGCTGCACTCCATAAGCCGAAACACCGGCATTGATTACCTGAATTTTTTTACCGGGAAAATTTAATTGCAACTCGCGCTCTAAAAATGCCGCAATACTTTTTTCCGGCTCTTTGCCTCTTGCCACACTCCCACCGGTGAGTATAATTCTGTAAACATCAACAGGTTTCTCAATAGTGTATGAGGTTTTAAACCCGTGCTCGTTATACGCTCCTTTAGTATGGTCGAATAAAAAATAGAGGTAAGGAAAATCTTTTACATTTTCAGGCTCGATATTGCGGTCTTTATACATGAATGATAAGCCCAACAACACCTCAATAATGCACAACAACAGCACAAAGGATAAAAAATAAAAAAGAACTTTTTTGAACATACTTTTCATTTCAGGGAGTTGCAACAGATTTGATGATGGTAAAATATCAGATATCTTTCATCATTCAACTTATTTACTTCCTCTCCCTTTATCCCTCTCCACGAGAGGGACAATTTGTATGAATGATGAAAGAGGTCTGTTTTTTGAAAAATCATTCGCATTAAACCGGAGTTTTTTTAAACCGTGCTAATACATCTTCATATTTAATTATCAGGTGCTCTTCTCCTAAATCGTAATGCGTTGCTTTCTGCATAATATCGAGCAGCTTTAAAGCAAAAGGACTGTCGCAACAGGCTTCGGTGCAATTAATGGGAGCGAAATTTATCTGTTCATTTTTCATGATACGGTATTCGCCCCCGCAAGAGTTGATATCTAATTGTATGGAAAAATCATTTTTTTCGAAACTCAACTTATAACTTACGGTAGCAAATTGAGGCGCACCACCCTGTTCAATAATATATTCGGCTTCCCAATAGGAATCGCGCAATTGTTTTTGATTCGATTGTTTATTGCAGGCATACTGTAAAACAATAGAAAACAACAAAACCATGAAGCCGGACAATTTGAATACTGCTCTCATTTTTCAGTTTTGAAAAGTTTAATGAATCAAAATATCACAGCAATGCTACAAATAATACCCCTGTTATTTTAATTTTTGATTGAAAACATACGGTTCCTTCTAGAAAACCAATGTTAAGCCAATGTTAACTGTCCTGATTTGTTTTAAAAATGCCGGAGCAAGAGGCTGAAAGCCATATAAAACAATTACTTTTAGTGATTACCTATGTTAATTTTTATTTCCACAAGAACATAAACTGTCTTTTCACGTTTCTTTTGTGTTAATTTTGTGTTAAGTAATTTAACAAACTGTTAACTACTACGTATAACCTTATCAAAAATAATCGTGATTATGAAAAAACTCATCTTCTTGTTGGTGGTAGCATTGAGCCTCGAAACATTTGCACAGCCATCGGTTTCAAATGAATACTTTGATAACGGCAACATTAAAGTGCAGGTGCAGCCTACCGGAAAAAATACTGCCATAGTTAAAAAATATGATGTGCAAGGCAACCTCACCGAAACCGGCACGTGGAAAAATGGCTTGAAGGACAAAAGTTGGGTGAGTTACGATTCGAACGGAAAAGTAGCGGTTATAGGAAATTTTGTTGAAGGTGTTCGCGAAGGCGCTTGGTTGATTTTGAATACCGATGGCACTATAAAATATGAAGTGGTTTACGAAAAAAATCGTGTTATCAGCGCCACCGATTGGAACATGAATATTGCCGCAGTTGACAAACCCGCTGTGCGGTAAACTTTAGTTCCCTATTAATCTTCACTACTCAATACATTTTCTTTGCGGTAAAAGTAATTTCCTTATAGCCAAAGGCTAAGAACTTATGGCAAAACCTTAACGCTGATATTCAAAATATTCGTCTTGCAGCGTTTTACGATTTTTCTCAATTTTTCGTTTTCTTCGCTCTTTCTTGCTCAGCGCTTTGTGCAACAAACTTGCAGGGTTGAACAAAGTAGCCTTAGGTTCCACCACAGGACCTTCATATTGCCTGACTCCTGCCATTTGAATGGGTCGCCTGTCTTGCTCTAATTCTTTGGCTTCTAAAAAAGCCTGTTTAAATGCACCTTTGGTGGGCCAGGGATAAATTTCAACCTCTGCCAACACAATAGAATCTCTTCTGAGTGGAACTCTTATAAAATATTCATCTAAAAAAGTTTTCTCCGGAAACACATAATCGAACTCTTTAAATCCGAGATAGCTAATGGTAAGGGTGTCGGTGCGCGACATGCGAATGAGAAATCTTCCATCGAAATCGGTAACCGAATAAGGTTGGTGATTGAATAGTAAATGTGCTCCAGGCAAGGTGTTTACACTATCGCCATCATAAACAACCCCCGACAAAAAAATAGAATCTACAGGATACAAAAACTGTTGCGCTTTGCTATTCAAACAAGCAAACAACACAAAACAACAAATCAACTTCAATTTCATTGTGAACAAAAACGGAGTATCCTTTCAGGAATTGTAAAACTAAGGTTTATTCAGTGAGTGAGGAATCAATGTTAATTTAGCATTAGAGAGGATTAAAAGTCTCAATACACAATAATTATGTAAAAAATTGAGCAGTAAAACAGAAGTTACTATAAGAACTTAGCATTATTAGCGCCCAACAACTCAGTTGCTATATTGGCTTAAGTCCAAGAATTTTAAATCCAGAGCCGATATTAAAAGAAAAGAAGGATATGAAAAATGGGTATTGAATATTATGAGTGCCGCTGTATGTTTGTTCATGCTTACTTTAAATCCATTTGAGTGATAATTTGTATGCCTTTAGAAGTAAACTCTACAGACTGAAGTAACTCATCGAGACTTGCTTCGTGGTCTTTATAAAACTCTTGGCTATCAGTAATTAATGTTAATGTTACCACCGAATCATCTACCGGAATTAGTACAATTTTTTGACGAGCGCCATCTACACTTCCTTCCACTTCAATGACATCTACAACTACATTTTGCGATGCAATGGTTCTTTGTGTTTCAACAAGAGTTACATTTTTAGTTGTTCTTACAAGTTTTTCGTAAGCAATCACATCTTTCGCAGTGCGATAAGTATCATCAACTGAAAGGCTTTGAATGATGATGAAGCCATTGCCGGGTTCATTCACCTCGTCAGATTTCACCAAAGTATGCTTGGCATTCCAGGTTTTGTTTCTAGTATTATCTCCAACCCAACCTTCAGGAATTAAAACTCCAATGGTTTCAGTTTTACCGGTTTCTGTTTCGGTTGTAACAAATAATTGCTGCGCCTGAGACATAGCTGTAGTAAGCAACAAAATTGAAAAAGTGAATAGGATGTTTCTCATGAATAGTAGTTTATGTTGCTTGTTACGCAATACAAACTAAAATGTTACATGAAAGAAAAATAGCTCAACTAATATTGAAGAAATAGGAAGTTTTAGGGGAATATTAATAAAAGAAATGTTTTTTGCTATTGTTGCGCCATCCTGCCTGACTTTCGTAGTCAACAAAAAATATTTTTACGTCTGCCTGGCTTTCGTAATTAACAAAGAAAATTTTCTTTTTAGCCTGACTTTCATAGTTGGTAAAAAACCACTTACCGTTATTATCTCCTGCCTGACTTTCATATTTTACTTTAAAAACTTTTAAATCAGCCTGACTTTCATATTTAACAACAAACACTTTCACATTTGCCTGACTTTCATAATTGACAGAAAAAACTTTTTGAGCAAAGGAATCAATTCCTGAAAGCAACAATAAAACTGCTGTAATGATGGCGATATATGATTTCACGTTGATTGCTTTTCGCAAAAATACAAAATCCAAAAAAAAAACGAATAATAAATGTTGTTCCTAATATTTACAGAATAACAACCACTTGTAATAGAAGCATGTGAAGCTCTCACATGCAGACTAGACTTCAGAAAGGATTAAATTTTTTGGGAAACGAAGAGTTTGAGAATTCTTTAATAAACCGATATTTCTTCATTTTGCTTTTTGCTCATACGTCCCAAGTCGGTTACGTTTTTCATGCTGATTGATTGTGGATTAGTGCTTTTTCTGCTCAAATAGCGCGTCAGTCTTAATTTATAAAAATCATACAGTATCACCACAACCAAAAACATACTTACCAGATAAAACATCTTGAATTCCATGTGGAAGTAGGCATAACCCGCAAATATTGCCCCTACCAAATATGCCACTGCTATTGAAAGCAAAAGTTTGGCTTTACCAATCAGTTCTGGGTTGTCTCGAAATTCTTTTTTGGTAAACATCGAAAATAAAATGCCGAGGTCGGTAGTAGCGCCAGTAAGGTGAGTGGTTTTCACAGCGAAATTTGAAATACTTGCAGTTAAACCATTTTGAAGCCCCATGGCAAAAAGCATGAGCGACAAAAGAATCTCAGTTTCGGTAAGTGTTTCCTGATAAAATAGATGCCCATAAACGCCCACCGACAGCAAGCATAATATTTCCAAAACAATAGGAAGTGAATGCGCAAAGTAGGCATTCTTTTTATTGAAATTGATAACAATGAGATTTGAAATAAAACTTCCGAAGAAAAACAGGAAAATCCACGCCAAGACTACGGCTATCTGATAAAAATTTCCCTTTACAATTTCTGCTGCAAGAATGGCATAGTGCCCCGTTACGTTTGAAGTAAATGCAAAGAATATAAGCAGCGATGCAATGTTCACCATGCCTGCCGAAAGTGCGGTCAACACTCCCAGCTTAATATTATCTTCCAATGTTCTGCTGTTACTGAATTTTCTGAGCATGGTGGTTTAATTTTTTATTTTTTGAAATGTCAGCTTTGCAATACCTCTTGCCTGTATGTCTGATTCGAAATTCAACACCATCGAATCTTCGTTTAGAGCTGTGAGGTTGTAGTTTTCAATAATATTGTCGGCATGTTTCAACTGAAGAATATTGCCACGCCCTTTGATGCGCCAGTTCACTGTTTTTTCTGTGCCGTTGCCCGAAAGCCTCAGTCGTCCGTTGGGGAGAAATGTCCATGTTTCGGCTTCGTGAATCACCAAATGTTTTCCTATCATACTTTTAATGTCGTTAGTAATAATTTTGTTTTTCGGAATATCATATTCGTCAGATTTATTCACGCGCTCATATTCCCAAGCAAGTTCGTTCCAATCGCCCAGAATAACACTTTCCGGACTTGGAGCCATGCTTATCATGGCAGTAAAACTTGTCAGCCCTAATGCCAGCACACTTATATATATCAACCATAGCCTCATAAGGAATACGTTTTTTTCAGTTATTGAAAACTCAATTAATTCAGGAATACCTCAGCCAATTTGCCTTTCTCGGGAATAGCGGTATCAATGTTCCAATCAATGGCATCGGTTTTTACAGCGCTTTTCTTAATGAAAGGAATAACATCGAAACTTTTGCTGCTCGAAAAATTCATTTCGTAATGAGCGGGAATGTAGGCTTCGTCTATTTGATGGGCTTCTACATAATTTTCAAATGCAGCCTGATTCACTCCGGTGAAAATGTCTTTGCGAATCGAATTGATTTGCGAAGCGAATTTGTTTTTAATCACACTGCAAGCCTCATCGAACTCAGCGCTCGAAAGCGAGTCAATAAGATTTCTTTTGGAAAAGAACAGCAAGTCGGTAATCGAATCGCTCATGTGAACACCATGCAGCAGTATGATGTCATACTTGCAGTTAGAAGCTGCTTTGCTCAAAAATGATTTCACTACATTAAGCGAAGCAATGCTGAAATCTGTCGGGATTAAGATTTTTTTTCTCATTGTTTTGTTTTTATTAGTTTTGAAAAACTCATTCGCATTCGGCTGTCTGTGCTTCATTTGAATGATTAACAATGCAAACCTACTTCCCCTATATTAGAGGCAATTAAGACAGAAATTAGAAGTGAATTAGATTTTTTAAAAGAAATTAGAATGAGATTAAAACACTCATTCGATGTAGAGAAATATGAAAATTGTTCAGTAAAAAAGTGTTAAAAATGTGTAGCTGCTTTCTGAAAACCATTAGCCTATCTGAAAATTTCCTATGGGTAAATTTATCTGCACAGTAGTGCCTTCGCCCTGAATAGATGATACATTTAATTCGCCACTATGCATCCGTATAATGTTAAGTGCTAAGGGCAATCCTATACCATAGCCCTCGTAATTTTTAGTGTTCGATGCGCGGAAAAAAGGATCGTAAATGTATTTCATTTCCCTGTCGGGAATGCCAATGCCTTTGTCTTTAATAACAATAATTATACGATTGTCTGATGCGCCAATAGAAACATACACCACCTGATAATCGGAATATTTGCAGGCATTACTAATGATATTTGCAAAAGCCAGATGCAGCAGTTGCTCGTTGCCTTTTACTTTGAGTTTCAGAGGGTTTTCGGGCAACAGACTCATATCTATATGAATCTTGTTTTTAGAATTTATTTTTTCGATGGTTTCTTTCACGTCCCACAACAACTGGTCTATGCGCACTTTATCGAACTTCTGAATTTTTCCATCAAATCCCGTTTGCGCCAAAAAGAGCAACGCTTTGGTTTTTCGGTCTAATTTTTCGGCTTCATCTAAAATGATACTGATGGTTTCGATGTATTCTTCGGGCTTACGGATTTTTGATAAAGCCACATCGGCTTCGCCAATAATGGCAGTGAGGGGAGTGCGCAGTTCGTGCGAAGCGTTGCTGATAAAATTATTCTGTGTTTCAAAAGCGGTTTCGATACGGTCTAACATATCGTTGAAAGTAATGGCAAGCTCTTTCACTTCATCGCCTTTGTTCTTAAGGTCTAAGCGCAAATGCAGATTTTCAGAACTTATTTGTTTCACCCTATCGGAAATTCTTTTCAGCGGATTAAAAATGTATTTTGAAAAATACAGCGAAATGAATAATGAAAATAAAAATGCGGCCACTACGGCAAGCATTAAAGTGCGCTTGAGATATTCGGAATGATTCAATTCGAAATAATTCTGTGCCGATGCAACCACTATATAATCGCCTTTGGGCGAAGTGTATTTGATTCCTTTGTAGAAAACATTATTGCTGTTGTAATCTGCCTTTCCTTCTTTCAAAATGGTTTGAAAAAATGATAATGGCACTTTCAAACTTTCTGCTTCTGCCTTAAAATCTTTCTCAGCCTCTATCAGAAAAAAATAATCTTGTTCGTGGTGAAGTTTTTCAAAAAATTCGCTGCGAAGTTCTGCGGCTTCACTTTTTATATTCTTATCTAATTCCGCTCTGGCTGCGGTAATTACTCTAATTCCGAGCAGCTTATCAAAATCCTGGTTGGAAAAATCTGAAACAGAGAAATACACAAACCCGCCAAACAATAAATTGATGGCAAGAAAAGCAGAGAGCAATAACAGTGCGGTTTTGGTTTGTGTTTTCATTGGTGTAAAATAATTGTTCTAAAGTTTAAAAGTTATAAAGTGTATTGGAAACTCCGTTCTGTCAGTTTGCTTGCTTCAACATTATATCCTTTCGACTTTGCAGCCTTATAACTTTTTCTTTGCTTTCAACTTTCCTTCAGCACATAACCCATTCCGATTACCGTATGAATAAGTTTATCATCAAAGTGGTTATCAATTTTTTTTCTGAGATAATTTACATACACATCTACCACATTAGTTCCCAAATCGAAATTTACACCCCACACTTCTTCCAAAATATCGAGCCGGGATAATACTTTGTTTTTGTTTTTAAGAAAATACAACAGCAAACGGTATTCGGTTGTGGTAAGCGAAATAGTTCTATCATCTCGCTTCACGGTTTTGGTGTAATCGTTCAGTTCGAGGTCGGATATTTTGTATATAAATTCCTCTTGCGGGTCGGGTTCGGTAGCGGTAAAAGTATTTTCGCTTCGCCTCAATAATGTTTTAATTCTCGCTATCAATTCTATAAACTTGAAAGGCTTTACGAGATAATCATCGGCACCGGTTTCAAGCCCTAACACAACATTTTCTGAAGTTCCTAAAGCCGTGAGAAAAAGCACGGGCACAAGTTTATCTGTTTTTCTGATTTCCTTGCACACGTCAAGTCCGTTCATTTCGGGCAGCATAATATCGAGAATAATAAGCGCGTATGTGCCTTCATGAAAGAGTTGCAATCCCGTTCTTCCATCGAAAGCCACGCTCACTTCGAATCCTTCTTCCGAAAGCCCTTTTTTGATAAATGAAACTACATGCGCCTCATCTTCAACAAGCAATATTTTTTTGTTCATTCGTGCCGGATTGTTTTTTCACTGTTCTAAATTATTTAATTGTTGAACATACATCAATAATTTTTAGTGAGCGCATCCCATATTCCCTGCTCAACAATTTCAGCAAGATTAGTATCGGGATCATGAAAATAAAATGATTTACCGCCTTTGGGCCACTGCACTTCCTGAATAATTTCGATGCCTTCATTGATAATTTTTTTCTTCCACGCATCATATAAATTAATGGTTGTTTCAAAAGCAAAATGATTTTGTCCGTAACCGAAATGTGGCGGCAGCAAGGTATCGCTTTTGGTAGCTTCTGCAATAAAACAAAGCAGCACCGAGTTGCCTGCTTTGAAAAAAACATGTCGCTCATCTACAAAACTTATCACAGGCAAACCGAGTTTGCCATGATAAAAGGCTTTGGTTCGCTGCAAATCCGACACATAAAGACAAGTTTCTTTAACGCATGTAAAAGATAAATTCATTTAGGATGTATTAATTGTGAAAATGTATTTTTGTTCTGTTCATCTAAAATATAAACTTATGAAACTTGACGGAAAAACAGCCATTGTAACAGGCGTATCGAAAGGAATAGGAAAAGCAATTGTAATTAAACTACTCGAGAAAGGTGTGAAAGTGGCGGGCTGGAGCCGAACCGAACCGGATTTGAAACATGATAACCTGAAATTTTTTGCCGCCAATATCGGAGACGAAAGCAATGTTGAAACTGCCTTTCAGGAATCGCTATATTTTTTAGGCGGGCATGTGGACATTCTCATTAATAATGCAGGCTTAGGTTATATAAAGCCTATGGAAAATATTACTTCTGCCGAATGGGAAGAAATGTTTGCCACCAATGTGCATGGCATTTATTACCTCACTAAAAGAGTAGTTCCTATAATGAAACAAAGGCAAAGCGGACACATCATCAATATTGCTTCGATAGCGGCTACAGTTGGGCTGAATGAAGGAACGGGTTATTGCGGAACTAAGTTTGCGGTGCGCGGTATTTCTCAGTCGTTATATCAGGAAGTGAAGAAATTTAAAATAAAAGTTACGTGTGTGATGCCCGGCTCGGTGCATACCGATTTTTTCCTCAACCATCCTACGGTTACTGCCAATCCTACCATGTTGAATCCTTTAGATTTGGCAGACACGATGGTGCATTTGATAGAAACACCCGATAACTACACGCCTTCAGAAATAGAAATGCGTCCACTCAACCCCCGATATTCGTAGCAAAAAAATTATTCAGTCTGAATTTTATGCAACATCAGTCGGGCGATATTGGCAGCGCGGGTTTTGGCTTCATCGGCTTTGTTTCCTTCAAAAAGTTCATCTACTGTTTCGGTAAACAACAACAGCCATTCGCTGAATTCTTTTTCGGTGAGTGGAGTCATGCGGCTTAGCTCGATATGCTTAGTCATGGGGTTGCCTTTGTAGGTTTGCTCATCGAGCAACATGCTTGCCCAAAACGAATACATCACGGGCAAATGTGCTTCCCAGTTTAGCTTTGCTACATCGCTGAATATATAATTGAGCGTTTCATTCTTTTTTACTTTTTCATAAAAAGTATTCACTAACAACACAATGTCTTCGTGGGTAGATATGTCATTTTTCATTTCATAAATGTATCCACTATTTGAATGAATCGCGTGATAAACCAATAGCAGGATTCATTTTATAAAAAATTAAATTCAAAAATTATCTTTTAGTTTTATACATTTACTCTTGTTCCAAAATCAACTATCATGAAACTTAACCTGCTCTCCATTACGCTCATTGTCCTGTTGGGTTTTACTCTTCTTACGGTTCAATCTTGTAAAAAAGACAAAGAAGCCACCGGCATTGACAAGCAACTTTTTGATATGGCTACTGAAACTTCAGGCTTTATATGGTATAAAAATTCTGACACTTTACTTGGAAAAAGTGCCGGAAGCGGACATCCGCAGCCGTTTTTACGAACCCGCTTCAACACCATTGCTGCTGCCAATCTCGATGCAGGCGGAAAAATAATTGACGGTTCAACTTTTCCCGAAGGCTCATTAGTTGTAAAAGAATTGATTGACAATAGTAATGACATTGTGAGATACGCCATTCTTTATAAAAAATCTGACAATGAAAATGCTGACAGCAGAGGTTGGGTATGGGGCTATCTGAATGCCGATGCAACCGTATCAGAACCCGCATCTAAAAAAGGGAGCATTTGCACGAGCTGCCATTTGCAGGCAGACAATATTGATTATATGCTCATGAACAAATACTTCCCATAGAAAATTAATTTCAACTACCTATAATGCCAAACATGGAAAGTTTACGAGATTCATCATCTAATAATTTTTGCTCGCGGGCTTTTTGCTCTTTCAGTTTCCACTGTTGCACCTGAACCTGCTCCTTCACTAAATCTAACGAATGAACAATCATATCTGTGAAGGTATCCTGAAGTTTTTGGTCTTCTTCTTTGAGTAAAATGGCTTCAATAATTCCATCGGCAATTTTTTCAATCACCACCCGGCTATCGTCTGATGCCATTTTCTCGAATACATTGTTGATGGTTTGAAAAGTGATATCGTAAACCGATTGCTGCAATGCCGCACTTGCCGATTTTCCTACTACGGGTATTTGCTCTAATAGTTTGATGTTTTGATTTTGCTTAATGGCGTTTGAAACAGATTCTTTAATAGATAATCTTAGATTTTCTTTATTAGCCGAATATTGGTCGTTTGTAACTTTTTGCACCCGGTGCGATATATAATTCACCAACACATCTTTGCGTGGTATCACTACTTCTTCAATGATTTTTTCGGTTATCGGAATACCTGTTTTTACTTCGTCTTGTATGCCTTCAATAACATTCACCACTACCCTATCAGAAACTTCTTCGGTTAATATTGCCATATACTTTATGAAAACTTTGTAGAAATAAAACTCGCGAATGTCAATTATTTTCATTCGATTCAGGCGGATAATAATGGCAACTAGTCTCAAAATTCTCAAAGCGCGGAAAGAGCCGATGGGAATACATCCCAACACTTCATACCAACGGGCAAAAGGGTAGAAAAACCAGCGGTGATAGGTTTTATTATAAACAGCAATCATCCACCTGATGCATATTTCGGTAATGAATATGGAAACAAAAACCCCATCTATAAAAATGAAGTTTTTATAGATGGGCAGGTAGAAATCATGAAAGGGCTTGGCATATTGCAGCAGCAATGTTCTCATGCTTTCACTTTCAAAATTCAATTGAATGCCCATCATTAACAAATTAATAATTACAAGTATCACCATGATGATGTCTGATGTCAACAATATCTTATCGAGAATCGGGCTGTATTTTCCTTTGCTCATAATCGGGGTATATTTATTTAAACCTTGAAATTAACTGAAATAACGAAACAGCCCTTTTAATCTGAGCCATTCAGAACATTACGGAAGTAGTGTTATTTTTATTACTGAAAAAGAATTCTATGAAAAAATCAGTATTGTTTCTTGTTTTGATGTTGAGTGTATCATTTTTTATGTTTCAGTCTTGCTGCAAATGCGATGACCCCGACAAACAAAAAGACAATTCCTTTTTAAATGGCAAATATGAAGGACAGTTTTTAAACAACCCTGCTGCTATAGATGTAGTGGCGCTTTCGGGCGATACTGTTTCTTTTACTTTTAGATTTAAGGATTGTTTCGATATGGGGGGTGGAGACATTTTCTGCGATGACCAAACCCTACTCATAAAAAATGTAGTGATAAACGATAATCTATCTTTCACTTTCAATCAAATTACCGAATACCCTAACGACCCCGATGAGGTAGTTAATGGTTCGGGTTTGTTTTCGGGAAGAAATCTAAGTTTTACCATTTCTTCCAACGCTTATTATTTCGAAACGGCACAGTTTAGCGGTGAAAGACAATAAGCCGTCAGCCGACTATTTTCTTTGCAGCATCATCAATTTTGTAAGCTTTTTTACTCTTTTGGTAAGCATCTATTTTGCCGAATTTCATCACTGTTATTTTATTTTTAAAGAAATGTTAGGGAAATGACAAAAATATTATTGAGCGTTCGGATTAATATGTAATTTCGACAAGTCCAACTAAAACCACATAACCCCCCAAATGAAACAGCAAATTATACTGCTTGCATTCGTTGCAGCAAGTTTTGGCGCATTTGCCCAAAGCAATGTAGGTATCGGAACCTTAAATCCGCACCCCTCTTCAGTATTAGAATTAGAATCTACCGAAAAGGGCATTTTGATTCCCCGCATGACCACATCCGAGCGCACTGCCATTGCATCGCCTGCGCAGGGTTTGTTGGTGTATGATGTAAGCACCAATAATTTCTGGTATTTTGACGGCACTCAATGGGTGTTGGCAATCGGACCTCAAGGTCCACAAGGACCTGCCGGAGCAGATGGCGCTCAAGGACCACAAGGTATAGCCGGACCGCAAGGTCCTTCTGGACCTGCGGGAGCCACCGGCCCACAAGGACCTCAGGGACCGCAAGGACCTGCGGGAGCAGCAAATGTTGATGTAGTATCGTTAAGCAGCACGAGCGCTCTTTCTCAAACCCCCGGCTCTGCCTTGAATTACGTGGTTCTTCCGGGATTATCAAGGGTTCTGACCGTTCCTGCCGGTGAAAATTGGAAAGTATTTATTCATGCTCATGGAACCGCTATTAATTTAGGTAGCTTCAGAGACTGCACAGCTCAATATCAGTTTTTTATCAATGGAACTCCTACCGGCATATTACAAAGAACTACTGTAGCTGATTGGAGCACAGAATTAACTTTCTTCTACGCCACTTGGGGTATAAGTTATGCCATACTTTTAGATCCTGGCACATACACCATTGATGTCAGGGGTGCTCATTCAGGTCCTACAGGCACAGGAACAAACATCCAACTGGCAGGAGCGCCCGGAGGATTTCAGGCATATATGAATTTAATGATAGCAAAATAACAGCGCCATGAAAATGATTGCCTTCACTTTACTTATCTCTTTATCTTCTGCTTCGGTTTTTTCACAAAATCAAACTGAAGATAAAAATGCTGCTCCCGCTGCTACTGAAATTTCAATTTCAAAAGCACCGGTAGCTTCTGATGCTGAACCCAACAAAGGCTCTCTAAATAAAGCAAGCGAATCAGGAACTTCTCCTGATGTTATGACAGAGCTTAGAAGTGGTCATGCTGTAATTAAACCTGAAAAAGATAAAGAGCAGAAAAAAGAACAGCAAAATCCTACTGCTCCTGCATCATTAAAAGTTATTGAGCCAAACAAGAACGACAATTAATTTAAGAGCGGTTTAGAAATCTAATTTTCATGAAAAATATGCATCAAAAATTATTTGGCTAGCTACCTAACATTTGTATTTTTAGCATTCATAGATAAATTTAAAACTCATCAGGATATGAGATATTCAGTTTTAACTTTTTTAATCACGGCATTTTGTTTTCAAAACGCATTTTCGCAATTGGTATTTAATAATGGCGCTTTAATAGCTATTAAAGAAAATGCCACCGTAATTGTGAAAACAGGAGCCGTGAGCAATTCTGCAGGCACTATTGATAATGCCGGAACTTTCATTATTGAAGATTATTTCAGCAATGATGATTTAGCAAACGGAGGAGGCGATAAGGGCTACTATCAGGTTTATGGCGACTGGATAAATAACGCCACTTTCACTGCCGATTCTTCAACAGTGGAATTGGCAGGCGCCAATCAACTCATCACCGGAATAGCCGTTACCGAATTTCATCAGTTAACTTTAACCGGAAGCGGCATTAAAACCCAAACCATTAATTCGGAAGTGAATAGTTTGCTCGAACTCAACGACCTCGAACTGGCTACCGATGGAAATAAAATGTTGGTTACCAATCCTGATTTAAATGCCGTTACAAGAAACAATGGTTTTGTAAGCAGCACCGGAAACGGTAGGCTTTCGCGCGAAATGGATGTGGCTGCCGATTATTTGTTTCCCGTTGGCTCTTCTCAAGGTGTTGCCCGTTATCGCCCTGTGGTAATTACCCCTTCAGTAGTTGGCTTAAACACCTTTGAAGTACGCATGGCAAATGTTGATGCCACCACCGAAAGTTTCGACCGTAATATTCGCCAAAACGATATTTGCGAAATCAATCCCAATTACTACCATTTAATTGGAAGAACTCAGGGAACCGACCCGGTGGATATTACCAAGTTCTTCGACAGCGGAGTAGAGCGCGATTGGACGGTTTTGGCGCATTGGCAAAATGTGCCTCAATGGGAAAACATGGGAGTAGTTACCGCTACCACTCCTTTGCCCGGAGTTAAAGCATTGAGCATTTCCGGTTGGAACGATTTTTCTCCTGAAGCTTTTGCATTTGCAATTCCGGGAGTTGCCATCAATGATGCTTTTACAAAGCTCAAACATGCCTCCTGCAACGGTGGCATGGACGGCTCTATTGAATTAGTAGTTACATCAGGCTTGCCTCCTTTTGATTTTTTATGGACACCGAATAACGCTACTACTCAAGATATTTTTGATTTGCCCGCTGGCGATTACACCGTAGCCATTAATGACAGTAACGGCTGCGGAAATTCTTTCACTTTCACCGTTGACCAGCCCGCCCCCATCGAACTTACTGCCAATACCATTGCACCCGATTGCTTCGGATTTGACGATGGTGCCATTAATTTGAATGTGTCCAATGCTAACTTGCCCATTAAGAGTTTCGACTGGAATGCTGGAACATACACCACTCAAAACATCACCGGAATACCGGGCGGCTCATATACCGTAGTAGTAACCGACAATAACGATTGCGAACAAACACTCACGGTAGAAGTTGATGAGCCTTTGGAATTACTTGCAAGTGTGAACAAAATAGATGCGCTTTGTAACAATGATAGTAATGGCGAAATAGAACTCCTTGTTGATGGAGGAACTCCGGGCTATTCTTACAACTGGTCTGCCGCCATTTCAGGAGCTAACCCCACCAATCTCGAACCCGGTATTTACACGGTTACCATTACAGACGATAATGGTTGCACAAGAGTGGAAGAAATTGAAATTATAAATCCCACTGCCATATTGGTTGAAGCTGGAAATGATACCGTAATTGCCGCAGGATTCAGCGCAACGATTGAAGCACTCAGTACCATTGGAGGCAATCCGGTATATGAATACACCTGGTCGCCCGCTGAAGGTTTGAGCAGCACTTCAGGAGCGAGCGTAACTGCTTCTCCAGAAAAAACCACTACCTACACTCTTACTGTGGTAGATGAAAATGGCTGCACGGCTACCGATACGGTTCGCATCATTGTTCATACAAAGCTGTTTGATTTCCCTACCGGATTCGTTCCGAGCGGAGTCAATTCTCATTTCTATATTATCAAAAGCCCCGCAGTTGATTTGATTGAATTTAAAATATTCAATCGCTGGGGACAATTGGTGCATGATGGCACGATGTCGCCCGGATGGGACGGCAGATTTAAAGGTGAACTGCAACCTATGGACACCTACATCTATCAGGCGGTAGTGCAATTGCCCGATGGCAAGCGCGAAAATGTTCATGGCGATTTTGTATTGATTTGGTAAACCACGAAAAACTTCAACATATATGAACTTCAGGAAACTCGTAATCTTATTCCTGCTTGCGGCATCAGGACAACTTTTGGCGCAAGACATTCACTTCTCGCAGTTTTATAACTCGCCCCTCACACTCAACCCCGCTTTAACCGGAAAGGTTAACGGCACGTTTCGCGTAGGCGCTATTTACCGCAACCAGTGGTTCGGTAAAGTGAATGGCAGAACGTCTTTCTCTACCCCTTCCGCTTCTTTCGATATGCCCATAAGGCTGAAAAAAGATGTGATTGGCGTGGGCGCGGTGTTTTTCAGCGACCGCAGCGCGGGCGGGCTTTTAAAGAACAATACTTTCATGGCTTCTGTGGCCTACCACAAAGCATTGGGAGCCTCCAACAATCACTCGCTTTCATTGGGCGTTCAGGGTGGCTACACGCAAAAGCAATTAGATTTTGCTAATATCCGTTTTGCCAGCCAATATAATAATGAACAGCAGTTTATGCCCGGGCAAATAAGCGGTGAAAACTTAGACAATTCTCGAGGTATGTTCGACATGCAGTTGGGTTTGGTTTACACCGGAAAATTTTCTGAAAGTGTGAAAGCTTACGCGGGTGGCTCAATGTTCCATGTACTCACTCCCGAACAATCGCTTTCCAACGCCCAACTGAAACTGCCTCGCAGATATGTAGGTCATGCAGGATTCGATTTCGGCTTGTCCGATAAAGTTTCGCTGTTGCCTTCGGTAGTTTACATGCACCAGGCTAAAGCCGAAGAACTCAATTTAGGAATGTCGCTCGCCTTTAATGTGGGCGAAGAAACCGCCTTATATATTGGAGGCTATTACAGACTGAAAGACGCGGTGATTCCTTACGTAGGACTTGATTTTAAAACCATCCGCTTAGGCATGAGTTACGATGTGAACGCATCAGAACTTACCAACCGCACCAACGGCAGTGTTGAAATTTCGCTGATGTATATCGGAAAATACATTCCCATGCCCAACGTAAATCCTGCATTGTATTGTCCGCGATTCTGATTGAGTATTTTACAAAACCCAACCAACCATGAGAAAATCCATTCTGATTTTTGCTTCCATAATTTTTTGTTTCGTATCGGTGAATACATTCGCGGAGAGTGAAGGCGAAAAAGAAAAACTGAAACTGCCTTTCAAAACCAAAAAGAAATATGCCGATGAGTTGTTTGCCGTAGGCAACTATTTCGATGCTATGGAAGTGTATCTAGAACTTTCGGAACAGAAGTCCGACAACTATTTCACCTTCCAATTAGCGCAGTGCTACATGCACGCCCGCGATTACAAAAAAGCCGAGCAGTATTTCAGAAAAACTGCCGATGCCGCTTTGAGCAGCTATCCTTCGGCACAATATTATTTAGGCAAAATGCTGCAACATCAGGAGCGATATGACGAAGCCAAAAATGCTTTTGGAAAATTTGTTTCGTTAAGCGTTTCGGGCGATGATAAAGCCTTGCAAGACAAAGCCAGAAAACAAATAGAAGCCTGCGATTTTGCCATTGCCGCCAAAGCCAAACCCAACACTTTTGAAATCAGCCATATTCCTGCCGATTTGAACAAGCCCTACACCGAAGCATCGCCTGCGGTAGTGAACGGAAAAATGTTTTACGCTTCGTTGAATACCGATTCGATTCTTAATGGCACATTGTTTGGCAACCGCATGTATCTCACGCATATTTATGAAGCAGGTGGCGCGCCCGGCAACTGGACTCAGGGCAAACCACTACCTATGCCCGTGAACAGCGATAAAGAGCATAGCAGCAATCCTACTTTCAGCGAAGACGGCAAGCGCATGTATTTTACCCGCTGCACCGACAATGGCGAGCGCAATATCACTTGCCGAATTCTTATGACTCGATTTGACAATGGTAAATGGAGTACTCCTATTGAATTGAACAAAGATGTAAATGCTCCCGGCTCAAGCAATACACATCCTTCGGTAGCAAGCGGTGAAGGATTTGACATTTTATATTTTGCTTCCAACCGCAAAGGCGGTAAAGGCGGATTCGATATTTATTATGCCGAAGTGAAAAGCAGCGGCTCGGTGAGCAATGTCAAAAATTTGGGCGATGCCATCAACACACCGGAAGACGAAATCACTCCATTTTACCATGCTTCAACCAATACTTTATACTTTAGTTCTAACGGACTTATCGGTATGGGCGGCTTCGATATTTTTGCCTCTAAAGGCGAAAAAAATAACTTCGAAAATCCGGTGAATGCCGGTTATCCGCTCAACTCAGGCGCAGATGATACCTACTTTACTGCCGGAGAAACAAAAAAGATGTTTTACTTCGTTTCCAATCGTCCCGGTATTATCGGTTTGAAAAGCGAAACCTGTTGCGATGATATTTTCAGTGCGTTCAACAATTTCGTTCCGAAGTTTGCCGTAGAAGGAAGTATTACTCAGGTGCATGAAGGCGAGGTAAATGCGTTATCGGGTGTAAAAGTTACCATTACTGATGTAACAGACGGAACCGAGAAAATCGTAAAATCTGATGAGCTTTCGGGCGATAAATATTTTTACGATTTACAAGCCGGAAAGAAATATAATATCAAGTTTCAGAAGAAAGACCATTTTCCGGAATACTTAGCCATCAATACTGTTAATGTTGAAGTTTCAGAAACATTCAAGCACGATATTGGTCTGAATAAAATTGTAAAAAACAAAGCCTATACGCTTGCCAAAATATTTTACGATTACAAAAGCACCGCATTAAAAGACGAATCGAAAGTAGTGCTCGATACGCTTTATGCCTTGTTGATTGAAAATCCTGAAATCATCATTGAGTTGAGTTCGCATACCGATAGTATTGGATCAGATTCATATAATCTTCAACTTTCACAAGGCAGAGCCGAAAGCTGTGTGAATTATCTGGCAGCTAAAGGTATTCCTCGCGAACGCCTGATTGCAAAAGGCTATGGCAGAAACTTCCCCATTGCGCCCAATACTAAACCCGATGGCAAAGACGACCCAGTAGGTCGTGCCCAGAATCGCAGAACCGAATACAAAATTATTGGGGAGCTTTCGCAAAAAGGCGATAAGGTGATTTTGAAATAACCCTTGACCAAATTAGAAACCATAGCCAATTAAAATTAATACTCAAAACTATTCATAAAAGCGGTAGTGAAATTACCGTTGCGGAAATCTTCGCTGCGCATGAGTTTGAGGTGGAAAGGAATGGTGGTTTTTACGCCCTCGATAATAAATTCCTGAAGGGCGCGCTCCATTTTATTGATGGCTTCTTCCCGGGTTTTAGCCCGGCAAATAATTTTAGCAATCATAGAATCGTAATAAGGTGGAATAGTGTAACCGGCATACACATGTGTGTCCACACGAACACCATGACCTTTGGAAGTGTGCAATGAAGTGATTTTCCCCGGACTTGGTGCAAAATTTTTATAAGGGTCTTCGGCATTGATTCGGCACTCGATGGCATGACATGTGGGGAAATAATTTTTTCCCGAAATCTTTACGCCCGCTGCAATTTTAATTTGCTCTTTCACCAAATCGTGGTCTATCACTTCTTCGGTAACGCCATGCTCCACCTGTATGCGGGTGTTCATTTCCATGAAGTAAAACTTCTTGTGCTTATCTACCAGAAACTCAATGGTGCCAAGGCTTTCGTAATTAATGGCTTGTGCAGCTTTGATGGCAGCTTCGCCCATTTTCTTTCTCAATTTTTCGTCAACAAAAGGCGAGGGCGCTTCTTCCACCAACTTTTGCATTCTGCGCTGAATGGAACAGTCTCTTTCTGAAAGATGAATAATATTACCGTATTGGTCGCCCGCAATTTGTATTTCGATATGGCGCGGCTCTTCAATAAATTTCTCGATGTATACTCCATCATCGCCAAAAGCGGCTTTGGCTTCAGCACGCGCTTTCACAAAAGCATCTTCAAATTCATTTTCATTGTGAATAATTCGAATGCCTTTTCCTCCTCCGCCCGAAGTGGCTTTAGTTAAAACCGGATAACCGATTTTCTTCGCTATTTTTTTTCCTTCTTCTACATCGGCTACCAAGCCATCGCTGCCGGGAATCACCGGCACTCCCGCCTTTATCATGGTTTGCTTAGCAGTAATTTTATCGCCCATTGCCCCAATCATTTTTGAGGTAGGACCGATAAATTTTATTTTATAGTCATTGCAGATTTCGGCAAACTTTTCATTTTCAGCTAAAAAACCATAACCCGGATGAATAGCATCGGCATTGGTAATTTCGGCTGCCGCCATAATATTAGCTATGTTGAGGTAGGAGTCTTTGCTTGCAGGAGGACCGATACACACCGCTTCATCGGCAAAGCGCACATGCAAACTTTCTTTATCGGCAGTGGAATAAACAGCCACCGTAGGAATACCCATTTCTTTACAGGTGCGAATCACCCGCAAGGCAATCTCTCCACGGTTGGCTATGAGAATTTTTTTGAACATGGGAATTGAGGTTATAAGGTTATAAGGTTTAAAATGTTATAAGGTTTTCAGCGTGATGTTTTCAACTTTTTAACCTTGTAACTTTAATTACTTTATAACTTTTCCAATAAAAATAAAGGCTGGTCATACTCTACCGGAGTGGCATCGTCCACCAATACTTTCACTACTTTGCCTTCGTATTCAGATTCTATTTCGTTGAACAACTTCATCGCCTCGATGATGCACAGCACATTTCCTTTCGAAACGGAATCGCCTACTTTGATAAAAGGCTCCTTATCGGGTCCCGATGAACGGTAGAATGTTCCTATCATGGGCGACCTGACGGTAATGAGATTTTCTGCGGCAGTATCGGCTGCGGCTTTTTCTGCATCGGCAACAATTTTTGCTTCAGCTGCGGCACTTTGTTCGGCAGTTGGAGCAGCAACCACCGGAACCGCGGGCTGCTGTATTACCGGAGCCACAGGGATATAATTGTTTCCGTTAGAAGTTTTGATGGTGATTTTAAAATCGCCCTGTTCTATTTTTACTTCTGTTACTCCCGATTTGCTGACCAAGCGAATGAGTTCCTGAATTTGTTTGTAATCCATTTTTAGATTTTAGAAGTTAGATTTTAGAAGTCGGATTATATGAAAAAAGGAATCGTAAATCTGAATTCGTCAATCGTAAATTATTTTGCCCGCTCTACGTAAGCGCGTTTAATGGTATCTACTTTTATTCTATCACCGGTATTCACAAACAACGGCACTCCTATTTCAGCGCCTGTTTCTAAAGTAGCTCTTTTCAAAGTATTGGTAGCGGTGTCGCCTTTTAAGCCCGGCTCGCTGTAAGTAATTTCGAGCACTACAAACTGTGGCAGTTCGGCAATGAGCGGACGTTCCGTTTCAGCATGATACAATATGTCCACTTCCATGCCCTCTTTCAGAAAATCTGTATTATCCATCAGGTTGGCATCAATGGCGGTTTGCTCAAAGGTTTCGTTATCCATGAAATGATATACATCGCCTTCGTTGTATAGAAACTGCATTTTTCTGCGCTCTACACGTGCGGTATCAATTTTTTCGCCCGAATTAAAGGTGTGGTCGAGAACTTTGCCGGAAGCGAGGCTTTTCATTTTGGTGCGCACAAAAGCTCCACCCTTACCTGGTTTCACATGTTGGAATTCGACTATCTGAAAAATATCGTTGTTGTATTCGATGCACAGTCCGTTGCGAATGTCTGCGGTGGTTGCCATGATTTTTTAAAGGTTTTATTGGGACACGAAGTTATAAAATTTATTTGCCCGAAAACATGATTCGATGTGTATTGAATTTCACAGCTTTTTATTCTTCATAAAATCTCTCAAATACTCTGTCCTGTCGGTAATGTCGGTATTGAAGGCAGATTCCATCATAAGCCCGTCTTTTAAAGTGGTATGGCTGCCTTTATGATACAGGTGTTTAATGGCGGCTATGGTTTGCAAGCTGTTGCCGAGAATATTTTTCGCAATTTCTTCTACATAATTGTTTAACGATTCCAAAGGAACCGATTTGTTTGCCATGCCATAAGATTCAGCCTGAATTCCTGAAATAGTTTTTGCAGTAAACGACATTTCTCGGGCTTTCATAATGCCTACCTTCTGCGCCAGTCGCTGCGACATACCCCATTTCGGCAGAATGCCCCATTTGGCATGTGTGTCGCCCAATTTAGTATCGTCTGCCACATACATCAGGTCAAAAGCCAGAGCCAATTCAAGCGCTCCGGTAAAACAAAACCCATGCACCATAGCAATACATACCTTGGGCATTGTTTGTATGTTTTCAATCAGTTCCAATCCGGCTTTCAAAATTTCATCTTGCGAAAATTTTCCTCCCTGAATACTTTCATTCATTTCTTTCAAATCTACGCCCGATGAAAAAGCTCTTCCTTCTCCAGAAAGAATCACTACTCCAACAGAACTGTCATTTGCCGCTTGTTCAAAAGCATGTTTCAGTTCCAACACCAGATTAGGACTGAGCGCATTGAGCGA
Organism: uncultured Chitinophagaceae bacterium; assembly: GCA_964518215.1. GTDB lineage: Bacteria > Bacteroidota > Bacteroidia > Chitinophagales > CAIOSU01 > CAYSGX01. The sequence continues at coordinate 32,249 of CAZFFP010000033.1, forward strand.
AGCGGGACGATTCAGTTTTACGTGGCAAATTCCTTCGTTTATCGAGTATAAAATGTCTTGGTAGTTCATGTGGAAGTTTTTAGTATTCTGAAAAAAATGTTTTACAAAGTATGTAAAAGGAAAATAAAATGATTTGGTTAGGAAAAAATATTGCTTCAACAAAACACTCCGGTAGTTAACCGCTTTTCCATTTCAAAAGTCTGAATTTCAAATTGTCATAAACCAAACCTAAAAGTAATAGGAATGCAGGAACAAGCAATGCATAAAATTGTATCTGAGAATATAGCAAACCGCCAATAATTCCCCCTGTAAAAAAGAAAATAATAATAATCATCCTCAGGCTGATGTTGGAAAAAAGTTTTTCCCGCTGTTGTTTGTTGGTGTAAAAAATGAGCTGTGAAACCTCTATGCCCAAGTCGGTGAACAACCCGGTAAGGTGTGTGGTTCTAACTACCGCGTTCGAAATTTTGGTAACCAATGAATTCTGCAAACCCATAGAAAACAATAGCATTACAGCAATAATATTGGGACTGTTTTCGCGCAAATAATATCCGGTGAAGGCTACTATAACTATAATTGATATTTCGAGGGCAACGGGGAAAATAAAAATATTTCTGTCTCCTTTTTTATCAACCAATTCAATCAATGTGTTCGACACAAACGCTCCGAAAAAAAAAGAAAATACGAAAAGAAAAAAAACGAAACCCTCATAAAATTTAAGATTAAACATGTCATCAACAAAAAAAGCAAAGTGACCGGTAACATTAGTTGTGAGTCTTTGAATGGATATAAAGCCGATTACATTCACTGCACCTGCAATGAATGAAAGCAATGTTGCAATTTTTACATTGTGTTCATGTGTGCGATTATCACCGTGATGCCTAAACATACCTAATCCTCTGAATAAAAGTTTACAATTCCTGTTTCTAAATCATAATACCCACCCATTACCGAAACCTCATTATTATCTACTAAATGTTTCAATATAGGTTCAGAGGCTTTTAATAACTTGACACCATGCTGCACATTTGCATCTATAGCGCGATCTAAATTTAGAACATTTGATTGCAGCAGTTCTATTTCTTCCTCCTCGTTCGAAATGTAATCAATTATAGTTTTTATATGGTCGAAATGTTCATAACACCCCTTTGACTCAACGAACGACTTTATAGCACCACAATCTTTATGTCCCAAAACTAATATGAACTTGCAATGCAAATGTTCGACCGCATATTCAATGCTTCCGAGTTCATAATCTCCTATTATATTGCCCGCAGTTCTGACAGAAAAAATATCACCGAAACCCTGATCGAAAATAAGTTCGGGAGGCACTCTTGAATCAGAACAACTTACAATAATTGCAAATGGATGTTGTCCTTGTTTTAATTCCCTGAGCCGTTCAAGAGTTTCATCAGGATGAATCGGGCTTCCTTCGGCAAATCTTTTATTGCCTGACTTTAATTTTTCGAGAGCAGATAGTGGCTTATTAAAATTATTTACGCATCCGAACAGGAGGAAAAGAAGCAGAAGTAACTTAAAAAAATTCATGGAACGAAGTGATGCATAAATTTACATTTAACTCTTAACTTGACTCTGATTATACTAATGACAATCAAATTATTTATCCACAAGCAAGTTTTTCGGGGCAATTCCTTCAATCATTTGGTAAATTTGCCGTTCATTCTCAAATCATATTTATGTTTACTGATGTATTAATCGGCTTGCAGTGGGGCGATGAAGGAAAAGGAAAAATAGTAGATTATTTAGCCCACCAATACGATATTGTTGCTCGTTTTCAGGGCGGACCGAATGCCGGTCATACGTTGAAAATAAATAACGAAACTTTTGTTTTGCATACGATTCCTTCGGGCGTATTTCATTCCGATGTAATGAACATTATAGGTAATGGCGTGGTGATTGACCCTGTTACTTTCAAAAAAGAAATTGACAAACTGGTGGCTTTGGGTGTAGATGTGAAAAAGAATTTGCTCATATCGAATCGCGCTCACCTCATACTTCCTTCGCACAAAGCATTAGATGCTGCTTCGGAAGCTAAAAAAGGCTTATCAAAAATCGGCTCTACACTTCGCGGCATCGGACCGACTTACATGGATAAAACAGGTCGCAACGGATTGCGGGTGGGCGATATTCTGCTTCCCGACTTTAAAGAACAATACATTTTTTTGAAAGAAAAACATGGCGAAATTATTCAGCAATTCGGGCAAGTATTAGATGTTGAAGCGATGGAAGCCGATTGGTTTGAAGGGGTTGAAACACTGCGTGAACTTCAAATTATTTCAACCGAATATTATTTGAACAATGCCCTGCTTCAAGGCAAAAAAGTATTGGCGGAAGGCGCTCAAGGCTCTATGCTCGATATTGATTTTGGCACCTATCCTTTTGTAACCTCCTCGAATACTATTTCATCGGGCGCTTGTAAAGGATTGGGAATTGCCCCGAATAAAATCAGAGAAGTCATGGGCATTTCCAAAGCCTATTGTACACGCGTGGGCAGCGGTCCTTTTCCTACCGAGCTGGACAATGAAGTGGGAGAAAACCTTCGTCAAGCCGGAGGCGAATTTGGCGCTACCACCGGTCGCCCTAGAAGATGTGGCTGGATAGATTTGCCTGCTTTGAAATACTCTATTATTCTGAACGGATTAACACAACTCATCATTACCAAAATTGATGTGCTCAATAGTTTTGAAAGTATTATGGTTTGCACCGATTATGAAGTGGATGGAAAAATAACCCGCGAACTTCCTTATGATTTGTGCCGCCAGAAAGTAACGCCAGTTTACAAAGAATTTAAAGGCTGGAACTGCGATATAAATCAACTGCGACAATACGATGCGTTGCCCGCAGAACTCACTGAATACATCAGCTTTTTAGAAGAATATCTGGGAGTTTCGGTTACTATTATTTCTAATGGTCCTAAACGCGATGAATTGATTCTGAAACCGCAAATGGCGGTGGCGTAAAAATCATCCCAACAACTCCAACAATTCGGCATAAGCGTTTAATATCCACCGGTGAATAGCCTGTTCATTCAATGAAGTAAAAGCCGAAATTTTGAGGTAAGACATTTGTGTTATATACGCTTTCACTTGTTCCATGTTTTGAGGGTTGATGGAAATAAAATTGGTTTCATTCAAAACATAATTCCACTCATCATCTGCTATGGCAAGTTGAAAATTTTTGTTGGTAATGGCAGCCATATTTTTCAGCATCGGGTTTTTGTATTCGTTCAAAAATTTTCCTTTCAGGTGTAAATGCACACTCCAGTGGTGTCCCCACCAAAGCATCGCGCGAAAGGAGAAAATATTTTCTTTTTGGAAGTGTTTCGGAAAATCTAAAATATAATAAGGATAACCGTTATAATTTTCGCCTTTGGAAATTTTTCCATCTGTAATATTTATTTCCGAAGGAAAAGAAAAGCGCTGGTGTGCCGGAATAATTTTCATGTCATCAATAATGGCGGCATAAAAACCGGAAATCTTTTTTGCCACCGATACTTTCAACTCGAAAGGTCGCGTTTGTTGAAGGAAATTAAGTTCTTCGTCAGAAAGGTGTAATTTTGAAACCATTGCAAATTATTCAGGCTGAAATATAAGTGAAAAAGATAGACCAATTAGTTGTCAAAACTTTTGCAGGTCCTTTCCTGCTGACATTTTTCATTACACTCTTCATCATCGTCATGCAGTTTTTGTGGAAGTATGTGGACGATATGATTGGTAAAGGCTTGGAATGGAACCTGGTTTTAGAGCTTATATTTTTTGCTTCGGCAAGTTTTGTACCGCTCGCTTTGCCGTTGGCAGTTTTGCTTTCTTCTATTATGACGTTTGGCGGCTTGGGCGAACACTACGAATTAGTAGCGCTGAAGGCTTCGGGGGTTTCGCTGTTTCGATTTATGTTGCCCGTATTGATTGTGGTAGTATTTGTAAGTGTGGCGGCTTTTTATTTCTCCAACATTATTTTACCCATATCGAACATGAAGTTTCAGGCTTTGCTTCACGATATCAGACATTCGAAGCCTGCACTAAATATTAAAGAAGGAATTTTTTACACCGAGATACAAGGCTTCAGTATTCGGGTTGGAGAAAAAGAAGCCGACAACAAAACGTTGCGCGATGTAATGATTTATGACCTTTCGGGAGGCAGAGGAAATGAAAGCCTATTGATTGCCAACAGTGGCGAAATGTATTCAAGCCCCGATGGCAGGTTTTTGATTATGAAATTATTCGATGGCAATCAATATCAGGAGGGACATCAGAAAACACCAGAATACAATTATGAACACAATCGCACACAGTTTAAAATTTGGGAAAAAATATTAGACCTTTCAGATTTCAGCATGAGTCGCTCTGACGAAAACCTTTGGAAAAATCATTACCAAATGATGAATATTTTACAGTTGGAAAGCGCCATTGATACGCTTCATGAACAAATGAATGAGCGAAGAGAATACCTCAACGACAATCTGAAAGGATTTTACACCACAAAAAAATTCAACTTAGACAGTTTATACGCTTTGGCTCAGGAACAACTCGATGATTGCGGAAAAGATTATGCCGACTCGGTATTGAATGCTTCACTCAACAATGAGCAATTGGCAGATATTACCGGCAGGGCGCTCAACAATGCCCGAAATGTGAAAAGCTACATAGGCATTGCCTCGCGCGATATTGAATACCGCAATAAAACACTTGCTAAACACAAGTTGGAATGGCACCGGAAATTTACCTTGTCGGTGGCTTGCATTGTGTTGTTTTTTGTGGGCGCGCCTCTTGGAGCATTGATTAGAAAAGGTGGATTTGGTTTACCCATTTTCATGTCCATCATGTTTTTTGTAATCTTCCACGTGTTTTCTATGAGTGGCGAAAAGATTGCCGAAGAAGGCGCTATACCGCCTTTCTTAGGCATGTGGTTGGCGATATTTGTATTGTTACCTATGGGCGTTTTCTTCACTTACAAAGCCATGAACGACTCTCCATTGCTGAGCATGGAATGGTATTACCGGATAGCAGGAAAGGTGTTGAGGAAAAAGAAGTGATTTTGTGTTTTCTGTTTACTTTATAGGTATTTAAGCATTCGGAAAAATTTTATATTGGATTCCAAATTTTTCCACTTTTTGCCGGTTTGGTTACAATTACTTTTCAGTTCCATATTCATTGCGATTCAATTTCAGAGTGAAACAAAAAAAACAAAAGTTCATGCATTGTTTATCTTTGACAACTTCAAAATCAATTTTCCGAAACACATCAAAATCCCTCTCATGAATCGTCCCTTTCTGTTGCTGCATTTGATTTTTATCTTGGTTGGCAGTGTGGTATTAATGCTCGTTCCCAAAGGCGAAGAAGTGTTGTGGGTAAACCAACACCACCAACCTATTTTAGATACGTTCTTTTATTGGGCAACCATGATTGGCGATGGATGGATGTATGCTTTAGTAGCGATGGCATTGCTTTTTGTGAGGGTGGGCTATGGAGTGTTGACTATTGTTTGTTTCGCAGCAACAGGCTTAACGGTGCAGCTTTTTAAGAAAATAGTTTTTGCAGACATGGTGCGTCCGAAAGTTTTTCTGGAAGGCTTCGATTTGCATTTTGTTGAAGGTGTGAAAATGCTCAGTCAGCACAGTTTTCCTTCGGGGCACAGCGCCACGGCTTTTTCTTTGTTTTTCCTTTTGTCTGTTTTGGTGAAAAATAAAAACTGGGGGTTTGCCTTTGCACTAACAGCAGTAGCAGCCGGCTTTTCAAGAATATACCTTGCTCAACATTTTCTTGCCGATGTAATAGTCGGCTCGGTAGTGGGTGTAGCGATTACAATGTTGGTATTAATCATCTGGAACAGAAATAATTTAATGGAGCATCCTTTGATAAATAAGAAGTTGCTGGCTTAAAAGTCGTCTTTGCCATCCCTTTGAAAGCGTGTGAAACAATCTATTTACAGACCACGGACAACAGACCGCAAACCACAGTTTTCTTAATACTGCAAACTGTAAACTGAGAACTGCCAACTACTGACGGCTTATGGCTAAAAGCTAACGGATCACACAGATTACTTCACTCCACTACGCTTTATTCGTAATAACGCCACTTTCAATCAATCGTTCCTTGCGAGAATCCCGTCTCGCGCTTCGAGATACCTGTTGTAGATGACACGGATTCATTTATTTTTGCGATGATAGAGTAAGTTCAGGGCAGCATAGCGTTTTTTCAATTAATATTTATACCTGCTTGTATAGACTTGCTTCAAAGAGTTGCTCTACCCTTTTTTTGGTGATCCGCATTTGGCAGATTCCCGTTTGGCAGGTGATTATAAATGCGCACTCATTGTGCCCCATAACTATCACCTTTTTTAATTACTAAAAGCTAAGGTTGCAAAAGGAAATAACTCTTGAAACAGTCAATTCCCAAGCCGCAGGAATTTATATTGGAGCGGAGAAAATATTTGTATCTGCAGCTGGCATTGCGTTTATCGGTTTTGAAACATTTACGGCAGACTATCTCAGATGTGTGTCATATTTAAAGGAGATAAAAATTTAATGCGTGGCAATGAAAGCAACAGGAGTCTATTGGAGAGATCTTTACGAAATACTCGAAAACAACGGAATGGAAGTATGTTTGATGAATCCCAAAGAAGTAGAACAAGTAAAAGGTCGCAAGACCAATGTGAAGGATTGCCAATGAATACAGTTTTTTTTTCAGCAGGCTTGCTCCGCCAAAGCTAAATTCCCGCGGACAAACTCAAAGAGTTGCATATGATGATGCGCGAGCAGGAGGGTATTATTGAAATGGGAAGCACCTAAATCAAAAAAATGGAAAAGGTATTAGAGTTCATAAATATCAAACTCGAAAATGTACTTTCTCAAATA
>CAZFFP010000034.1:0-38922 GCA_964518215.1 uncultured Chitinophagaceae bacterium
GTAAGACTTACAAATCTGACGATAAGCCTTTCAGAAAAAGATTAGGTGATGATAAAACAAACGATAAACTAAAGTCTTACGGGAGCGATAAACCATACGCCCGCAAGACTTTCAAGTCTGATGATGCTAAAAAATCGTTCGGAGGAAAAAGAACTTCAAAATATTCTGCTACTCCTTATGAAGGAAAAAGAACATTGAAACCCTTTAATATTCCGTCTAAAAAGAAATTTTCGGAAGCGCCTGAAAAATCGCCTGAAGATGGTGTCCGCCTGAATAAATATCTTTCTAATTCAGGAATTGCCGCCCGCAGAAAAGCAGATGAGTTGATAAAAGACGGCTTCGTTACCGTGAATGGAGAAGTGGTTACTGAAATGGGTTTTAAAGTAATGCCGAAAGATGTGGTGAAGTTTCGCGGAGAAAAAGTAACTACAGGAAAAACGGTTTATATTTTGCTCAACAAACCCAAAGACACCATTACTTCTGTGAGCGATGAGCGCGACCGCAAAACCGTAATGGACCTGGTAAGCAGCGCTACCGATGAGCGCATTTATCCCGTAGGAAGGCTCGACCGCAACACTACCGGATTGCTGCTGCTGACCAACGATGGCGCATTGGCGCAAAAACTTACGCATCCGAGTTTTATGGCTAAAAAGATTTATTCGGTGGAGTTGAATGAAGGACTGAAACCTGCCGATTTAGAAAAAATTCGTGCGGGTATCGAACTCGAAGAAGGTGTTGTACCGGTGGATGATGTGCAATATGCCGACTCGAACAACAAAAAAATTATAGGCATTGAAATTCATGTCGGGTGGAACCGTATTGTGCGCAGAATTTTTGAAACATTAGGCTACGAAGTATTGAAACTCGACCGCGTGATGTATGCCGGATTGACGAAGAAAGATTTAGGTCGCGGCAGATGGAGACACCTGACTCTTCAGGAAGTGAATATGCTCAAAAAGATGTTATCTGAGCCGGATGGTGCACCCAAACGAACCAAAACTGTAAGAGGAAAATCCGGCTTCCATGAATAAGCCGAAGCGCGGCACTACCATACTGCGAACCCCTATTAAAGCACCCGCTCTCATTTTCTGAGTGCCTTTGATTACGTCTGCATTGGCAAGTTTATGACCGGAATTGGTAAAGCTGTAGCCCATCCAAGTACCAACATATATATCGAAATATTCTCTGCCCAATTTTTTATTAAACAGATTTTCGAATGCGGGAGTGAGGTGATAATTGGCTCTTAAACCCACAAAATACTGGTTGTATTTCACATCAATATTTTTCCATTCGGTCATGTTTTGCGATACAATTTCGTAGTTCGAAAAACGGAAATATGTAAATACTGGACCGGCAGTAAAATTTTCAAAAATGGTTACTTCGGTGGTGAGATTCACCGGCATGGAAGAAGTATTCATGCGGGTAAACATGTGGTTGCTGAGGTGTATCACCACGCTGCCTTTTTTCTCTGAAAATATTTGGTATTTGTTGGTTTCAGGCTCTACAATCTGAATGCCCTGCGCATAAATGAATGCAGTATTAGCCAAAAAAAACAGAGCAATAGTGAGTATTTTTTTCATGATTGGGAAGTTTGAAATTAAGCCATTTCGGGCTGAATTTTAAATCGTTATACGAAACTCACGGAAAAAGGATATGATTTCGAAGGAAAACAGCAATTTTGCAACTTCTTTAAAACGGCTGAAAAGCCGATTGGTTCATTACTATGTAACCTTAAAACTTTATAACCTGTTAACCCCAATTGAATGAGCAACACTTCTTACCCGAAAAACAAAATGAAAATTCTGCTGCTGGAAGGCATTAATCCCACTGCTGAAAAAGAATTCCATCAGGCAGGCTATAAAAATGTAACTATTCTTCCGAAGGCGCTGAGCGAAAGCGAATTGATGAAAGCCATTAAAGGCGTGCATATTCTGGGCATTCGTTCCAAAACTCAGATTAGCAAAAATGTTATTGAAAAAGCCGATAAGCTGTTGTCTGTCGGTTGCTTTTGCATTGGCACCAACCAGGTGGACATGCGTGCCGCAACCAATGCGGGAGTTGCCGTATTCAATTCGCCATATTCAAATACCCGCTCTGTGGCTGAGATAGTGGTAGGCATTATTATTATGCTGAAGAGAAGAGTGCCCGAAAAAAGCAATTCGGCTCACGAAGGCGGTTGGCTCAAAGACCACAAAGGTTGCTATGAAGTGCGCGGAAAAACGCTGGGCATCATCGGTTACGGGCATATCGGCTCTCAGGTGTCGGTGTTGGCAGAAGCTATGGGCTTGAAAGTGATTTATTACGACATAGCGCCCAAACTTCCTTTGGGCAATGCCGTTCCGATGAAATCGCTCAACGACCTTTTGAAACTATCTGATATTGTAACACTGCATGTGCCGGGAGGAAAAGATACCGAAAACATCATGTCGAAAGCACGTATCAAACTCATGAAAAAAGGTAGCGTGCTGATTAATTATAGTCGTGGCAGTGTAGTAGAAATAGATGCTTTAAAAGAAGCCATCGAAAGCGGACACCTTTCAGGCGCTGCCATTGATGTATTTCCGGTGGAGCCTGCTTCCAAAACCGACCGTTTTGTGTCTTCGTTGCAAGGTTTGCCAAATGTTATTCTCACCCCGCATATTGGCGGCTCTACCGAAGAAGCACAGGTAAATATTGGAATGGATGCCGCTTTGAAACTCATCAATTTTGTTGATACCGGCAGCACTGTTGGCTGTCATTCTGTTCCCGATTTGAGTTTGCCCGTGCAAAACAATACTCACCGTTTGCTCCATATTCATCACAATGTGCCCGGAGTGCTTTCCGAAATTAACGGACTGATGTCGAAACTCAACGTAAACATTGCAGGGCAGTATTTAAAAACTAATGAGCAAATTGGTTATGTAGTGCTGGATATTGAAAAGCGTGGCTCCGATAAGCTCTTAGCTGCTTTCAAAAATGTGAAGCATACCATTAAGGCGAGGATATTGTATTGATTACTGTCCTACAATTATTTTCTGCACCGATACATGATTTTGCGAAACTAATCTCACGAAATACACACCTTTCGCCAATTGCGAAACATCCATTTTTTCGACAAGTTGGGTAGTGCTTGATATGCTTCGATGAAAAATATTTTTTCCGTGCAAATCCAAAATTTCAAGCGTAAAATCTGTTCGTAGTTCTGAAGTAGCAATGATAGTGATGAATACTGAAGTAGGATTGGGAAAGACATTGAAGTTTTGGTGTGTGGCAGCTTTATGAGTAATTCCGGTGGTAATGTTTTCGATATTGATATTGTCAATGTAAACATTGTTGCCCCAGTCTGATTTGTTTTCAAACTTGAACTGCACCGCAGGATACATAAAATGGTTGGGCAGCAAAATTTCTTCATTGCGCCAATCTGAAGAGTCCGGAACAAAAAATGCAGAAGTAGAGGAGCGTGTTGCCAGCGATTCTCTTCCTTTGGCATACACTAAAGTCCAATTCGAACCACAATCGGTAGATATATATACATTGAGACTGTCTCGGGTAGATGCACTGCGTTGGGCATGTGCTACATCAAAAGTTAACCGGGGTGTTTCGCCATTATTATTACTTATATTAATGGACGGAGAAATGAACGCATCAAGTTTATTTTTAGGGTTCACACTCGAATTTCCGTTATGATTGTCAAAAAAAGCAGCGAAGTTGCTGCCCCCGGCTCCGGGTGTTGCTATGCCCCAGGTAACATCATTGTTGGGGTTATCCAAAGTCCATCCCTGTGGCGGCATATCGCCCAATTCAAAATCTTCTACGAAAGGTAAATTCATTGTGGTTTCCGGAAAATTCATCCAGAAAGAAAGAGTTAAATTATCGTTCAAAGTGTTTTCATCTGCCTGACCATTAGGCAAAGAAAGAGATACGGAAAAATCATTTTGTCCTAAGGCGAAAACAGCCGGAGGTAAAGCAATGTATGTCGTTTGTGTAAAAGGTAAATTTCCGGTCCAGTCAAAGTGTGTAAATATTCCGCCATTTATTTGATAAGAAATGCGCAGTCTGGTAAGGGTGTTGATTCCGTTGTTGCGCACTTCTACTATTGGAGTAAGCGGATTCTGACAAGCTACATCACCGGGGTACAAAATGTTCACTAAAAAGGCATCGTTGTTCAAAATTGTAAGCGGCACACATCCATTTGAAGTAAGAATTGAAGCTCGCGAAGAATTCAGCAAAGCACGCATGCGATTTTTTTGTCCCTGAGTAAAAATATTCATGCAGGCATCGTTCACATAATCCATAAAATTCATGAACATATCTTCACTGTTGCAACTGGTGCGGGGATGCACCGGACAACCGTAATAAGGATTTTCAGAAATAGGTGTATCACCAACATTATCGTCATCATTGCATCCGCCAAAAATTCCCCAGGGATGCAACAAGCCGAGCCAATGACCTATTTCGTGAGAGGTAGTTCTTCCTTTATTATATGGAGCTTGTATGTTGCCTGTGGTTCCGAAAAAACGATAGCCTATTACTATGCCATCTAATTGATTGGTATTTCCGGGAACAGATGAATAACCCAACAAATCGGTTTGATTGCCACCGAATCGCACCGTCCAGATGTTGAGATATTTGGTAGGGTCCCATTGCGTTTGCGGTTTCACATTTTGGTCCACTTCTCCATCGGTATAGGCAGGCTGCCCCAAGTTATGACGGGTGATGCCCGTAGAAGGATTGTTTTGTGGGTCGCGGGAGGCGAGGCAAAATTCTATTTCGGTATCGGTAGCAAATGGTTTGAAAATATTGGGAGTGCCGGTGGTGTCTTCATTTCTTCTCCGGTAATCCTTATTTAATTGTTCTATTTGAGAAAAAATCTGCGCATCGGAAATGTTTTCGTTGGAGCCTACAGGGTCGCCATCATGAATTACATGCACCACCACCGGAATGGTAATGATACTGCGAGTTGCGGATGGATTGTTTTGTAAATAATGTGCAATATCAATTTCAACCTGTTGCAATTTTTGTATCAAAGAAGGGTCGGATGCTATTTGTTCTTGTAGTTTTTCATCGGTAAGGCATCTGATATATTGTTGTGCGCGGGTATTGACGAAGAGGCAGCAAAACCAAGTCAGCAGAGTAAAATATTTCACGATAAATTTTCTTTTTTCGGGGCTTTAAATACTCAACGAATATAAGGCATTTGTGTGGCAGCAAAAGCCCGGTAAAATTTTTGAAAAAATTCTATCGTTAATATACGCATAGCCCAATAAATAGCCACGGTTTAACCGTGGGCTATTTATTGGGCTATATCTATTGTTGTCGGCTACTTCTTAATAGTAATCTTTTTGGTTTCCATTCGCTCGTTTACTTTTAACCGGTAGAAATAAACGCCTGCCGGAAGCTCGTTGGTGGACACCGGAATGGTGTGTTCGCCCTGATTCATGGAGCGATTCACAATTTCCAGCACCTCATTTCCCAAAGGGTCGAACAGTTTGAGATTCACGAATGCGTTACCGTTCAGTTGAAAAGAAATATAGATGATATTGGCTGAAGGAGGCGCAACGTCTTTAATGGTTTCGAGATTTTCTGTCGAAACATCATTGCAAGAAACCGGATAGGCGCTATCGAGCAAATCTTTTACTTCATCTATTGTCGGTTGAATGGTTTTTAAATCGCCATACACGGCAAACACGCCTGCAATATTTTTGCAAGTGTTGAGCCACGGGGTGAATCCGCGCGCACCTTGACCATTCACCTCAGTGGCAATATTCGTTTTCGGGTCAATGCGCTCTATCCAAACACCCAATCCGTAAAATCTTGAATTTTGAGCCGTTCTGAACCGATAAGGCGTATAACCTAAAGGCAGACCACCCGTTTGGTCGGTAAGCATTTCGGCTATCATTTTATCAGATAGTACGCGGTTACCGGCATACATGCCTTTGCTCAAAATCATTCGTAAAAAATTGGAATAATCTTTTGCCGAAGCATAAGCTCCATCGCCAATGATGATGCTTTTTGCTTTTCCGAAATCGGTAACAGTCATTTGGCAGGGGCGGGCAATTTTTTCATGAAAAACCTGCTCCCAGCTTTTACCGGTTACTGCTTCGGCAATGGCTGCGGCAATCTGAATGGAAACCCCGCCAAAACTGAATTTTTTTCCGGGCAGGTGTTGCAATTCGGCATATTTGGCAATGCTATCTACTGATTGCATTAAGGTTAGGTTCTTATCGCGCAGATATACCGAGTTGGTAGGGAAACCTCCCGTATGTGCCAATAATTGCCGAACGGTAATTTTGCCCTTTTCTCCTTTAAACTGAGGCAGTAATTTCGATATTTCTGTATCGAGTGTAAAGTAACCATCATCTACCAGCGTTAAAATTGTTGCTGAAGCCAGCCAGACAGATGCGGTAGAAATTTTTATTCTCGTGTTCGACAAAATTCGGTCGGAGGTTTCAGCAAAGCTTTTCTCGTAAATCAGCGTGTTGTTGCGTATCAGCATTAGATTGTAAGCTCCGGTATTAGCTGAATTTTTAGCGAGTGCCTGGTCAATTTTGGAAGGCTCGAATGTTTGAGCGAGCGAATCGAACCATATAAAAAACGCAAGTGCCGACAGCAGAAAACGTGCTACTTTACAGGGTTGTGAATGGCGCTTCAATGGTTGGTTTGAGAATGTTTTTCGACAGTTTCAAAGATATTAAAAACACTATCAAACAAACCTTTATTACTCAACCTTATATTTTGAAAGCGAACATTTTATTGAACAATCATTTTTTACCTCGAAAAAATATTTATTCAAACAGTGTGCATTTTCTCGCAAAGGTTTATTCAATATATTTACATCAGAAAATTTCTGTCAGGCTTTGATTTGCAAAACTCACACCGTAAAAGACATTATCATTCACAACCATTTTCTTGAAATGGTTTTGGAGCGATTTGATATTAAATTCAATTTGCACAATCAATCGTTGGAATGTATAGCAAAATCGAATCAATTAGAGCTCGATTTTCTTTTGCAAATACTCAATATTTTCGACAGCGAAAAACCTTTTTCTACAAGCGCGCTACATACTTATGCTCCTCAGGTAATTCTTGACTACCTCAGTCGCACTCATAAGTATTATTTGGGTAAAAGGCTTTTTGAAATAGAGTATTCCATTCAACAAATCGGAAAGAAGAACAGCAACGACTATTTTTTGTATTCTTCGCTCGAAAGTTTTTTTTCAGAATTTAAAACAGGATTGTGGGAGCATATAGAAATGGAAGAACATTTCTTGTTTCCGCACATAAACTTTTTATTAGCTGCCGAAAAACAATCGTTCGATAAAAAAACTTTAAAGCTGAAATTGAATAATTTTTCTATTTCCAAATTTATTGCAGAACACAACGATGATTCAGAAACTCAACTGAATGAAATTTTATCGGTGATAGATTATTTATACCCCGAAACGGAACATTGCTTTTCGCCTGTTTGTGTGCTAAAAAAACAATTGCAGGGTTTTGAAAAAGACCTGCATATTCACGGATTGGTGGAAGATGAAGTTTTGATTCCAAGATTGCTTCGTTTGGAAACTGAATTGCTCACTTTGCTTCATTAGAATTTTTCTCAGTAATCTTTCTTTTTAAAATCATTCCGCATTTCGACAATATTATTTTTGCCGGAATACATAAACTTGTCCCAACTTTTAAATTCGGACATCTGCTTTAGAGAAACAAATCAGTGATAATTTATTGATATTCAACTTTTTATCTTTAAGCCATTTAATATTGTTCACAAATTTCTATATAGTATTTGCGTCTATATTGCTATTTTGCGCCCCAAAACCAAAACTTCATTTATGAAAAATTACCTTCTGTTTTTTGCATTCATTTTTTTTGCTACTACTACATCATTTGCTCAATTATCTATACCCAATGGCGGTTTCGAAACCTGGACTAACGTAGGTTCGAACACAGAAGAGCCCACAAATTGGAACAGCAATAAAACCGGAGGAGGCAATGCTTCTACCGGACCGCAAACTTGTTTTAGGGAATCGAATAATCCTCGCAGTGGCACCTATTGTGCCAGGGTAGTGTCTGGCATAACTTTCGGCATTGTTGTGAATGGTTCGCTCACCACGGGAAGAGTGGAAGCTCCTACTTTTAATAAGGCTGACGGTTATATTTGGACCAATCCCTCTAATCCTGATTTTAATACTCCATTTTCGGGCAGACCCGACAGTATAATTTTTTGGTATCGTTACAGCCCGAATGACAGCGATTATCCAAGAGTGGAAGCACGCTTGCATGTAGGAACTGCTTATTCTCCCGAGCAGCCTTCCAACAACAATCATCCTGATAGCACTATAAATATTATTGCTCGCGCACTATGGACAGGTGCGCCCGGTGTTTCAGTATCCGGTTGGACTCGTATTTCACTGCCTTTTGTTTATGTGGACAATCGCACCCCGCAATTTATATTAATTACTACCACGTCAAGCGGCAATCAGACAGGTGGCAGCAGTGGCAGCACTCTTTGGTTAGACGATTTTGAAGCCATTTATAATCCCGTAGTTGGAAACATTAATACGGGCATTCATTATGTTAGCTCAACAGTGGGAGCAAACATTGATGTCCCCTTTACCTTAATAGGAACCTATATTTCAGGAAATACTGTTACCGCTCAGCTTTCAAATGCTTCAGGTTCTTTTGCCAATCCGGTAAATATTGGTTCGGTTACCGCTACCACATCGGGCACTATCAATGCCACTATTCCTGCCAATACAGCGAGTGGCACCGGTTATCGCATCAGAGTGGTTTCCAGCAACCCTGCAAGAACTTCCAAAGCCAATGATGCAGATATTGCTGTGGTGCTGGTGGCTGCGCCTGTAACTCCTGCTTCTTCGCAAAGTATTCTCGCAAGTGTTGATGGAAATACCCTCACCGTCAATGAAAATTTTCCTGCTACTTCGCGCGAATGGAAATATTCTACTACCAGTGGCACCGGTTACCAGTCTTTTATTCCTGCTGAAACAGGCAATACCTATACTCCTAATTTTTCCAATAGTGGAAACTATTATGTTATTTGCGAAAGCCAAATGAACAATCTTGTTGCGTTGAGCAACGAAGTGCAGATTTCAGTAAACACCGTTACGCTTGCCACTGATTCGGTAAATGAATTGTTTTTCGATTTCAGTCCGAGCGCTCCCAACGGAGTTGTGGAAGTTTATTATGTAGTATCGGCAGATTTCAATCCGGGAAATACTTTCACCGCTCAACTTTCTGATGCATCGGGTTCGTTTTCAAATCCTACCGATATTGGAAGTGTAACTGCCGTAGGCTCGGGAATGATTAATGCCACCATACCCAACACTACACAAGGCGGCTCACAATACCGCATTCGAGTGGCTGGCTCCGACCCCGCTGTTTTTGGCAGCGACAACGGAGAAAATATTTTCGTGGACCAGTTCAGCACATTTATCAGCCCGCTTGCCACACAGAACTTAATTGTGAGCGAAACAGGCGCATTTCTTAATGTTACCGAAACGCAAAATGTTATTACACGCGAATGGCGCGTGAGCAATACCAGTGGCAGCGGCTATGCGCCTTTTGTTCCTGCAGAAACGATGGCTACATACACCCCGGTGTTTGCGCAGGAGGGCACCTATTTTGTGGTTTGCGCTTCTACCAATACCTATAATGACGAAGTCATCAGCAATAATGAAGTTCGGTTCAATGTGGAGTTGTTTATTTCTGTTGCCCAAAATGGCATGGAAGAAAAGCACCGCGTTATAACTTTCTGGAACGACAGTTACTTAACGGTAGATATTTCCGCAACGAATTTTAATGACCCGCGTTTGGAACTGATAAGCCTTAACGGACAAACCGTTTTGAACCAATCCTTGCAGAAAAAATCGTTAAATAGAATTTTGGCACAACTGAGCGAGGGTATGTATATTTTCAGAATTATTGACGGCAACGAAATTTATACCGGGAAAACCATGAGGCAGTAATCATGTTTTAGATATTTTTTTAGAAAGGCTTCTCTTTACGGGAAGCCTTTTCTTTATAAATACATCCGTAAGCAGAAAAGTAGTTTTTTCTAAAGCTCAGGTCCCCTCTAATCCTATCAGTCGGCCGTTTCAATCTATATTCAAATCTCTGTGAAATCTGATTTTTAATTGCGCTATTTGCCTCTGGTGTGCTTCTGATAAAGGTTTCCATAGTGTTATAATTGCCATGTGAAAACAGCAATAATTATCAAAAATGCAATCTACACATTGAAAAATAGATGTTATTTTGAAATTTAAACCTTACAATTTGATAAGGAAGGTTTCTTTTCGAGGGAAACATTGAGTCAAGTCCCCATTATTGGAGCTTTGTGCGCGTGCGAAGAGCCTGTTTCGAATTTACTTCGGGAGGGTTAGGGGGATGAAAAATTAACTCAATTTTTTTCCCTGCAAAATTTTCATTTTTCCCTAAATATTAAAAATTCACTACCAACCGCACATTGAGTCTTCGGGCGGTGAGCACATTGGGAACGGCATACACGGTGTTGGAAATGTCGCGTATCCAGAGATAAGAGATGGTATTTTCAACGCCTAACATATTCCATACTTCGGCAGTGAGCCAGATGGTTTTAATGTGGCGCATAAAACTGTCGGGTCTTTTTAATTCGCGCCTTTCGCGGTCGAATAATAAAGCAGAAAAACCAATGTCCACCCTACGATAAGGAGGTATGCGCAAAATATCATTATAGCGCTGTTTGTCGGGCGGACCGAAAGGCAAGCCGGTGGCAAAAATCAGATTCAGGTGCATTTTGAATGTTTCGAGGCGGGGCAGGTAATCCTGAAAAAACATGGCAAATTTCACGCGTTGGTCGGTGGGGCGAGGTATTGAGCCGGGAAAAATTCTTACAGTGTCGGTAATTAATTCAATATTGGTTCCAACGGGGCGCAAACGGTTTCCTTCGGCATCATAATACTCATCGTAAAAATCGTCTTTCAAATCTTCTTTGCTCGACATTACCGAAATAGAAATGTATGAGTCGGTTCCTTTTACAAATTCACCGTGCAAGCGCATATCCACACCGGCAGCGTATCCCGTGGCGCGGTTTTCTCCGAAATATCTGATAAGCACATTATCAAATTCGAAAGGCACTAAATCGTAGAGATATTTATAGTAAGCTTCGGTAATGAATTTGAAATTGCGGTTCCATGCTTTGAAATTCAAATCGGCACCCACAATGGCATGAATGGATTTTTGTGCTTTCAGATTCAAATTCACATTGCCGTCCAAATCGCGCATTTCGCGGTAAAAAGGAGGCTGCTGATACATGCCCGTAGCCATTCGGAAAATGACATCTTTCTTAGTTTCCGGCTTCCACGACAACTGCACGCGCGGACTTACCAAAAATTCACGATTCACATCCCACCAGGAAAAACGCACACCGTAAGTAAGGCGAATATCGCGCATGTCTGACACCGTCCAAGAATCTTGAACAAAACCACTGAAACGGTTGGAGCCTAAATCGAAATCGCTTTTCAACACACGGTCTAACAATAATTCGGAATCGCTGAAAGGAAGCGAATAGCCCGATGAATCCAATAAATCCCATTCGTTGAGTTTATCTACAATCTGCTCGCGCTGATATTTCACGCCCCATTGCACCTGATGATTTTCGTTGGGTAGCCAGTTGCCGCGTTGTTCCACATTGAACACCATAGTTTCGAGTGTGTTGCGGGCGAAACGATGCAACCCTCCGGCTCCGAGAGAATAGCGGGTTTGTCCGAAATTATCTTTACCGAAATCGGTTTCCACTTCATCTAAAAAATATTCGCCTAAAATATCGAAAGCTTCTACTTCGCGGGTGGAATACAGAGAAGTCATCCATTTAATGCGCAAATTTTTATTGGGGCGATGCGTGTAGGCAAGCCCCGACATCATGGTTTGGTAACGGTCGTTTTCGCTGCCTTCGAAATACATGGTGAGCCGATATACCTGATTGATAGCTCCAAAAGTGGTTTGCCTTTCTTCGGGACTGAACACAAAACGATTGCGCGCATAATTCACAATCCATTCTATTTCGTGTTTGTTGTTGAAGCGATAAGTAACAAACGATTGCAAATCAATAAACAACGGAACGTATTGGCCTTGAGTTTGTAAACTATTCAATAAATACTGGTTGGAGCGTTGGCGAAAACCTACGAGATAAGTGAATTTTTCTTTCTTATCGGAACCTTCCAACGAGGCGGTTACGCCTAACAAACTTGCCGACACCGTGCCACCATAGCCTTTGGGTCGTTTGTATCGAACATCCAACGCGGAAGACATTTTATCGCCATAGCGAGGCTGAAAACCACCCGAAGAAAATTCTACCGACTGCACCATATCTGGATTTATAAAACTCAATCCTTCGTTTTCTCCGGAGCGAATCAGAAAGGGGCGATAGATTTCAAAATCGTTGACATAAATAAGGTTTTCGTCATAATTACCGCCACGCACCGAATATGTAGAACTCATTTCATTGGTAGAACTGACACCCAAACCCTGAGTTACCAAAGCGCCTTCGATACCGCCCATAGGCGTGGGAATGCGCTGCACACTTTGCATATCTAATTTAATAGTTCCTGCGGCTTCGCGAATCATTTTGTCTTCAATCTCAACCTGAATTAATTGTATTTCGTCAATCTTGAGAGTGGTATTGTATTCGTATCGTTGCCCATCGTTGAGCAGCAGTTCGATGGTATCGTTTTTAAAACCGAGAGAAGTAAAAACCACCGGTATTTTTTTGTTGGCAGGCACTCGCAGTATGAAGCTGCCATTATCGTTAGTAACAGTGCCTGCTCTTATATTATCCGACAAAAAAACCTGAACGCCCGCAAGGGGTTTGTCGGTTTCGTCTTTAATGGTTCCGGTAATAGTGGCTCCCGTTTGCGCCATAACGGAAGTGAAAGCCGAAAGGAGAAAGATAAAAAGTAAAAATGGACGCAATAAATTCACGGCTACACTAACGAATGTTCGGTGATAAAATTATGAGTTTAATGATTTGAGTTTTGCAATGGTTTCGAGCGGTGCAGCCGAAGCAAAAACAGTATTGCCCGCCACCAGCACATCGGCTCCTGCTTCGACTAATTTTGGTGCATTTGCCAACGTAACACCTCCATCAATTTCAATTAAGGTAGCCGCATTTTTCTGAACAATCAGATTTTTCAAACTGCCGATTTTGGAAAAGGTATGCTCTATAAATTTTTGTCCGCCAAATCCCGGATTCACCGACATGAGGCAAACAATGTCAATATCATGAATAATATCTTCCAGACTGTTGATGGCGGTGTGCGGATTGATTGCCACGCCCGCTTTCATGCCCTGTTCTTTAATATGGTGCAAAGTGCGGTGCAGATGGGTGCAGGCTTCAATATGAATAGTGAGGTGGTCGGCACCGGCTTTTTTGAATGCTTCGACATATCGTTCGGGTTGCACAATCATTAAATGCACATCGAAAGGTTTTTTAGCCAAAGGTTTCACAGCGGCAATTACCGGAAGTCCGAACGAAATATTAGGCACAAAGCAGCCGTCCATGACATCCACATGAAACCAATCGGCTTCGCTATTATTGACCATTTCAATGTCGTTTCCCAAAAAAGCAAAATTGGCTGAGAGAATAGAAGGCGCTATCAGGTGTTTCATGGGGGTCAAAGATAGGGTATTGGGGGGAAGTGTGTTGTGTAGCTTCCGTAGCAAAGAAACTTAATTTTGTGCTTTGGTATGGCTTGAGGATTTCGTTAAGGTTAGAAAAAAACTGAACGAAATAGAATTATAGAATCCTTTGAGAAACTGGTTTGAACCGAAATTATATTTCTTGTTACTGATTTTTTTGAGCTTTAACCCTGCTTGCTAACAAACACAATTTTAAATTGCTTATTTACCATACAAGTTAGTGATGTGTAATTCGAAGGAATAGCGTAGCCTTGACAAGGTATGACAAAGCAATCTGTTGAAGGCTGATTTCAGATTTCTGAGGGCTGATTTTAGAAGTCAGATTTACTGATGCTGTTTAAGTCTGAATAATTGCTCATTGCCTACTGCAAACTGTAAACTGAGAACTGCCGACTACTTACAGCTGATAGCTGAAGGCTTATGGCTCAACTATTCCTTGATTTATCATTAATTTCACAAACCTTTTTACTACTTCAATCATTATACCTTTCATGAAAAAATTACTTTCGTTTGCCTTTGCAATCCTTACACTCGCTCCAACAACTTCCGCACAGATTCAACACTTTTGCGCTTCAGGAAAAATTCATTCGCATCAACATCATCAAAAAAGAAGCGTAGTACCCGCAGCACATATTGCTTTGATGGATAAATATGATGTGCATTTTTATAAATTGGATGTAGCTGTTGAAAGAACCAACAATAATATTAGTGGCAATGTATTGGTAAGCGCTACTGTTACGGCTGCTTCCTTAGATACTTTCGGTTTGGAACTGCATCCTAACCTTTCGATTGATTCGGTGAAAGTAAATGGTGTGTTAAACACTGTTTTGCGGGCTACCAATGCGGTAAGAATTCCCTTGGCTCAACCTTTAACACAAAACAGCAATATTAATGTTCAGGTATTTTACAAAGGAACACCGCCCAGCAGCGGTGGTAATTTCAGCACAGGACTTTCCACCCGAAGTTCGCCCTCGTGGGGCAATCAGGCTACTTGGTCGTTGAGCCAGCCTTTTTCGGCTTACGAATGGTGGCCCTGCAAGCAAGTGCTCACCGACAAAGCCGATTCGGTAGAAGTTTGGATAACCACGGATGCTACTAACAAAGCTGGTTCCAACGGCTTGCTTCAGCAGGTAGTTTCGCTGCCCAACAACAAAGCCCGTTACGAATGGAAATCGCGCTATCCGATAAACTATTATCTGATTTCTGTTTCTGTTGCGCGTTATGTGGAATATTCCATTTATGCCAATCCGACCGGGGCACCACAACCCATCCTTATTCAAAACTACGTTTACGACAATCCGCAAACGCTTCCCAATTTTCAAAACGACATTAATCAAACAGCAGATATGCTCGAAGCATTTTCTGATTTGTTCGGTTTGTATCCGTTTCATGAAGAAAAATATGGGCATTGCATGGCGCCCATTTCCGGAGGCATGGAACACCAAACCATGACCACTCAGGGATTTTTTGAATTTACGCTTACCGCTCACGAACTCATGCACCAATGGTTTGGCAATTATGTTACTTGCGCATCTTGGGAAGATATTTGGCTCAACGAGGGCTTTGCTACTTATGGTGAGTATCTGGCTTATGAAAAATTAGTTTCGCGTGCCGCAGCAGATAATTATATGAACAGCGTTCACAACAACGTAAAATCACAACCGGGCGGAAGCGTATATGTGGCAGATATTGCCAATGAGAACCGTATTTTCAGTTCGCGCCTCAGCTATAACAAAGGCAGCACTTTGGTGCATACGCTTCGTTATTTGATTAATGACGACAATTTATTTTTCGGTGCATTGCGCGAGTTTTTATTTCAATTCCGATTTGGAACGGCTACTACTGCCAACCTTATTTCGGTTTTAGAATCTGAAACCGGAATGGACTTCAGCGATTTTGTAAACCAACTTTTTTATGGTGAAGGATTTCCAACTTATGATGTAAAATGGAATTACAAAAACGGAAATCTTTATATCGAAAATAATCAAAGCGTTTCTGCTGCTGCCACTACTCCCCAGTTTACACTTCCTGTGGAATATCGCCTCATTACCGCTAATGGCGACACCATGGTGCGCTTTGTTCCCGATGGAAATGTGAGCAGGCATATTGTCGCCATCAACGAAACGGTAACTGCCATTGAAGTAGACCCTAACAATGGCTTGGTGAATGATGCTTCGGTGCAGTTCGATGCCAATTTGGAATTTATTCTTTCAGGAATTGCAGATGCTTCAGAAAGATTTTTGGTTTCAATTTATCCAAATCCGACTCAGGAGCAGGTGTTGGTTTTTATTCCTGAAAACAGCAGCGAATCAACCATTCTGCTGTTTGATATTTCAGGAAAAAAAATGATGGAATTGAAATCTGCCGAAACTAAGACTATCATTAATACAGCCAACCTTTCAAAAGGAATGTATATGTTGCATGTTGAAACACTTTCAGGAAGTAAAAAAATGAAGTTGCTGAAGCAGTAATCGGAAGAAGAAACTTGAGGAATTATTTCATCTTAGAAACCGACTTGTTGAAAATCAAATTCATGTTTTTATCCATAACACGAATCATGTAAACTCCTTTGGGAAGCTCCTGCATATCAATTTCATGAATGCCGCCCTGAGCAGCACCTGCTGCCAATGTGTAATTGGCAACTTTAGAACCTAATATACTGTAGATGTCAATTTTAAAAGTTTGATTATCGGGCAAACCTTTAATCATCAAATAATCTTTGATAGGATTGGGGTAAGTGGTGATATTAAATTGAGGTTTTTTGTTAGTTGCAACTCCGGTAGGTTGTTGCGCAGTACCTTTAAATACAGCTTTTACTACTGTATTGGCGCTATCGCCTTCTACGAAAGCAATCATTTCAACTCTACCGTTACCTACAGAATTATTCGGATAAAAATATACATCAAGCTTTTCAGATTTGTTGGAGGGCAAAAGGAAAGTTTTAGAATCTATACCATAACCCCAACAAGCATTTTTATCACAAACAGAAGAAGTCCATCCTGCGGGAATATCGTTTACGATTCGTTTCCAAACTATAGTTTTCGTACTGCCCGATAAATTTTCAATGTAACAATTGGCTATTATTTCATAATCATTTGCAAATCCTGATACATTCACAGAATCGGTTGTAAAGGTGATGGATTGACCCATTACACCACTGTAAGCAACAAAGAAAAGAATTAATATGTAGAAATGTTTTTTCACTTTTCAAGCTAATTGAACCGAAATTTACAACATTATTCAAAAATATTCCACTTTGATTTACTTTTTTATTACTTCAGCATTAATTATTGTTAACTTTATCGTGTTAACAAACTAAAAACCATACAATTATATGAAAAGCAGTTTTTTCACTTTTGCTGTTGCCATTCTGATGTCAGTTTGGCAATTTAATTTTCAGGCATCTGCTCAATGCACCACCGGAGAATCGAAAGTTTTAGTTCAAATAAGAACCGATAATTACGGGTACGAAACGTATTGGAGACTTACTGATATGACATCAAATCAGGTCATTCTTTCAGGCGGAAACATTAAAGCATTTCCCGGAGGAACAGGCAATACTGCAGCAGGCGACCCGGGCGCTTACCCCAATAATGTACTTCGTCAGGATAGTATTTGCGTTACAGATTTTTCGCAATTGAAATTTGTAATATTCGATGCTGAAGATGATGGTATTTGTTGCAGTTATGGAAACGGGTATTTCAGATTATTTGTGAACGGAACTCAAATTTATAATGGCGGCAGTTTTACCAGACGCGATTCCGTTTTGTTTACAGCGCCACTTCCAGGCACAGATGTTTCGATGCAGAATGTTTCTATTGGAACTCGCATATCTGTCGGTAAACATTTCATTTCGGGTTCGGTAAGAAACAATGGTATTTCTCCGATTAATTCTTTAACCGTTAATTGGGCTATAGATAATGGAGTTGTAAGAAGTGAAGATTACACCGGCTTGAATCTTCAACCGGGAGAAACTTATAAGTTCAGTCATAAATTCGGATGGGAAGTTGAAAACGAAGGCAGTTATGCATTTAAAGCATGGGTGACAAATATTAATGGCGGCACTGACGATTTCCCTGGCAACGATGAGCAAACCAAAACCATTCAGGTATTTAAAAACAAGAGAGTAGTATTAGTAGAAACGTGGACTAATGCCGGATGCGGACCTTGTGCAGCTTATGTTCCACGGTTAGAAGAAATTTTAGATCGTGCCAATCATTACGGTATCAGTATTTCTTATCATTCTAATTGGCCCGGTGTTGATTCCATGAATTTGCATAATCCGCAACAGGTTTCTGTTCGTGGAAATTTTTATGGCATCAGTTCTTCTACTACCGGTTATCCAAGTTCTGTAATTGACGGTGGTGTAGCCTTTAGCGGCAACTCAGGCAATATCACCGAAAACATGATTTACAACCGCGCTCTGGTTCCTTCAGATTTCGAAATTGTTTCCCCCACAGTAACCATTGTTGGCGATACTTTGTTTGCTTCTGCCGATATAAAAACCAACTCGGTGCAAACCGGTAATTACAGAGCACACATTGTAGTGGTAGAACGCGAAATTTTATACAATTCTCCTCCGGGTTCTAACGGTCAGAAGGATTTTGATTGGGTGATGAAACATATGATTTCAAACACTTCTGGCATAATTGTTCCCGGCACATTTTTACCGGGAGACTCAGTAAACATTTCCGGCTCCTGGAAAATGGCAAATGTTTATAAAGAAGAAGAATTAGGCGTGGTGTTTTTTATTCAAAACTACACAGGAAAAGAAGTGTTGAATGCTACTTATGTAGAAGTGCGCGAACAACCCGATTTCACAGAGCCTGAACCGGAACCATCTTCAGTATTGACACTGAAAAACAACGGTTCCATTAAAACATACCCTAACCCTACGCGTCATGAATTTAATATCGAAATGACAAATATTCCATTTGGAAATCTAAACATTGGTATTTTCAATATTGCCGGACAACAAGTGAGCAATATGAATATGAGCAATCATAATGGTAATGAAAACATATTGATAAGTACTCAATCATTTCCGGCTGGATTGTATATAGTTCGTATTTCCGGTGATGGATTTAATGCGGCAACCAGACTGATGGTTGAGAGATAAGTTATGTTTTACATTTTTTTTGAAGCCTGCGGATTTTTTCGCAGGCTTCATTTTTTATATAGAAGTTCTAATGTCTTCTATCCGAATACCATACCCACACTTAAAATGCCCTTCAGGGCAGACTTTTTTTCCATGCAAGCCACAAGGGCGGCAGGCAAGTTTTTCTTCTGTTTGTATAACCACACTTTTTTCTGACAATGGTCCGAACCCGAATTCAGGAACGGTGGAACAAAAGAAAGCTGTAACCGGAGCATTCATAGCGCTTGCCAAATGCAAAGGAGCAGAATCATTCACATAATTCATTTGAGCACCTTTCATTAAAGCGGCAGATTGCAGCAAAGAAATTTTTCCGCAAAGTATTTCGATATTATTTCGCGAAGATGCCTCGGCAATTTTTTCTGCCAAATCAATATCATCCTTGCTGCCTAACAAATAGATTTTTATTTCCGAAGAAATATTCCGAATCAATTCTATCCATTTTTCTACAGGCAATTGTTTGGTTGCCCAAACTGAAGCAGGTGCCATACAAACATATTTCCCGGTTTGAAAATTACGAATAGCAGCAGCATCGTTTTCGGTTGGATATAGCTTATGCTTTGCCGGCTCAGCATCAGTAATAGCGGCAATGAGTTGATGATTTCTGAAAATTTCATGTGCATCGTTACCAATTTCATGCGCCATGCTTTCATCAAATAAAAATGAAAACGGATTTTTTTTGAAACCTATTTTTCTTTTCGCTCCCGAAAATGCCGTGAGCCAACCGGTGGCTCCGAATCGTTGCAGATTCACCACTAAATCATACTGTTCCTTTCTTATTTCAATCAATAATTTCAAAAGATTGGGGTATTTATCTTTTTTCTCCCAAATGAAAGGTTTATGAATAAAAGGGTGTGCCGTAAAAAGCGACTCGTTGCCTTTTCGCACCAGAAAATCAATTTTACTTTCGGGAAAATGCCGGTGCAGTTTTTCCAACACACCTGTAGCCAGAATGGCATCGCCTATGAAGGCAGTTTGAATGACTAATATTTTGTTAGGATTCAAAGAATAAAATATTTCTGAAATTTATTTTGACGAATCAAAATTACTCGAATTCCAACGCAAATGAAGTTGTAACGAGTATTCAAACCATTTAAAGCCAAATTCAATTAAATTTGCGCCCCAATCATCACACTATGCAACAACAACTGAGCGAACAGGAAATGGAAAGACGCGAATCGCTGGAAGGCTTGAAAAAATTAAACATTGAGCCATATCCTGCCGAAATGTTTGAAGTCAACGTGTCTGCCAAAGAAGTTAAAGAGCATTACACGGCAGATAAAATCGAGTATAAAAACATCAGCATCGCGGGGCGTTTGATGTCGCGCAGAATTATGGGCAAGGCATCGTTTGCCGAGTTGCAGGACAGCACCGGACGCATTCAATTGTATCTCAACCGCGATGAAATTTGTCCGAACGAAGACAAATCGCTCTACAACGATGTATTCAAAAAACATTTAGACATTGGCGATTTCATAGGCATTACCGGCTATGTGTTTACTACGCAGGTAGGCGAAATTTCCATTCATGTAAAGACGCTGAAAGTGTTGGGCAAATCGCTGCGCCCGCTTCCGATAGTGAAAAAAGATGCCGAAGGAAATATTCACGATGCTTTTACCGACCCCGAACTGCGTTACCGCCAGCGCTATGTGGATTTGGTGGTGAACGAGGGCGTTAAAGAAATCTTCATCAAGCGCACCAAAATGGTGAATGCCATGCGCCAGTTTTTTAACGACAGAGGTTATATTGAAGTGGACACGCCCGTGCTGCAACCCATCCCGGGTGGTGCTGCCGCACGTCCGTTTGTTACGCATCACAACGCTTTAGATATTGAATTGTATTTGCGCATTGCCAACGAGTTGTACCTGAAAAGATTAATAGTAGGCGGCTTCGATGGCGTGTATGAGTTTTCGCGAAATTTCCGTAACGAGGGCATGGACCGCACCCACAATCCTGAATTTACCGCCATGGAAATCTACGTGGCATACAAAGATTATTTCTGGATGATGGATTTCACCGAGCAAATGGTGGCGCATGTTGCCCAAGCAGTTACCAGCTCTACCATTGTTGCCTATGGCGACAAGCAAATCAATTTCGAGCCGCCTTTTGAGCGCATCACCATGTTCGATGCCATTGAAAAATATACGGGTGTAAACATTGCAGGCATGGACGAAACACAATTGCGCGAAGTTTGTAAAACCCTCAAGATACACACAGAACCCAGCATGGGCAAAGGCAAATTGATAGATGAAATTTTCAGCGAAAAATGCGAAGAGCATTTTATTAACCCCACTTTCATCATTGATTATCCGGTGGAAATGTCGCCTTTGTGCAAAAAGCACCGCAGCAAAGAAGGTTTGGTAGAGCGTTTTGAATTGATGATAAACGGAAAAGAAATTGCCAACGCCTATTCGGAACTGAACGACCCCATAGAGCAACGTGCCCGCTTTGAAGAGCAAACCCAACTGATGGAACGGGGCGATGACGAAGCCATGTATATTGATAATGATTTTCTGCGCGCACTCGAATACGGTATGCCTCCCACTTCGGGCATGGGCATCGGCATTGACCGTCTTGCCATGCTGCTCACCAATCAGCACGCCATTCAGGAAGTATTATTCTTTCCGCAAATGAAGCCGGAGAAGTTTTAGTCAACCTGCATTTTGTAAAAATTAGCAAAAAGTCTGTTCCATGAACTCGGTTACATTTTCATCAAAATCGAAAGAAAAATTAGACTTGCTCATCAGGCTTGCCAAAGAAATGGGCATCAAAGCCGAACCTGATTTTGAACTGACCGATGAAGACATGGCAATGCCCGGACATGTTGTAAGCAGGGAGCAGTTAAACAAGTGGCTCGAAAAAGAGGATGGCGAAAGCTATTCTTCGGAAGAAATGCAATTCATTGTAAAAGAAGAATTGTCGAAGTTCCGGGCGAAAAGAAAAAAATGAAAGTTGTTTACAAAGCAAGAGCGAAGAACGCTATTGTTAAAGTGGCTATTTTCGTTGAAAGCCAAAACACTTCCGGCAGTGGCGAGTTGTGGTTCGAAAAATTAGACGATTTCATACACGCTTTCGCCAACTCAAAAGCTAAGTTTCAGATTTGCAAAGACCCTTCATTGGCGAGTTACAGGTATCATTGTTTTGTCTATAAAAACTGGATTATCGCTTTTAAATTCAACGAACATTCATTTGAAGTATGCAGATTTATTTTGGGTAAACGATTGAATTATTGAAAAAACTCATTCTTTAACACCTTTACCCTTGCAGAAAATACCTTAGTTTTGGCATTAGCTATTAAAACCGATATTCTTTGAGCGACAGCATTGTAATTATTCCCACATTTAACGAAAAAGAGAACATCGGCAGGATGATTGAAAAGGTGTTTTCACTTCCGCATGAGTTTCATCTGCTCATAATTGATGACGGCTCACCCGATGGCACTGCCGATATTGTGAGAGCATATCAGAAAAAATATCCCGGTAAACTTTTTATTGAAGAGCGCAAAGGCAAACAAGGACTTGGCACGGCATACATTCACGGATTCAAATGGGCATTGCGCCACGCTTACGAATTCATTTTCGAAATGGATGCAGATTTTTCACACAATCCCGATGATTTAATACGGCTTTATGATGCTTGTAAAAATGGCGCAGACATGTCTGTTGGCTCGAGATATGTGGAAGATGGCGGTGTGGTAAACTGGCCCTTCAACCGAAGATGTCTTTCTTACGGAGCTTCGCTATATGTGCGCATGATTACCTGGATGCCTTGTAAAGACAGCACCGCGGGCTTTATTTGTTACAGAAGAAAAGTTTTAGAAACAATAAATTTAGACGGCATTCGCTTTGTGGGTTATGCGTTTCAGATTGAAATGAAATTCAATGCGTGGAAGCATGGTTTCAAAATAGTGGAAGTGCCTATAATTTTCAAAGACCGCGAAGCCGGCACATCCAAAATGAACATCAATATTATGCGCGAAGCCGTGTTAGGCGTGCTGCAAATTCAGTGGGAAAGTTTTTTCAGTAATTATAAAAAGTAGCCGAGTCATTAAGTGTGGTTGTGATTCTGATTTCCTACCGCGTAGAGTAGGAGCAGGCGCGGTGAAGAATCTAAGTCATGAATGAAGGGTGTGTGTAAATAAAACACTTAGATTCTTCACTCCGTAAACTCCGTTCAGAACGACATGACTTGTTGGGTTTTGTCAATAATATTTTTTTGAACATGAAAATAATTTTTCAAACAACATGAACACTCCCATTCATTTCACAGACAGCTTCACTGAGCTTTCAGATTTTCTGAAAGAAAAAACCTTTTCCGAAATTTTTATTCTCACCGATGAAAACACCCGCGCTTGTTGTCTTCCTGTTTTGCTGAATAATAATGAATTATTGACTCATGCAACCGTTCTCGAAATTCCTTCGGGCGAAGCCTACAAAAATTTAGATACCTGTCAAACACTCTGGCAAACTCTGTTGGATGAACATGCCGACCGCCATTCGCTACTCATCAATATGGGTGGCGGAGTGTTGAGCGATTTGGGCGGCTTTGTGGCAGGCGCTTATATGCGCGGATTTTCGTTCGTAAACATTCCCACTTCGCTGCTCGCCATGACCGATGCCACCGTTGGCGGCAAAACGGGCGTAGATTTCTGCGGAAATAAAAACACGATCGGTTTGTTTGCAGAGCCTGATATAATTTTGGTTCACACACCCTTTCTGAAAACACTTCCCGATGAACATTTGCTAAATGGATATGCCGAAATGCTGAAACACGGGTTGATTGCCGACACATATTATTGGAAAGAACTTTCTTCCACGCATCCGTTTGATGTTTCCGATTGGAAACCTTTTTTAGAAAAAAGTATTGCCATTAAAAGCAAAATAGTTTCGGAAGATTTTAAAGAAGCCGGAAAACGAAAAGCGCTCAATTTCGGACACACCATAGGTCATGCTATAGAGAGTTACGCGCTGAAAAAAGAAAAACATCTGTTGCACGGCAACGCCATTGCATTGGGCATGATTGCCGAAACCTATCTTTCGCATCTTTGCTGCGAAATGCCCGAAGAGGAAATGAATGATGTGGTTTTCGGCATTTTAAAATTCTATAGAAAAGAATGTTCTATCAAACCTTCACACAAGAATCTGCAACCTTTCATGCTCAACGATAAGAAAAACCGCTCGGGCAATATCAGATTTTCGCTACTCAAAAAAATTGGCGAGCCGGTGTGGGATATTTCATGCAATGAACATGATGTTCAAAAAGCCCTACTGTTTTTAAAGGATTTATTATAAAATTCGCAGGCTGTTCAGAATATGTTTTATTTGGTTTGTGAGGAAAAAAATTGTGCGGCATCATTATGAGTTGAAAAGATGCGCAACTTTCCAACTTTATAACCATTAAACATTTCAACCCAAAACCAACCGCATGAGAATCAGAGTTTCAAAACCCGATAAATCACTTAGGGGAACCATTGTGCTTCCCGGCTCTAAAAGTGTAACGGCACGAGCGCTTATCATCAAAGCCTTGTGTGAAGAAAATTTTGAACTGCTGAATTATTCTTTGAGTGAAGATTCCATGACGCTGCTCGAATTGCTGAATTCTGAAGAAACAGCTTTGGATTGCAAGGATGGCGGAACTACACTTCGATTCCTCACTGCTTTTCTGGCTATTCACGAAGGCGATGTGTTGCTTACCGGCTCAGAAAGAATGCGAAATCGTCCTATTGGTCCTTTAGTAGATGCCTTGCGCCAAATAGGCTGCGAAATTCATTATTTGGAAAAAGATGGATTTCCTCCTTTACAAATTCGCGGAAAAATTCCCACCGGCAATCGCATAGAAGTAGAAGCCTCCATGAGCAGTCAATTTGTTTCAGCGCTGTTATTAATTGCACCGAAACTTCCGAATGGCTTAGTGATAAAAATGAAAGGCGATATTGTGTCGAAACCCTACATTGAACTTACGTTACAAATCATGAAACATTTCGGCATTTCCTACGAATGGAATCAGAATGTTATTTCGATTTACAACCAGCCTTATCGCGGCAACAATTTCAGGGTGGAAAGCGATTGGAGCGCGGCTTCCTACTATTACTCGATGGCTGCTCTTTGTGATGATGTGGATTTGAAACTGATTGGCCTGAACCGCCTGAGTTTTCAGGCAGATTCGATAGTGGCGAAAGTGATGGAAAAATTTGGTGTTACTACTTCGTATATTGAAAACGGTATCAGACTTACCAAAAACGAAAATAGTCTGCAACACTTTGAATATGATTTCAAACAATGCCCCGACCTTGCACAAACGTTGCTGTTTACTTGTGCCGGATTGAAAATCACTGCTCAAGTGAGTGGGCTGAACACCTTGAAAATAAAAGAAACCGACCGTGTGAAAGCATTGATGTTTGAATTGGCGCGTTTGGGCGCTCCTGTAAAAGAAATTAATCACGGATTGAATTTAGGCATTTCGCTCAATCTGCAATTGTTGCACGACCTCGATTTTGAGACCTACAACGACCACCGCATGGCAATGTCGTTAACGCCTTTAGCCATTGCACACAAAATCATCACCATCAACAACCCCGAAGTCGTGCGCAAGTCTTATCCAGCTTTTTGGGACGATATTAAAGAGTTGGGATTTCAGTTGGATGTAACAGCATAATTGTTCGGATTCGACTTATTAACTTAAATCGCTCTTCACTCTTTAAGAAATATTCATAATAAAAAACCTATCCTAAAATCAAAATACTTTTTTTATCACAAAATCTGCCACCCCGTTGTAGCCCTTTTTTTTGTGCTGTGCCAGTAATGATGGTAGCCTAAATGTTCCAAAATAGCAGTGTCCACCTGTTCGGGGTGTGCTTTGGTTTCCTGAATACAAACAATGTAGGGATTGAAATTTTCTAACCATCGGGTGAAACCTTTCTTCGTGGCGATACGTATGCCATTCACATTATAAGTAACAATGGATATCTCTGTCTGCTGCTGTTCTTCGTGCATTTTGGTTTTTTTTCTATTCGGGCAAAGCTAATAAGGTGTTTTTATTTGGTTGTAATGTTATAAGGTTGTAATGTTATAATGTTATTAGGTGTGTAAACTCCTGAATAATGTAAGTTTGTTTTTTGAAACTTTATAACCTTGTAACCTTATAACTTTTAAAACATTTAAGAACTTAAAAGCTAAAAAATTTGAATAAAACGAATCAATTTTCATTCTGCTGTAACACCCATATAAATCCGGCATGAAACGCCTATTAACAAAACTCAACCAACGCTTCCAATGGCAGTTCTTTGCGCTGTTTTTTGCCGTTTTGTTGTTTTTTCCTGCTGAAATTTTCGCGCAGTTCACCATTAACGGGCGCATCATTGATGCCGTGTCGGACGAGCCGATTCCTTTTGCCAATGTATATATGAAAGGTTTGAAAGCAGGCGGCACTTCCGATATGGATGGTTACTACAAAATTGTTACGCCTTATCTGAGCGACTCTCTGTATGTTTCTTATATCGGCTATTTGAATGCCGCCAAAAAACTTTCTGACAGTAAAGAGCAAACAGTGAATTTCAAACTCGAACGCAGCGATGTTACCCTTCAGGAAATCGTGATTCTTCCGGGTGAAAATCCGGCACATATTATTTTCAGAAAAATTATAGAGAACAAAGAACAGAACGCCAAAAATTCGCTACTCAATTATCAGTTCGAATCATACACCAAAACCGAAATTGATTTATTCGATTTCAATGAAAAATTTACCGAACGAAAAATTTTCAAGCCCTTCAATTTCATTTTCGATTATATGGACAGCGTGTCGGAAGACAAGCCCTTTCTGCCTCTGTTCATCAGCGAATCGTTGAGCGATGTATATTTTTCTGCCAGTCCGAAATTCAAAAAAGAAATTATTAAGGCATCGAAAATGAGCGGCATGAAAAACGAAAGCCTCACGCAGTTTCTCAGTTCCATGCAGCAGGAAGTGGAAGTGTATAACAACTGGCCCCAGTTGTTGGGCAGAAGTTTTGTAAGCCCCATTGCCGATGGCGGCTTGAACTACTACAAATATTATTTGATTGACAGCGCCATGATTGACGGGCACTATTGCTACAAACTCAATTTTGTTCCGAAAACCAAAGCCGGCATGACCTTTACAGGCGAAATGTGGATTGCCGATTCGTCTTATGCCCTGAAGTCGTTGAGCATGGAAGCCGCGCCACACGTTAATCTGAATTTTGTGGAGCGCCTCAGCATACAGCAGCAGTTTTTTTTAGTGAATGGCGAAACATGGATGCTCAACAAAGACAAACTCACCATTCGCTTTAAGCCGATGGAAAAAATGAGCGGCATCATCGGGCGCAGAACTTTTTCGGCAAAAGATTTTCAGGTGAATATTCCGAATATCGAAAAGAATTTTTCCAATCGTTCCGATGTGGAAGTGGTGGAAAATGTTTTTGAATTTACCGATAGTTTTTGGGTGGCTCATCGTCACGAATCGCTCACCGAAAATGAAGCTGCCATATATGGCATGGTGGATTCGCTGAAAAACAACAAAACTTTCAACACTTATCTCGATGTGTTTAAAATGGTTACTACGGGCTATTATGTAACCGGTCCGGTGGAATGGGGCCCGATTCTTTCAACGGTGAGTTATAATCAGGTGGAAGGTTTTCGCTTTCGTGCGGGGCTGCGCACCAGCAATAATTTCAGCAAGCGCGTGATGTTGGGCGGCTATGCCGCTTATGGTTTGCGCGACCAGAAAATAAAATACGGAGCCAGTGGTATGTGGATTATGAAAAAAACTCCGCGGGCGGCATTGGGTTTCAATTATCTGAACGATTTGAATCTGGCAGCAACCAATCAAGCAGAAATCACCAAAGAAAATTTGCTCACCGGCTGGGGGCGCAGAGCTGTTCCGCAGAAACTCATTTACCTGCACGAAGGCAATTTGTATTTTGACAAGGAATGGCATGTGGGTTTTTCGCAACGCTGGAATTTGTGCTACCGCGACATGACTCCCAACAGCATTCCCGGCTATTGGGATTTTAAGTATATCACCGACAAAAACGATATAACGGGCGATTCGGTGATTACCCGTTTCAGCACGGCAGAAGCGGGCTTACGTTTACGTTATGCGCATCAGGAAAAATTTCTTTCGGGCGAGTTCGACCGTGTAAGTCTGGGTAGCAAACGTCCCATTGTGGAGTTGCAATACACTGCCGGAATCAGGGGCATCATTCACAGCGATTTCAATTATCACAAACTGCAATTCCGTTTGAGCGACAATGTGCCCATACAACCCTTAGGCAAATTTTTTTATGATATTTTTCTGGGAAAGACTTTTGGCACCGCACCTTATTTGTTGCTGTTTGTGCCGCAGGGCAACGAAACTTTTTTCTTCAACACTTTTTCTTTCGGCATGATGAACGAATATGAATTTGCCACCGACCGATATGCCGCCATTTTTCTGAGACATTATTTTGAAGGATATTTTTTCAATAAAATTCCGGGCATAAGAAAACTTAAACTTAGAGAAGTTATCACCTTTAAAGGCGTTATGGGCGACATGACTGCCGCTAACCTGTATGCCAACAGCCTGAATGATTTTATGGTGCCCAACCGTATGCCTTACATGGAAATGAGCGCGGGCATCGAAAACATTCTGAAAATTTTCCGTGTAGATTTTCTCTGGCGGCTTTCTTACCGGGGCGAACCCTACACTTCCAACTTTGGAGTGCGCTTGGGCATGTCGGTGTCGTTCTGAAAAATCTAAATGTTTCTTCAATTCGGTTTGATTAACTTTACCCATATCAATATTCATTTCTGATATGAAACAGTTATTGGAATTGCTTCAACAACCTCTTGTAAAAATCGGGAAGTTGAACATAGATGTTTATTCCGTATTTAAGTTGGTGCTGATAATTGCAGCAACCTATTTGTTCTTGTTTCTGCTGAAAAAATTTATCAGGCGGGTAGGGAAGAATAAAAAGGTAGAGCCGAGCAGACAGTATTCTCTCATTCTGCTCATCAGTTATTTTGTATGGGTAATTGCCATAGCGCTTATTTTAGAAACTATCGGAATTAAAATCACCATTTTACTTGCCGGTTCTGCTGCTTTGATGGTGGGCTTGGGTTTAGGGCTTCAGCAAACTTTTAACGATATGGTATCGGGAATTATATTGCTGTTTGAAGGCACTATTCGTGTGAATGATATTATGGAAGTGGACGGAATAATAGGGCGCGTAACACAGATAAATCTTCGCACCTCGAAACTGCAAACCCGCGAGGGTATTGTTATAATAGTTCCCAATCATAAGTTCATCAACAACAATGTTATTAATTGGACGCACAACTCCGCACCCAGTCGTTTTTCATTGATTGTAGGCGTGGCTTACGGTTCTGATGTTGAAAAGGTAAGAGACATTTTGTTTCGTTGTGCTGAAGAAAATAAAGATGTAATGAATGATAATAGCCTATATAAAATTCAAGTCAGGTTTCGAGATTTTGCAGAAAGCTCACTCGAATTCGAATTGATGTTCTGGAGTTTTCAGATTTTCGGAATTGAAAATGTAAAGAGCGATATCCGGTTTAAAATAGATGCCGCATTCAGAAAAGAAAACATTACGATACCTTTCCCTCAGCGCGTGCTGCATCATTTCAAGGAGCAGTAAGCAGAAGTATCAGTAACTTTGCCGTAAAACCTCATTATGGGAAACTCCGCATCAATTTATATGGTCGCCATTGGTTTGGTGATTGTATTCGCATTAATCATCTACGGCTACTATCGCGACAGCAAAGACAAATACACCAAAAGATAAATTTTTCTGCTCACCACTTTTTAAAAACAAAAAACACGGCTGCTACAAGCAGCACAAAACCTACGGCATAGTTCCAACGGAAATCTTCTTTAAGATAAAAAACCGAAAAAACAGCAAACACGATTAAAGTCAAAACTTCCTGAATGGTTTTCAGTTCAACAGCATTGAATTGTCCGTGCCCTATTCTGTTGGCCGGAACCTGAAAACAATATTCCAGAAAAGCAATACCCCAGCTAATCAAAATAACTTTCCATAAACTGACATCTTTGTATTTTAAATGACCATACCAGGCGAAAGTCATAAATACGTTGGAAATAAGCAGTAAAATAATGGTAGGCATGTGATACGATTACAGCGTGTTATGAGTAATGTAATCTGACTAATATAAACGACTACAGAGTATTGCAAACATTATCTAAAAGCAATCATAACCCCAACAAAATCTTCACAGGGTCATCGCCAAACAACAACAGCGATGGATTTTCGAGCAGTGTTTTTACACGCACCAAAAACGTTACCGATTCTTTGCCGTCAATTATTCTGTGGTCGTAGCTCAAAGCGAGATACATCATGGGACGAATCACCACCTGACCGTTAATGGCTACCGGGCGCTCCTGAGTTTTGTGCATACCTAAAATGGCGCTTTGCGGCTGATTCAAAATAGGTGTTGACATGAGCGAGCCAAACACACCGCCATTACTGATGGTGAAAGTGCCTCCGGTCATTTCTTCCAAACTCAATTTGCCATCGCGGGCTTTTTTGGCAAGCTCTCCTATTTTCATTTCGATATCGGTGAGCGACAATGATTCGGCATTGCGGATAACCGGCACTACCAAACCTTTTTCGGTAGAAACTGCCACGCCTACATCGCAATAATTATGTTCTACAACATTCTCGTCTTCAATAATGCCATTCACGCGGGGAAACTCCATCAAAGCAATGGTGCAGGCACGTGTAAAGAACGACATGAAGCCAAGATTGAAACCGTATTTTTCCTTGAATTTGTCTTTGTATTGATTGCGCACGGCAAGAATGTTGGTCATGTCCACTTCGTTGAAAGTGGTGAGCATTGCGGTTTCGTTTTTAGCCGAAACCAATCTGCGCGCAATGGTTTTACGCAGGTTGCTCATTTTTTCTTTTTTTACATCTCGGCTGAAACCACCGAAAGCATTTGGTTTTTCTAAGGGCAATCCGTTTTGTAAAGCATTCAGCACATCGGCTTTAGTGATGCGACCATCTTTGCCGCTGCCTTTAATTTGCGATGCGGATACGCCATTATCAGCCAACAATTTTGCAGCCGATGGCGAGGGCGTTCCTGTGGCATAAGTTGCCTCAGATACTTCAGCTTTGGCAGTAGCTTTTTTAGTTTCGGCTTTTGCTTCGGCAGGTTTTTTCTCTTCTGCTTTTTTCTCCTCTGCTTTTGGAGCAGTTTTCTTTTCGGGCGCTTTGGCGCTGGTGTCTATATGGCAAATCACCGCACCCACCGCTACATCATCGCCTTCTTTAGCGGCAAATGTAATGGTGCCGGCTTTCTCGGCATTGAGTTCAAAGGTGGCTTTGTCTGATTCGAGTTCGGCTATTACCTGGTCGAGTTCGACATAATCGCCTTCTTTCACCAACCATTGCGCTATGGTTACCTGTGTGATAGATTCGCCTACTGTAGGAACTTTTATTTCAACTTTTGACATGAGTATATGATTTGAAATTTACTATACATTAAATGCTTGTTCTACTAAATGTACCTGCTCTTTGTTATGCTGTTTCAAAAATCCGGTAGCGGGCGAAGCGCTGGCTTTTCTCGCTATCAATTGCAAATTCACTTTGCGGTAACAACTCAGCATGTATGTCCATGCGCCCATATTTGAAGGCTCTTCCTGCACCCAGAAAAATTCGGCTTTCTTATAATTTGCTACAATAGCATCTAATTGTGCAAATGCCAAAGGATATAGTTGCTCCAAACGAACAATAGCTACATCGGTACGTTTTTCAGCGCGTTGTTTTTCCAACAAATCGTAATAAATTTTTCCGCTGCACAATAACACTCTTTTCACTTTAGCGGCATTTTTCGATGTAACTGCATCATCAATAATTTCTTGGAATTTTCCTTTAGTAAACTCTTCAGGAGCCGAAACGCATTCAGGGTTACGCAACAACGATTTGGGCGACATCACCACCAACGGTTTACGGAAGGGGCGCACCAACTGTCGCCTCAACGCATGAAAGAAATTGGCGGGAGTAGTAATGTTCACCACACCGATATTGAACTCGGCAGACATCTGTAAAAATCTTTCCAAACGGGCGCTCGAATGTTCGGGTCCCTGACCTTCGTAGCCGTGTGGCAACAACATCACCAAGCCGCTCATGCGTTGCCATTTCGATTCAGAAGAAGTGATGAACTGGTCAATGATGGTTTGCGCGCCATTGGAAAAATCGCCAAACTGCGCTTCCCACAAAATCAAAGTTTGGGGCGAAGCCAACGAATAACCAAATTCAAATCCCAACACTGCAAATTCTGAAAGCAAGGAGTTATAAATGCGAAACTTTCCCTGCTGCTTATCGGAAACAAAATTGAGGCGATTGTATTGCGAGTCGTTCACTTCATCGCGCAGCACGGCATGTCGGTGCGAGAAAGTGCCGCGCTTCACATCTTGCCCGCTGATACGCACATCGTTTCCTTCTTTAAGAATAGAGCCATACGCTAACAATTCAGCCATTGCCCAGTCTAATTTTCCTTCCTGAAATTTTTTGCGGTTGTCTTCCAAAAGTTTTTTCACTTTTCGAAGGGGAGTAAAATCTTTCGGGTAGGTCAACAAATTTTCGTTAATCGAATCGAAATCTTTTTTGCTGATGGAAGTGTCGGGCGAACCGACAAAATCTTCGGGCTTCGACCTGCGTAATGATTTCCACGCCAATTCAGGTTCCTGATATTTATAAGGAAGCGGTTTTTCTTTCACTTCATCTAAACGGTCTTGCAGCATTTTCCAAAAATCCTTATCCAACTGCTCCACCATAGCATCTTCTACCGAGCCATCTGCCAATAATTTTTCTATGTAAATCTCTCTTGGATTTTTATGTTTTTCTATGAGTTTGTAAAGGTTGGGCTGCGTAAATTTCGGCTCATCGCTTTCGTTGTGTCCGTGCTTGCGATAGCACACCATGTCAATAAAAATATCGCGTTTGAATTTCTGGCGAAACTCCGTAGCCAACTCTACCGCAAACATTACGGCTTCCACATCATCGCCATTTACGTGCAACACTGGTGCATTCACCATTGCCGCCATCGAAGTGCAGTAGAACGAAGAGCGGGCATCTTCAAAATCGGTAGTAAAACCAATTTGGTTGTTGATAACAAAATGAATGGTTCCTCCGGTGTCGTAACCTTTCAATTGCGACATTTGAATAACTTCATAACTCACGCCTTGTCCGGGCAAAGCGGCATCGCCATGAATGAGAATGGGCAGCACTCTCGAATATTCTGAATTGTATAAAATATCTGCTTTAGCGCGTGCAAAGCCTTGCACCACCGGATTCACCGCTTCGAGGTGCGAAGGGTTGGGCGAAAGTTTTAAGTGAATATCTTTTCCTGAAGTAGTCTTAATAATGGACGAATAGCCCATGTGATATTTCACATCGCCATCGCCCATAGTGAGGTCGGGCGAAGCGTTGCCTTCAAACTCGTTGAAAATATGCTCATAGGTTTTACCCATAATATTCGCCAACACATTCAACCTGCCGCGATGCGCCATGCCGATGACCACTTCCTCCACTCCCATTTCGGCAGCCTGATTTATCATGCCGTCAATGGCAGGAATAGTGGACTCCCCGCCTTCTAAAGAAAATCTTTTCTGCCCAATATATTTAGTGTGCAAAAACTTCTCAAACACTACTGTTTTATTCAGCATTCCGAGAAAATGTTTTTTCTTTTCGAGCGAAAAATTTATTTCGGTAGCACGTTTTTCAAATTCGGTTTGAAACCACTCGCGGTCTTCCGCTTTCACCATGTAGTAATATTCCACGCCAATAGCACTGCAATAAACTTTTTGCAAATGCGCAATAATTTTTTCGAGTGTCGGGTTGCTTAAGCCCAATGTTTTTCCGGCAATGAAAGATTTTTTAAGGTCGGCTTCTTCCAATCCGAAAAAAGAAATATCGAGATTTGGCTGGCGGTCAATGCGCGGACGAATTGGATTGGTTTTCGACAACAAATGTCCTTTTCTGCGGTATTCTTCAATGAGATAAAAAACCTTCAACTCTTTGGGCGAAAGCGCAGCGCCATTTTCAGATTTGGAACTGACGGCATAGTCGAACCCTTCGAAAAACTTTTTCCATTCGAGGTCTATACTTTCAGGATTGGATTTAAAATCGTGATAAAGATTTTCGATATAATCGGGATGGGCATTGGATATATACGACACTGACTGCATCTGCAAAAAGATTGTTTATGGAGTGCAAATATCGGAGTTTTTAAGCAAAGGGGCTGATGTATGCGGCTTGTATATGGGGGATTTTTCCACCGAAAAAACGACTTGGTGCGGAATTGAGGACATCAGGTGGACTATGTGTATTTTTGTTTCGAGCCATACGGCATCAATTCATTTTTAACCTGCTCTATTTCAAATAACATGTTCGACAATATCGGTTTCCGCTCCCTTTGTGTGAAAGATTTTATAGAAAACAATCCTAATCAGGCGCACACGCTGCCGGTTTATGCCTCCTCCACATTTGTGTATGAAAGCGCTGCGAAAGCCATGCGTGTTTTTGAGGGAAAAGAAGAGGCTTTTATTTACGGCAGATGGCACAACCCGACCGTGGACGCAGTAGAAAAAAAGTTAGCGGCATTAGAAAGTTTCGGGTTGAATATGCCGGCTGAAGCGGTGCTGTTCAGTTCGGGCATGGCTGCTATTTCCGGGTTTTTGATGTCGCTGGAATTAAAAGCAGGCGATGCTATTTTAACTCAGGGAAATTTGTATGGCACCACCACCGATTTGTTGGTTTCCGTGTTTGAAAAACAAGGGGTCGAAATTATTTTCAGCGATTTAAAAAATACTGATGTCATAGAAAATTTACTGCTGAAGCAAGGAAATATAAAATTGATTTACATAGAATCGCCAGCCAATCCTACTTGCGATTGTTACGATTTGCAAAAAATTTCTTCGCTGGCTCAACAGTCGGGAATTGTAACTTGTATTGACAACACTTTTGCCACGCCCTATCTGCAACAGCCGTTCCAATTCGGTTTTGATTTTATTATTCATTCCACTACAAAATTTCTCAACGGACATGGCAATGCCATTGGAGGGGTGGTGATAGGAAAGGATGAATTGCTGATGAAAAAAGTATGGAACATCAGAAAAATAATGGGGGGAAACAGTAATGCTTTCGATGCTTTTCTGCTCAACAACGGAATAAAAACTTTGCCCATCCGCATGGATGTTCATTGCGGTAATGCGATGAAAGTTGCAGAATTTCTTCAATCGCACACAAAAATTTCAAAGGTTAATTATATCGGTTTGCCGCAACATATTGACCATGAACTGGCGAAAAAACAAATGAACGGGTTTGGAGGCATGTTGAGTTTCGAGTTAAAAGGTGGTTTTGAAGCCGCTTTGCAGTTGATGAACCACATTAAATTTTTAACCTTAACCGCATCGCTTGGCACTGCCGACACGTTGGTGCAACATCCGGCATCTATGACGCACGTGAAAGTTCCCCAACAACAGCGCGAACAATTCGGCATCACTGACGGGCTGATTAGAATGTCGGTGGGTTTGGAAAATATTGAAGATATAGTGGCAGATGTGGAGCAGGCGCTGGGGTGAGTGCGCATGTTGGATTTAAATTTGAATACTTTTGGACAAAATTGATTTGGAAAGAAAAACCCAAAAGTTTGCTATTGAAATTTAGAATTTATCTTTTGTTAAGGACTCGGAGCAAACTATTTTGCCCCATTTATTACTTTTGAAAAATACAGATATGCAATCAAGATTAGCAGTATGAATACTATAAAAAGTATCGGATTATAAACTGTTACCGAAATCAGTGATACTATTGCTATGATTAAAGCCAAAGCAGGAAATATCGGATAGAATGGCGTTTTGAAAGGGCGCTCCATATCAGGTTCGTTTTTTCTGAGTTTAAAAAATGCAATCATTGAAACAATATACAAAGTCAAGGCACCCATCACTGCTATGGTAATAATTTCGTCTGTTTTTCCTGTAAACAATGCTACTATTCCTACACACATGTTCACTATAAGTGCATTTGCCGGAGTTCTGAATTTTTGATGTACCTTTCCCATGAATGGTGGTGCCATTCCCATTCTGCCAAATTCAAAAGTTGCGCGTCCGGCTGCGAGTATGATACCGTGAAACGATGCTACTAACCCAAACAAACCTATAGTTACTAATAAGTGAAATAACCAATTGTTTTCGCTCACTATTTTTTCGAGCGCCATAGGCAGAGGTGAATCTGAAAGGTTTCCATCGGACTTATAAACAATAGCTTCCCAACCGGCCACTCCGATAGAACTGGTGAATGTCAGTAAACATAAAATAACCAAAGTGAGAATTGCTGATCCAAAACCTATTAATACTGTGCGTTGCGGATTTATTGTTTCTTCTGCAACATTAGCAATCCCTTCAATTGCCAAAAAAAACCATATGGCAAACGGAATAGCGGCAAACACTCCCGACCATCCATGAGGAAATGCATTAGCTTGCATGTTCGAATAATCAAAGTGAGGCAATGTAATTCCGGCAAACAACAATAGCTCACCAACCGCTATAATCGTAATGACCAATTCAAAAACTGCTGCGGCTTTTACTCCATAAATATTTAATCCGGTGAAAAGAAAATAGGCTGCCAGCGCAATGGCAATAATCGGTATTTGAGGAAAGAATATATTGAAATATGCGCCAATTGCAAATGCTATAGCCGGTGGAGCAAACACAAACTCTATATTTTGAGCCATGCCCGCTATGAAGCTCCATTGTTTCCCTAATGCCCTGTTGGCATAGTCGAATGCTCCGCCAGCTTTCGGAATAGCACATGCAAGCTCTGTGTAACTGAAAGTAAAGGTTACATACATAATGATGATAAAAAATGTGGCTATACCCAAGCCCAATGTACCGCCTTTATATAATCCGATATTCCACCCGAAATACATGCCTGATATTACGTAGCCTACACCCAATCCCCAAAGCATAATAGGGCTTAGCGCTCGTTTTAATTTAACCGGTTGCTCCATGTTTTTTTGTTGTATTAGCAAATATAGAGGGTGCAAAATAGACTTTATCAGAATCTAATTATTTAAGAAGCAGATTAGATTTTTTCGTCTGAACTTTTTTTTATGAGTATTAAACTGAAACGCTCTTCATTATGTTCACGATATTTTTGATTATAAGGACTAAAACATCTTTAACGAAACATCAATGTTCCCTTTAAAAAAATGCCCGGGCGACAATACTATTAATCCTTGAAGACTATTAAAAGCATTTGCCGGACATGTCATAGGTTCAAACGCTATGCTGTTTCTGTGAGGAGGAATATATACCTGTAAATACCCGAAACTTTCAGATTGCGCTAAAATTATTGCAGCACGTTTTTTTGCATGATACAACTGCGTTTCAAAAACCCGGGCAGTATTTTTTAATTGAAAACAAGTGTCAAATCTATATGCGCCAATACCGTTGAGATTTTCAAAAGATGTAAAAACTTTCTGCTTTCCTGTGGGTATCATCTGTTGATCTGTTTCCAGCACTTCACAAGCAGAAAGTTGCAGTTTTAATTCATCAACCGGTGTATGAAAAGTAAAATACGGATGCCAGCCGATTCCAAAGGGCATATCAGTTATTCCGGTATTCGTGGCTTTCACTTCAATGGAAAAACCATTGTTTTTCAATACGTATTCATAGTCAATACTAAAAGGGAAAGGATAGCCTTCAATGCTTCCGTCATATTCATAATTGAGTGTTACGCGTGCCCCATCATTTTGAATGTTTTCTTTTACAGTTTTAAAAATTCGATTCCATACAAACCCGTGAATGGCGTTGTTTTCTTTGGGTTTGTTTATGGGAAATTGATATTTTTTTCCTCTAAAGGAGTAGTTTCCGTTTTTAATCCGGTTGGGAAAAGGGGCAAGGTGTATGCACTTAGATTTTTCGTTGGAAATTAATTGCACATCGTTTTGAAAACCATCGAGTAACTGTTGCCCATGAAGTTGCATACTAATAATGTTGGCACCGAAAGCCGGAACAAATACAACCCTATGCATAGCAGTT
Source organism: uncultured Chitinophagaceae bacterium (assembly GCA_964518215.1). Classification (GTDB taxonomy): domain Bacteria; phylum Bacteroidota; class Bacteroidia; order Chitinophagales; family CAIOSU01; genus CAYSGX01. The sequence goes on from CAZFFP010000034.1 coordinate 37,901, forward strand.
TCATTTTCTAAAACCACAGCTTCAAACCTTCCAAATGGAATACGCTTTATTGAAAAAGACATCAGTTTCGCACATTGAGAAAGTATCGCAGTATTCCGTAGTTGCCATAAATATCTTTACCGCTTACATTCAGACGATATTTTCCGGGTGCAGCATTTTCAGGAATAAATACACTGTCGGGCAGATTGGCAAGGTTGAAAAAAGTAATGGGTAATGTGTCGAAATTTAAAATCTGTTCGTGAACAGGCGTGTCGTTTTCTTTAAAAACAGAAACTTTCACTTCAGTCATCCCGTCATTATCACTCAGACTTCCGATAAACTCAACATAATCGCCAGCGGTAAAAATCGGCAGCACATCAAAAGTGTCGGGGCGCAATACCTCAACTGTTGGCGTGCTATTATTAATTATGAATAGATGAAAAATAGCAATATCTCCGGCATTTCCTTCTTCATCAAAAACCTTTGCAGTTGCAATATACAATCCCGAAGTAGTGTTTGATGGAATATCAAGTACTCTAAAATCAAGGTTTTCCCTATAGAGCGTTGTAAATGATTCGGAAAACGAAAAAGCATTGAACAAGTTGCTTTTGAAAGTTGATGAGCCGTCAAAAACGCCTTCTACTTTCAGCTCATACTTGCCCAATCCTCTGCTATCCTGAAAGCCCGTTTCAACTGTTATCTTATTGCCCGCTTCTACCACTCCTTCGTTAGACATATTTTCTATTCTAAAAGAGGTAATAACAGGTTTTTCGCTGTCTTTTTTATCACAAGATTGAAAAGTAAAGACACATGTTGTTATAAACACAAACAAAAAAATCACTCTCATAAGGTGCAGATTCAATTCGCTCAAATATAAAGAATATTGGCTGATTTGAAGATGTGTTTATTAAGAGTTAAAACATTTATCTCTGGAATTTATTTATCCATCAATAATGGTATTGATTATTTTCATTCCACTTATGCCATATATTTGAGAAAGTACATTTTCGAGTTTGATATTTATGAACTCTAATACCTTTTCC
>CAZFFP010000035.1:0-38246 GCA_964518215.1 uncultured Chitinophagaceae bacterium
TTACGGTAGTGCATCAGGCGCACCTCTATTCCATGCTTGCCGATGTGCCCGAAGCTAGCGAACCCGGAACCGAGGCTTACAATTTTGTAAACACATTTATGGAAAAGTATGGCAGTAATTTCCGTTCCTTCAAGCATGGCTCGTTTCATGGCGCGCTTAATGGCATTTTATTCCTGTTGCCAATATTTGCCATCAATGCTTTGTTTGAGCGCAAAGGAGCCAAATGCATTTTCATCAATGCAGGCTACTGGATAGTGTCGCTGGCGATTATGGGCGGGCTGGTGTGTGCTTATGCGTGAGTATAGTATTGTATCGTTCCTTATTCATACTTTTTTGTTTTTCTGAGTTTATTATAAAATAAGTTTTGTTTTGATGCTGTGTTTGCATAACAAATTCATAATACCATAGATGAAAATATAGCATCTCAATTGCTTAGTTTTGCTTGAAAAGCATCTACTATGTTTCGATCTGCAATTCTTATGTTTTTTCTTGTATTTGCCTTTAGGCTACATGCGCAGCATCTGAATCTTTATCCCGACTCAATTCATCATCCTTTTGTTTACGGTGTTGCCTCTGGCGACCCGAAATCTGATGGAATCATAATCTGGACAGCAGTTGAACCAGACAGCGTCAGTCAAATTTTAGACATCATCTGGCAAATTGCAGCAGACACTTCATTTTCATTACAAACACAAACAGGAGTTCTTCAGGTGAGCAATATTACCGATTTCACTTGCAGGCATGATGTAAGCGGACTGAATCCAAACACACAATATTTCTACAGATTCATTACAGGAAATGATACTTCGGCAATGGGTATTACTTACACTGCTCCTACGGGAAATGCCGATAGCATTACGGTTGCCATAATCAGTTGCAGCAGTTTGTTTTCGGGCTATTTTAATGCTTACAGAAACATGTCGGAGATTGAACACTTGCGAGCCATCATTCATCTGGGCGATTATATTTACGATTTTGTTGACCCCGATGAGCGTGTCAGGGTTCCGGTAGGTATGCCCAATGGATTGTCGTCATTACAAGACTGGCGGGGCAGGCACAAACTCTACCTTGCCGACCCCGACCTGCGCGAAGCCCGTAGAAAAATTCCTTTCATTCTCATTTGGGATAATCACGATTTGAACACTTCCAATCCGTTCAATGGAGCCAAAGCATTTTTCGAATACAATCCCATCAGAATGCCATCTGCAGATACCACCCGAATATGGAGGAATATTCAGTTCGGAAATCTGCTTGAAGTATTTATGATTGATATGCTCACCGAAACTACTCAGGAAACTTTTGCTTCGGGCAATTTTAAAATTATGACTCATCAGCAAAGCGAGTGGTTGAAATCCGGTTTGGGAAACGCTACATCTGTTTGGAAAATGATGGGTAGTCAGAAATTTTTCAGTCCTTGGGAACTGGGAATTTTTGCTTCGTTGCTGCCCGGCAGCGGTTTATCCAAAACATGGAATGGTTATGCTGAAAGCCGCGATTCTCTCCTGCATTTTATTCAGGATAATAGCATCAACAACTTTGTTGTAGCTGCTGGCGATTTACACATGAGTCTTTGGTCTGACTTATCACTGAATCCTTTCGACTCAAATGTTTATAATCCCCAAACAGGCTTAGGCTGCCTCGGTGTGGAAGTAATGGGTACCAGCGTATCGCGCGGCAATCTAGACGAGGCCGGCTTACCGATTTCTGCCGCTGCCAATCTTTACAATACTTCCAAAGGTATGAATCCCCAACAGCAATATTTGAATCTTTATGATCACGGCTATACTTTATTGAAATTCACTCCCGACAGCATGACGGCTTATGCCTATTTGAATCCTATACTGAGCCAAACCAATCAGCAAACATTAGAGCATGTGCAGAGTTGTTGGGTAAATCAAAACCGTTGGAGAAGAAATGAGGCTCAAACTTCTGTTGAAGATATTTTATCGGAAGAGTTTGAAGTGAGTGTATATCCAAATCCGGCTCAAACCATTGCTAATGTCGTTGCTCCTGCTTCCGTTCAAAATCCGTTGCAGTTGTCTGTTTTCGATTCGCGCGGAAAATTGCTGTTGGAGCAAATCCTCACCGATGCCCTATTCAGTTTTGATATATCGGCATTTGCCAGAGGCATCTATGTGATTGAAGTATCTGACAAGAACTTTCGTGTGCGAAAAAAACTGGCGTTAATGTAGCATCTTCGGGGAAGGTGTTTTCAAAAGAAATATCCGTATGCTGATTTAGTATAATTTTACGCCTCATTTTTCTATTTAGTCCTGCCCATGCTTTTCAGGTTATTGCTATTGTTGCTGTTGCCTTTATCTGTTTTTGCACAGCAGAAATATACCTTGAGCGGCTATGTAAAAGATTCGCTTTCGGGCGAGGAGCTGATAGGAGCAAGTATCATTATTGAAGAGTTGAATTCTGGTGGAACTACCAATGTTTACGGGTTTTATTCTATCACTTTACCTGCCGGTAAATACAATGTCAAAGTGCAGTATTTAGGCTATGAGGCTAAACAGTTTCTGCTTTTATTAGATAAAAACTACGCGCTCAATATTGAATTAAATCAAGTGTCGAAACGCTTGCAAACAGTAGAAGTGAAAGCCGAGCGCACCGCGGAACATAGTATTCGCTCTGTAGAAATGAGTGTAACACAACTTTCCATTCAAACCATCAAAAGCATACCTGCCATTTTTGGTGAGGTTGATATTATCAAATCGCTCTCGTTGCTGCCCGGTGTGGTGAATGCAGGCGAAGGAGTAGGTGGTTTTTATGTGAGAGGTGGGGGAGTGGACCAAAACCTGATTATGTTAGACGAAGCGGTGGTTTATAATGCTTCACACTTGTTAGGCTTCTTTTCTGTTTTTAATCCCGATGCGGTGAAAGATGTAAAACTCTATACCGGAGGCATTCCTTCTGAATATGGCGGACGGCTTTCATCCATTTTAGATGTTCGCATGAGAGACGGCAACATGAAGAAGTATTCGGTAAGCGGAGGCATTGGTTTGATTTCGAGTAGAATTGCTGTGGAAGGTCCGATAAAAAAAGACAAGGCTTCTTTTTTGTTCACCGCCAGACGCACCTACAGCGATTTGCTCATTCGTTTGGCTCGCGACCCGGAGATTCGTGAAAACCGCTTGTATTTCTATGATTTCAATGGAAAAGTAAACTGGAAAGTAAACGATAAAAACCGCATTTATTTTTCTTCTTACTTCGGAAGAGATGTTTTCAGATATACCAATTTGTTTCGCATTTTTTGGGGCAATGCTACCGCTACCATGCGTTGGAATCACCTCTTTAGCGAACGGCTGTTTTCCAATCTTTCATTTGTTTTCAGCGATTATCAATATGCTTTAGGTCGCCCTTCGGGAGAACAGGCTTTCGACTGGACGGCAAAAATTCGCAACTATACGCTGAAGTATGATTTTTCTTATTTCATCAATACCAAAAACACTTTAAAGTATGGCGTGCAAGGTATTTATCATCGTTTTTATCCCGGAGAAATAAAACCGCTTTCTGCTAATGAAGTGTTGAACGTGATTAAAGTGCCGGAAAAAAATGCCATTGAAGCGGCAGCGTATATTTCTAACGAGCAAACCCTGCACGAAAATGTTACGGTGCAGTATGGCATTCGCTATTCTTTATTCGGAAATATTGGTGCCGGAAGAAATTATGTGTATGACGAAAACAACGAAGTAACCGATACCACTTTTTACAAGCGCATGGAATGGTTCAATACTTTTCACGGTCCCGAGCCTCGTGTTTCATTGCGCTATGCTTTTCTGAAAGACAATGCTATAAAAGCATCTTACATGCGCACCCGCCAGTATCTGCACTTGATTTCGGGAAGCACCGTGAGTTCTCCTTTAGATATTTGGGTGCCCAGCGATACTTATATTCAGCCCATGAAAGGCGACCAGGTGGCGGTTGGTTTTTTCAAAAATTATTTTGACAATTTAATGGAAACTTCAGTAGAGGTTTTTTACAAACACATGCACGATATAATTGACTACATAGATAATGCTGAACTATTGCTGAGCGATAAAATTGAAACACAAGTATTGAGCGGCAAGGGATGGGCTTATGGCGCAGAATTTCTGGTAAAAAAAAATACCGGGCGATTCACCGGATGGGTTAGTTATACGCTCTCCCGCACCCGAAGACAAATCGAAGGCATCAACGATGGCAATCCATATCCGGCAGTATATGACCGCACGCACAATGTCAATGTGGTGGGTTCGTTTGATGTAACCGAGCGTGTAGTGTTAGCCGCCAACTGGACTTACAACACAGGGCTTGCCGTTACTTTTCCTTCCGGTAAATTTGTTTACGGAGGAAATATCTATCCTTATTTTTCAGAGCGCAATGGCTACCGAATGCCACCTTATCACAGGGCTGATATTTCTTGCACATTGAAAGGAAAGGAAGGCAAGCGTTTTTACAGCGAATGGAATTTTTCGGTGTATAACTTGTATTACAGAAAAAATCCGTTCTCAATTATTTTCAAAGAAGATGACGGGCAACCGAAAGCCATTAAAATTTATCTGTTTGCCATTGTGCCTTCTGTAACCTGGAATTTTAAATTTTAAAAATGAAGTTTTCGATTCAACATGTTTTATGTCTTTTTTCTTTCGCCTATTTTTTTTCCTCCTGCGAAGAAGAAATTCATGTTGACCTAAAAGATGCCGAGCCAAAGATGGTGGTGGAAGGCTGGGTTTTTGACCATGAAGGACCTTATACTGTTCAACTGACCAAAACTACAGGCTATTTTTCTGCTATAGAGCCGCCACCCATTCTCAATGCTATAGTAACTATTTCTGAAAACAATACATTCACCGACACTCTTTTTATGACCGAACCGGGAGCTTATCAAACGGTAAGTCTTTTACAATCGAAAATGGGGGCTACCTATACTTTGAAAATTTTTCACGAAGGAGAAATTTATGAAGCTGTCTCCACACTGCGTCCGGTTGCGCCCATAGACACATTGACTTTTCGCTTTCGCGACAGCTCAACAGGGAGAAGAGAGGGTTACTTGGTATCCATTTATTTTCAGGAGCCTCCTAGAATCGGTAATTTTTATCGTTGGCTTTTTTACAGAAACGATGAAATAGTTGACCGTAAAGATGAAATGTATGCCAGCGATGAATTTTACGATGGCAACTACATCATTTTTGAATTTGGTAAAAGAGTAAATTATGGCGATACGGTTCGTATTGAAATGTTTTCGATGGACCGTGCCGGTTACGATTTTTTCAATGCGCTCGATGAGCAGGATAATACAGGCGATTTGTTTGATACTCCTCCCGGCAACGTAAAAGGAAATATCAGCAACGGAGCGATTGGGTATTTTGGCGCTTCTTCCGTTAGTAAGAAAGAAATAATTATTGAAGATTGATGGTTAAAGCCTTGCTTAAAATTTTTGAGCCGCCAACATTCATTATTTTTGCCTGCAACACAAAATTTCTCTCATGAATTTCCAACACCTTTTAGTAACCGTTGAAGACAACATATTAATCATCACCATCAATCGTGAAAGCAAGATGAACGCGCTGTGCCGCGAGTTGATAGCCGAATTGAAAGTAGCCGTGCAACGCCTCTATGATGAAGTTGATTTAAAAGGTGCAGTCATTACTGGCAAAGGCGATAAAGCATTTGCAGCCGGTGCTGATATTTCAGAATTTATCGGGCTGGATACCGCACAAGCCAAAGCGCTTGCCACTACCGGGCATGAAGTTTTTAATATGATTGAAAATGCTTCCAAACCGGTGATTGCGGCAGTAAATGGTTTTGCTTTAGGAGGAGGTTGCGAACTGGCAATGGCTTGTCATATTCGTATTGCAGGCGAAAATGCCAAGTTCGGTCAGCCCGAAGTTAATTTGGGAATCATACCCGGCTATGGCGGCACGCAACGATTGACGCAATTGATAGGAAAGGGCAGGGCTTTTGAATTATTGATGACGGGTAAAATGATTAATGGCGCTGAAGCATATCGCATGGGCTTGGTGAATCAATTAGGACATAACGAAACCCTGCTTCAAACTGCCACCGAAATGATTGAAGCCATTGCTGCTAAAGCGCCTGTTGCCATTGCTAAAGTGATTGAAAGCGTTAATGCTGCGTTTAATAATGAAGTGAATGGCTTGCAGTTTGAAATTGATGCTTTTGCTCATTGTGCAGCTACCGAAGATTTTCAGGAAGGCGCTTCTGCCTTTCTCGAAAAAAGAAGAGCGAAGTTTCAAGGAAAATAATTTTGGCACGCAAAGCCGCAAAGTTGCAAAGGGATTAAATGTTAGTGTGAGACATTCTTAAACTAATCTCTCTAAAACCATACACTTTCATGCCAATCAACACTATGTCTGTATAAAATGGTTGTGTCGGTATGTTGCTATTATGTTGTTTCGTAGAGAAAATTTTACAGGCATAAGTTGATTCAGTATTGTTATTTAATAATACTGTAGCATCTTGTGCATTCTGTTTAAAAATCATCATTATGCGCATTATAAAATTCGGTGGCTCATCGGTGGCTACTCCTCAAAGAGTAAAAGATGTTTTAAGTATTGTTCTTCAAATCAAAAAACAACACAAAGAAATTGCGGTAGTGATTTCGGCATTCGGTGGTGTTACCGATGAGTTGATTCGCTTGTGCGAATTAGCGTTGCAGGGAGAAGAACAATTCAAGCCCGTTTATAAACAATTGGAAAAACGTCATTGCGATGCAGTGAAAGCATTGGTTCCTTTGAGACAACAGCCTTCAGTGCTGGGCAATGTGATACAAACCATGAATCAATTGTATGACATCTGCAAAGGCATTTCGCTCATCAAAGAATTGTCGCCCAAAACCAAAGATTTGGTATTGAGTTTCGGTGAAAGACTTTCGGCATACATCATCAGTGAAGCGTTAAAAGAACAGATGAAAGATGCCGCTTTTTTAGATGCCCGCGAAGTCATAAAAACTGATGCTTCGTTTGGATATGCCAAAGTGAATTTTGAAAAAACTAATGCGCTCATTCGCAATTATTTCAAACAAAACAAAGGCACGCAGGTAATCACAGGTTTTGTGAGCGCTACCGAAGAAAACGAAACTACCACGTTGGGCAGAAGCGGTTCCGATTACACGGCTTCCATTTTTGGCGCAGCGCTCAAAGCGGCAGCCATTGAAATTTGGACTGATGTAGATGGCATCATGACCACCGACCCGCGACAGGTGAAGCAGGCATTTCCGGTGCCACAACTCACTTATCATGAAGCCATGGAGTTATCGCATTTCGGGGCTAAAGTTATTTTTCCTGCCACTATGCGTCCGGCTATGGTCAGCAAAATTCCTATTCTGGTTAAAAACACTTTCAACCCATCGTTTGCCGGCACACTTATTTCGCATAAAAATGCCGATGACGCGCATATTGTAAAAGGTATTTCTTCATTAGGCAATATTTGTCTGCTCAATATTGAAGGCAGCGGAATGGTAGGCGTTACAGGCGTTTCGGGCAGATTGTTCACCGCGCTTTCGAGAGAAAAAATCAATGTCATTCTCATTTCTCAGGCATCTTCCGAACATTCTATTTGTATTGCGGTAAACGAAGTTGAAGCCGCTAAAGCCAAGCGTGTAATTGAGATTGAATTTCAGTGGGAAATCAGAAACGGACAAATAGACGAAGTGGTGATTCAGCGCGACTTGTGCATAGTAGCTATTGTGGGCGAAAACATGAAACACCTGCCCGGCACGGCTTCTAAAATGTTTGGTGCCTTAGGCAAAAATGGTGTGAACGTAGTTGCCATAGCGCAGGGTTCTTCCGAAAAAAACATTTCGGCAGTAATCGCTTCAAAAGACCAAACCAAAGCGCTCAATTCGCTGCACGAAGCCTATTTCCTTTCCGATAAAAAAATGCTCAATCTTTTTGTGTTAGGACCCGGATTGGTAGGCAGCAAAGTTTTGGATATTATTGAAAAACAACGCAAACATCTTTCTGATAATCATTTGATTGACATGCGCGTGATTGGTATTGCCAACAGCAGCAAAATGTATTTCGATGAAAATGGCAACGCTCATATTCACTGGAAAAACAAATTGCAGGACAACAGCAATGCCATGAATATTAACGAATTTGTGAAACGCATGCAGGGGCACAACCTGCCCAACAGCGTGTTTGTTGATGCTACCGCCAGCGACCTTCCCATTCCGTTTTATGAAAAAATATTAGGAGCACATATTGCCATTGTTACACCCAACAAACGCGCCTGCTCAGAGAAACTTTCTTATTACCGAAAACTGAAACACCTCAGTGTGCATCACAATGCCCGTTTCCTTTTTGAAACCAATGTAGGCGCAGGTTTACCTGTTATCAGCACACTCAACGATTTGATGATGAGTGGCGATGAAGTTCTGAAAATTGAAGCGGTGGTTTCGGGCACACTCAATTATTTGTTTTATCATTTCGATGAAGGCATGTCGTTTACCGAACTGCTGCAACAAGCCAAAGACATGGGCTACACCGAACCTGATCCCCGCGATGATTTGAGCGGTATTGATGTGGCGCGAAAAATTCTGATTCTGGCGCGTGAGTGTGGCAGCGATTTGGAGTTGAAAAATGTTTCGGTAGAAAATCTGGTGCCCGACAATTGCCGCAAAGCGAAAACCGTTGAGACATTTTTAGCCGAACTTAAAAAATCGGAATATTTGTTTACCGAGCGATTGCTGAAAGCCAAAAAGAAAAAACAAAAACTCAAATACATAGCTTCGTATGAAAACGGCAAAGCGAAAACTTCACTCACTGCCGTTGACGAATCGCATCCTTTTTATTCATTGGCAGGCACCGAAAATTCTTTCTGTTTCACCACACAACGCTACAAACAATATCCGTTAGTGGTAAAAGGACCGGGCGCAGGCGCGGAAGTAACCGCTGCGGGCGTGTTTGCCGATATTATTAAGATTGGGAATAGTTGAAGTAAACATTATGTCTATCGAAATGGATTCTTCATTTTCTAATAAAACCTGACAGGAATAATTGAAGTTTCATCTCTTTCCATAACCCATCTCTTGCAATGCTTCAAACATCAGGTCGGGGCTATCGGTAATGATGCCGTCTGCACTAAGCTGAATTAATTCTTTCATATCTACTTTGTTGTTGATAGTCCAATTATGGATGGCAACATTTTGACGATGAAGCGCGGTGATGAGCGCTTCCGAAGTGAACAAATCTGCTTTGGGCGCAGCGAAAGCATCGGGTGCAAGATGGATGAGCGAATCGGTTCCCGATTGCACCGCATTGATAAATTCTAATCCTTCACCAAGCGAGCCTCCGGTAAATACCGGTGTTGTCATCAGGCTGCGTAAATGCTGTATCACTTTATCAGACAAAGAAAACACGATTGCTTTTTTCGACAGATTATGTTGAACAATCAGTTGATAAAGTAATTCGGCTGCCAGCTTACCAGCTTCATCACCATCTTTAATTTAAATCATCATGTAAGTATTCGGATAGCGCTCAAATATTTCCTCTATGTGCGGAATTAGAACCTGATTGTTTCGGTAGGGATATTCTTCGGCAGCATTTTTAAAATTGTAGGCGAAATTGAATTGTCGCAATTCATCGAAAGTATAATTGCGCACATTGCCCGATGCTTCACAAGTTCTGTCTATAGTGAGGTCGTGAATGGCAACCAAAACGTTGTCTTTGGTCAAGCAAACGTCCATTTCCAACACATCAACACCTAAGGCTAAAGCATTATCGAAAGCTGCCAATGTATTTTCGGGAGCTAATTTGGCTCCGCCCCTATGCGCCACTATCAGGGCAGGAGCGCCTGCTTTTTTCATAAAAGGATTAGAATGGTCGTCAGTATCCTGCTCATCATTATTCTTTTTACAGGCGGAAAAAATGAGTGCAACAATAGAGATGTATATCAACAGTTGTTTCATGGTGTTGGGTGGTTGGTTGTTGTAAAAGTAAAAATTTTAAATAGTTGAAATGGTCGAGAAATTTATGGATTGCATTCATCTAAATCTGTTCCCAGTAAAGTCGCATTTGCAAGATGAATTTTAGGTGCCAAGACAGATGAGAAAATAATTAAAATAAATAGACAATGCAGGGACGAACACAAGAAATAAAAATTGCTGCTAAAATCACACCTACCCAAAAGCGCGGCTCAGTGGTTAAATCAAGCATATTGACATTACTTCTGTTTTCTGCTACTGATGCAATCTTCAAAATGTTTAAAGAAAATTACCGCTACATCACACCCTTTCCTCCAATTTCCTAAAACCCTTAACTTCGGCAATAATACAACGGCAAACGAGTTAAGTTTTAGACGAACCCCAAACACACATGAAAATTTTAAGAACCATCATTTCCGGCTTGTTCTTTTTAGCGGCATTTCCGTATTTTTTGCAGGCAAACAATCCCACCGTAAAAATTGCTTTGCTGAAATATAGCGGTGGAGGCGATTGGTATGCCAACCCCACTTCGTTGCCCAATCTCATTGAGTTTTGCAATAGGAACATCAAAACCAATATAGCTCCCGAAGCAGTGGTGGTGGAAGCCGGAAACCCCAATATTTTCAACTATCCGTTTGTTCACATGACGGGGCATGGCAATGTTGTGTTTTCTGATGCGGATGCCGAAAACCTCAGAAAATATTTGATTAGTGGTGGCTTTCTGCACATTTCCGACAACTACGGCATGGATCCTTACGTACGCAAAGCCATGAAAAAAGTTTTTCCCGAACTCGATTTTATAGAGTTGCCTTTTTCACATCCCATTTACCATCAACGCTATTCGTTTCCGGGGGGCTTGCCCAAAATACACGAGCATGACGGCAAACCCGCGCAAGGTTTCGGTTTGCTTTGGGAAGGAAGACTCATTTGTTTTTACGATTACGAATGCGATTTAGGCGATGGGTGGGAAGATCTCGATGTGCATAAAAACCCTGAAGAAGTTCGTCAGAAAGCGCTGCAAATGGGCGCTAATATTATTCAGTTTATATTCTTGCAGGGACTGTAATCATTTTTATTTATTTCTGGTTGAAAGACTGTCCATTCCCATAAAAAACAAACATGATAGCGTAATTAATGTCATTCCTTCAACAGGCGTAAGCACATGGTATTTAGCACCTGTGTAAGGATGTATTTGCCAGAAGGCATAAGGGTTTTCGAGTTGGTTCATAATCATGATGGTGTTGTCGCAAACATTTTCTGAATACAAGGCAAACACACAGGTGAACAAGCCTAACATGAAAATTCCATTCAACACCACAAGGAAAATAAATTCGGGTTTTCGGAAAAACGAATGTTCATAAGGCTTACTTTTTACTCCTAAAATCATCAACGAAACCATAGCTAATCCACAACCCATCACATCCATTACAATATCGTTCAGTTCAAAGTATTCTACATAGTCGGGATAGAGTATCATGTATTGATACCATTCGTCTATAAACATTACCGGCAGCGACATCACTATGGCAGCGCCAAACCTGCGTGTAAAAGGAAACATCAGCGCAGCCAGTAAAGAGTATTCGAGCGAATGAATAATTTCTATGCTCATTTCGAACATGGTGAGCGCATGAACCACCATATAAATTAAAATAGCAACGAGGTAGAAAAGTTTGAGAGGCGATTGTTGTTGGTATCTTTTCAGAAAATATAACAACAACAGAAACAGTATTATTCCTATGGCAGCCGAAATATAATCCACCACTACATTATAGGTTTCGATAGAAAGCGCGGTCATTATTTTTACCGACACGCCTACCATTGGGTCGTGCATGAAAATGATGAAGCCTCCGTAACCGATGGCGAGCATGATGTTTAGAAAAGTTCTCTCACTCAGCCAGTCTATAATTTTATTCAGCAGATTGTTTTCGGGGGTATGTTTCATCAGTTCGGTTTCTATGGCGTTAATTTTTTAATGGTTTCCACAAGCAAGTCGAGTTCTGCAAGCGAGGTGTAAACATGTGGAGTAATGCGCACACCATTCAGTTTTTCGTGTTGCACGGGCGATGAATGGATTTTTGATTTTTGAAACAGTTCCTGCTCTATTTCGGAGCCGCTTCTGCCTTCAATGGCAAAGGTGGCTAATGCACCGCTGTATTCTTTTTGGAGCGAAGTGTATAGCTTCACTCCGCGAATATTTTTAACTTTTTCGCACCAGTAATTTTTCAGAAATCTCAAGCGCGCTTCTTTTCTTTTGGCGCCAATTAAATGGTGAAAATCTATGGCATTTGCAATTGCCATTTCGGCAGCAAAAGAGCGGGTTCCAATGGTTTCAAATTTTCTGATATCATTATCTAACGAATCGTAAGAGCCCAGCAATGACCATACTTTTTTGATTTTTTCTTTTTTCACATACATCATTCCCGTTCCGAAGGGCGCACCTAACCATTTGTGCAACGAAGTTGCCAGATAATCGCAATTCAAATCTTTTATCGAAAATTCAATATGGGCAAAAGTATGTGCGGCATCTACAATTGTTTCTGCTCCTTTGCTGTGTGCTAAAGCGATAATTTTTTTGGCAGGCAGCAATTGCCCCGTCCAGTTCATTAAATGAGTGATATGAACAATTTTTGTTCTGGCTGTAATGGCTTCTGAAAATTTTTTCAAAATAACGGAATCATCTTCCAACGGAAAATCAAAATCAATCCATTTCAGCACAATGCCATCGCGCTTTTCCCGCTGCCGCCAAGCATTTATCATATTCGGATAATCATACTTTGTAAGCACTACTTCATCTCCTTTCTGCAAAGGCAATCCGAAAATAATAGTGTTTAATCCTTCGGTGGTGTTTCGGTTAATGGCTATTTCTTCTTTGGAGCAACCCGCCATTGTCGCCAACCGTTCGCGCAAGGGTTCGCGCCTTTGGTCTAAAACACGCCACATATAATAGGAGGGACCCTCGTTGCAAAAAGTATAATTGCTCACATGCGCTTTTTGCACTGGAATGGGTTGCGGGCTTACCCCTCCGTTGTTCATGTTTGTAATGTCGGGAGAAATAATATACTGCTCGCGAATGAATTTCCAGAAGTCTTCATCGGCTTCGGGCAAGCTTAGTTTTGATAAACGGTCTAAATGAAAATGCCAATTTTCAGCAGTAGATGTTTGCATAAAGTCGAATAAAGATAACCCTGCGGTGGCAAGTAAAGATTGTTTTAAAAATTTTTTTCTTGAAATACTCATGAATATTTATCCAATAAAATATTTAACAACATTTCTTCTGTGATGAGCAGCGCTTTCAATTCTGAATAGTGGAGCATGAGGCTAAAATAATGTTTTTCTTTTTTTTTACATTCACAGGCAACCATTCCTAACTTTATATCGTTCTGCACAAAACCAACCTTATGAAATTCCACTTTTTCATACTAGCACTCCTTATTTCTTTCGGAATAGTCTCTGCTGTAACGGCTGCACCCGACCCGGACAGCACTATTACCAGTCTTTGCATTGACCCGGCATTAATCAATCCGAATGCTTATTGTATTATGATATACGATCCTGTATGCGGATGCGATGGAGTTACTTATGGGAATAGTTGTTTGGCTGGCAACAATGGCGTTACATCTTTTGTTCGGGGTGAGTGTAATGGAAACGGATGGAATTGTGTTGACCCGAGTTTGATAAATCACAATGCAATATGTCCCGATTTTTGGATGCCCGTTTGCGGATGCGATGGCGTTACATACAGTAATGATTGTGATGCCACTGCTGCCGGTATCACCTCTTTTTATCCCGGAGAATGTGGCAGTATAGGCATGGATTGTATTGATTCTACTTTAATAGACCCTACATTAGGTTGTCCTATGTATTATTTGCCGGTTTGCGGGTGTAATGGTATTACCTACGGAAATGAATGTGATGCTATGATAAATGGTGTTACTTCATATTTTTACGGGGAATGTGGAAGTGTGCCGGGCTGTATGGCAAGCCCTTATTTCTATTACAGTTTCGATGCCGATGGCAAAACTGTTTACTTCATGAATTTTTCATTGTTTACCGAACCTAACGGAAACATCAATAACACCCCTGGGGGTGTGCCTTCTGGCATCACAGCGCTATGGGATTTTGGCGATGGAACCACTTCTACAGATTTGAATCCTGCACATACTTATGCCGATTCTGCTTCGGGCGTTTACACCGTTTGCCTTACCGTAACCGATACTATTGAGAATTGCACGGAAACTTATTGTGAACTTTTGTATGATTATACCTATGCCGGTGATTGCGGAGCCGATTTTGACTGGGATTATGTATATGATACGTTGAACGGCAGAGATTCTATTGTTTTTATAAACAAAACCCCCGGTGTTGATGATACTAATGTGATAGTTATCTGGAGTTTTGGTGATGGCACCATCATTAATGGCGCAGCACCCGAGCACAGTTTCGACAATGATGGTGATTATACCATTTGTATGAGCATACTCGATATGAATACCGGCTGTTTCGATTTAATATGTCAAACCGTGCAATTCAGAACTACATCTGTAGTTGCGAAAACATTGCAGAGCATCGATTTTAAAGCGTTTCCGAATCCCGCACAGCAGGTTGTTAATATTGCATTGAACGAATTAAATGCTCAGGAGCCTGTTCAATTCACCATCTCAGATTTATCGGGAAAAATTATTGCCACAGAAACCTACACCGGCAATTCGACATTCAGTTTCGACACTAGAAGCCTGTCGAATGGCATGTATTTATTACAGGTGCAGCAGGGAGGCAATACCGGCTTTAAACGTTTGAGTGTGGTGCGCTAAATAATTTTTAGTGGTAATTGTAAGTATATCCTTATCGCTAAATCTGTAGAATTTTTAAAAGGTTCTGAAATAGTTAATGTTCTTTTTTTTGTTGAGCTATATTGTCATGTATCATTAAAGGCCTTAGGGGAGATTTTATATATATACTAAAAAATACTTATTAATGCACTAAATTGCCAGTCGATATTATTTTAATAACATCACACTTCCTTTTTGGGTTTTAGACGGAGAATCGTTAATGAAAGTTACACTCACTGTATAAACATAAACGCCCGGAGCTTGCATTGCTCCTTTGTAAGTTCCATCCCAACCAATATCAGGATTATCAGATTCAAAAATCAGTTCGCCCCAACGATTAAATATTTTCATATCGAGCGTTTTGATATTTTTTCCGTAAACCTTAAACACATCATTATTGTCATCGGCATTGGGAGTAAAGGCGTTTGGAATCCAAAACTGAGTATCATACAACACTTCCACCAAAACATTATCCTCAGCCCTACATCCTTCATTACTGTAAGCTACAAGTGTGTATGTAGTTGTAGCCGATGGTGATGCAAAAGGATTCATGCAATCGCTGCAACTTAAACTTTCTTCAGGATACCATTGATAACTTGCGGCATATTCAGAAGCATTCAATTGAATACTGTTCGGATAAAAAACTGTTTGGTCTTCACCGGCACTAACTACATATTCTGTTACCGAAGTTTGATAGGATATTTCAGCCACGCAACCGTTCGGGTCGGTATAAGAATAAGTAATGACAAAATTATTACCCAATCCTGCTGCCTCGGGGTAGAAACTGTTATTAATAATGCCTATTCCTGAATATGTTCCTCCGGGTGGAATTCCGATTAATAAATCAGCAGGATGCTCTAAACAATACAAAGAATCTAATCCCGAAAAATCTACTACAGGAAAATCATAAACAGAAATAATCATGATATCAGTTCCTGCGTAACATCCCTGTTCCGTTACTGCAACTTCAAAAATATATGTTCCGGGAAGGAGTCCGGAGGTATTAATGAATGGATTGGGAGAATATGGGGATGAAATAACAGCATGGTTATCATCAGAAGCGCTCCAAATAATATCTGCACCTGAAGCGGCTGTTGGATGGCCTCCAATGCTTACTCCCGAATCGCCATTGCATACTTGATAGTTAATGCCTGCTTCTACGGCACTTGTAATAAAAACGGAAACAGTTACATTTTCTGTAACGGAACATCCGGTAGCGTTAAAAGCTGTTACCGTATATATTTTTTCAGTAATCGGAAACACAGTTGGATTCGCAGTGTTTTCTCCGATTATATTTTCCATAGGCGACCATAAATAATTATTTGCACCCGAAGCAGAGAGCGTTGCAGAATCTCCGGCACAAATTTGAATGTCATCGCTAACAGAAATTACAGGAGTAGGCGCTACTGAAAGTTGAACGGTGTCAGTATCTGAGCAGCCATTTCCGGTGCTTACTGTCAAATAATACGTTACATCGGTATTCACTATTACGGTTGGATTTGCAGTATTGTATGTAGTTCCATCAGAACCCAACCATGAATAATTTACTCCGCCACTTCCGTTAAGTGTAACGCTGCTTCCTCCACAAACCGAAGTATCATTTCCTGCATCAGCAATTGGAGGAGGCAAAACATTTACAGTAATTTGAGCAGTATCAACACAGCCGTTTGAAACTGTAACGGTATATGTTGTCGTTGCAAGTGGGGTAGCAACAGGGTTAGAAATATTTGCATTATTGAGAGAAGCAGCATTATTCCATTGATAGGTGTTTCCTCCCGAAACGGATAATTGAACAGATTCGCCTTCACAAACATTATACACAGGTGTATATAATAATTGAGGAGGCTCGTTAATGGTTACCGTAACAAATTTTCTGCCCAAACAACCATTGATGTCTGTAGCCCGAAGAATTAAAGTTGTAGTTGAATCCAGCAAAAATATAGGGTTTGCAATATTGGGGTTGCTAACGGCATTTGCAGGAAACCATTGATAACTCAATGCACCGGTCGATTGTAACTGAACAGTTTCGCCACTACATGCATCTTGGTCAGGAGCTATCAAATCAGGGCTTCCGGCAATTAGTGTTACAACAACGGTATCATAAAATAAAGTATCGCAAAGGAAAGTGTATAAATACAATTCAATAGTTTCCGGGTCGAAATTCAAAGTGTCTTCTATCGTTTCTATATACAATCGGGTAGTAGTTTGTCCTGCCGGAATAATTACCGAATCGGCAAATGCAACATAATCTGAACCCGAAACAGCGCTGCCGCCAATGACATACCTTACAACAATATTAGTTGCTAAAACAGAAGGAATAGAGAAATCAATAAACGCATCTTCACAACCTCTGTAGGCTTCTTCTGAAGCAAGAGTAACTGAAGGAATATTGCTATTCAAACTACCTTCTTTAAGAAATACTCCCGAATCATATACCTGGTCTCCTACATCGGCAATTGCCAACTTTAACCGATAAGTTGCACAGGGAGTAACATTTGCTGTTGCGGTGAGCATTGTGGTGAAGGCATCATATTCAATGGTAAGCCCGCCATTATTTGCAATATAATAGTTGGAGTATGCAAGGCTTGTGCAGGTGCAAAAAAACGGAAAAGGACCACACATGTTTCCTCGTTGACCTGAATTAACAGAATTGATTGCCACCGGAATATTGGTGCCCGGAATGAGTGCAATATTTTTTTTACCCACAATGCCCGGACCGGAAATAAAAAAAGCGAAAATATCATTGTAATCACCACAAGTATATTCAGGATATTCGTCAGAACCGAAAACATATTGAAACGATAAACTATTACCCAGCGGCACTACATCAAATTCTAAAACACAACCATCGAAAAGTGTGTATTGCGGTAGTAATGATTGTAAATCGAGGTCAATGAAAGCCGACATGGAACCAATGGAACTAATATCAGGAGCAGTATTTGGTCCAATGGCATTTTGAACAGTGCCGGTAGTGAGCAGTACCCCACCATTTAATCCTATATTAGAATTGCTGCCATCAAATAATCCTGCACCATTACTTGCACAGGTTAACGTTGCATTCGAAATGGCAACACCTGCTCCTACAAGGTTTTCTGCCAATGCTTGCGCATTGTTGGAAGCAGTAACTGAAAGTTGTGCTTTTAGTTCGTTGTAAACAAAAGCAACAAAAAAAATCGAAATCCAATATTTTTTCAATGTTAAATATATTATGTCCTGGTAAAATTATGTTTTGAATTACGATGTAGCGGTGGACACTTATTGTTGTTTTCAACAACAAATTATACGAAATGAATCATGAATGCAACATAATCTGTGTTTAATTTTGGCATCGTGAAAAATCCTCTGAAAATTGGTGTTATAGGCGCAGGACACCTCGGCAAAATACATATTCGCCTCATACAGGAAATAGCTTATCTGGAACTTGTTGGGTTTTACGATATTGATATTTCGGTAAGAAATGCTGTTGCTGAAAAATTCAATATTGAGGCGTTT
The DNA here is from genome assembly GCA_964518215.1 of uncultured Chitinophagaceae bacterium. Taxonomy (GTDB): domain Bacteria; phylum Bacteroidota; class Bacteroidia; order Chitinophagales; family CAIOSU01; genus CAYSGX01. The sequence continues at coordinate 18,253 of CAZFFP010000035.1, forward strand.
GATGATGTCAAAAAGCTCATTGCCGAATGTGATGTGATAGATATTGTAACACCAACGATGTCGCATTTTCAGTATGCCCGCGAAGCCTTAAAAATGAGCAAACACATTTTTATTGAAAAGCCGATTACTAATACTCTTAAAGAAGCAAAGGAACTTTTGATGCTTCAAAAGGAAGCCCATGTAAAAGGTATGGTGGGTCATGTAGAGCGGTTCAATCCGGCACTGATTGCTGTGCAGAAAATAGGAATAGATATTTCACCTATGTTTATCGAAGCGCATAGATTGGCGCCATTCAATCCGAGAGGAACGGATGTTTCTGTAGTGTTAGACCTCATGATACACGATATTGATATTATTCTGAGTGTAGTAAAATCTACCGTTAAAAAAATCAGCGCCAGTGGGGTAGCAGTGGTCAGCAAAACTCCCGATATAGCAAATGCGCGAATTGAATTTGACAATGGTTGTGTTGCTAATCTTACGGCAAGCCGAATATCCATAAAGCAGATGCGCAAAATACGTTTCTTTCAAAAGGACACATATATCAGCATTGATATGATGGAAAAAGATGCGGAGATATTTCGGTTGTTGCATGAAGCGCCTGAAAATGAAAGCGAAGCATTTGCCATAGAAGCAGGAGCGGAGGGCGAAACAAAATGGGTGCGTTACTTAAAGCCTGAAATCTCTGAAATTAATTCTATTAAACTCGAGTTGGAGTTGTTTGCCCAATCCATTTTTAATGAAACAGAACCAAAGGTTACATTGGAAGATGGCTACAATGCATTGAATGTTGCTTATCAGGTTTTACAAAAAATAGAAAGGAATTTTTTAGAGCATAGAATCTGAAAAAAAATTGGCAATTAGGTTTTTATAACTTTTCAGTCTGTTTAATCAAACCGCCATTGATGTATTTGAAGGAAAGTGTTTAACATAAAGAAAATGTGGGAGAAAAAAAACGGGCTTTTATTAAGCCGACATTTCTTTTGATTTAGATGAAGTAGCAGGAAAAAAAAGCGTTCCGTTTTTATATGCTATTGAAGCCTTGATAAAATGTGTAAACAACGGATGCGGATTGGCTACGGTACTTTTCAATTCGGGGTGAAACTGCACGCCCACAAACCACGGATGGTGTTTGTATTCTACTATTTCCACCAAATGCGAATCGGGGTTGATGCCCGAAGTAATCATTCCTGATTTTCGAAACTCATTAACAAACTTATTATTAAACTCAAAGCGATGGCGATGACGCTCGCTGATTTTTTCGGAACCATACGCCTCAAAAGCCTTGCTGGCTTTAGTTATATCGCAAGGATAAGCGCCTAAGCGCATGGTGCCGCCTTTGTTCACTACTTTCTTTTGCGATTCCATGAGAGTAATCACATCATGCTTGGTTTTTACACTGAATTCGCGCGAATGAGCATCGGCATAGCCTAATACATTTCTTGCAAATTCTATCACCGAACATTGCATGCCCAAACAAATTCCGAAGAAAGGAATATTGTTTTCGCGAACGTATTTGATGGCTGCAATTTTTCCTTCAATTCCTCTTTCGCCAAAACCGGGCGCAACCAACACACCATGCAGGTGTCCGAGTTTGGCTGCTACATTTTCGTCTATAATGCCTTCCGAATGGATGCTTTCTATTTCAATTTTACATTCGTTTTCTGAAGATGCATGAGTAAAAGATTCGAGTATGGATTTATAAGCATCCTGCAATTCGACATACTTGCCGATTAACCCGATTTTCACTTTGTCTTTCGGATTTTTCAATTTGTGTAAAAACTCCACCCAATTGCTCAGTTCGGGTTCAGATTTAGATGGAAGCCTCAGCTTGCTCAATACCGTTTTATCCAATCCTTCTTTCTGCATTTCGAGTGGTACTTCATAAATGGTAGAGCAATCCATTGCTTGAATGACGGAGTTCTCATTCACATTGCAAAACAGCGCTAATTTTTTTCTGATTTCTTTGGAAATAGGATGTTCTGTTCTGCAAACCAAAACATCGGGTTGTACACCTTCTTTCAACAATTCTTTTACCGAATGTTGGGTGGGCTTGGTTTTCAGTTCTTTTGCAGCGCTCAGATATGGTATCAGCGTCAGATGAATAACCACGGCATTGTTGGTTCCTAATTCCCAGCGTATCTGACGAACCGCCTCAATATATGGAAGCGACTCTATGTCGCCCACCGTGCCACCCAATTCGGTAATAATAATGTCGTATTCTTTTTTCTTACCCAACAACAACATCCTTCGTTTAATCTCATCGGTTATATGCGGAATCACCTGAACGGTTTTTCCCAGATAAGCGCCTTCGCGCTCTTTGCTGATAACATATTGATAAATTCTTCCGGTAGTTACATTATTCGCCTGCGAAGTAGGCACATTCAGAAAACGCTCGTAATGTCCCAAATCTAAATCGGTTTCGGCACCATCATCGGTTACATAACATTCGCCATGCTCATAAGGATTAAGCGTGCCGGGGTCTACATTGATGTAAGGGTCGAACTTTTGAATGGTAACATTATATCCGCGAGCCTGTAATAATTTGGCGAGTGATGCGGCTACAATCCCTTTTCCTAATGAGGAAGTAACACCACCTGTTACAAACACAAACTTAGCCATAGGGATTTGCAGATTTTAGCAAGATTTTAGCAAAAAATCTGTGTTCAAAGTTAAGTTAAATATTACAGAACCATTTGTTTGTTGTCGGAATATTTCCGAAAAAAAATATTTTTATCCCTGAAAAATCATTTTAAACGCCTCATAAGCAAAGTATTGGCTGTGCTTATTATCTTGTCGAAAAAAAAATCTATGAGAATCTGGAAATCTGAAACTGACCTTGAAACCATGAATCGCTTTTCTGAAAATAATATGGTAGGTTATCTTGGAATTGAGTTTATAGAAATTGGCGATGATTATCTTAAAGCCCTTATGCCTGTGGACTATCGAACACATCAGCCATTAGGTTTGCTGCATGGTGGCGCATCGGTTGTTTTAGCGGAAACAATAGGCAGCAGTGCCGGCAGTATGTGTGTAGATTATAAGGAAGCGTATGTAGTGGGACTGGAAATCAATGCCAACCATATCAAATCGGCAAGAGAAGGTTTTGTTACAGGAACCGCACGCCCCTTGCATATAGGCAAAAGCACACAGGTTTGGGAAATAAAAATTGAAAGCGAAGCAGGGGAGTTGGTATGTATCAGCAGACTGACTTTGGCGGTGGTGCGGAAGAAGTGATTCTAATGGTTTTTGTTTTAAAACTCCTGCTTTCTTGTGCCTTCAGTCAAAACCATTATGCTTAATTTCATCGCAGCAAAATGCTATGATACTGATAACAGGCTTTAAAGCGTTTTTTATTTTTTAATCAATTCAAACAATATTCTTCTACAGCACGCTGTGCAATACATGGACAACCAACTCAGATACGCTATTTATTTTTTGGCTTTGGCGGCTTTTGTTTTGTTAGCGGCAACGGGCGGTAACGACTGGTTCAGAAGGTATGACCTCACTAACGATGCTGCCAAGCTCAAAGCCAAATTAGAGCAGATAGACCAATCGTTCCATAGCATTACCGCTAACGATTCGTTGTTGAAAAATCTCATTGAAAAAGATTTCAGCACCGATTATTTCAATCAATTGAGCGAGTTGAATTACGGACTCTTGGTGTATAAAGACAACCAACTGCTGTTCTGGAACAAAAGCAATATTATTCCCCCGATAAATATTTCAGTATCGCTGCCCGATGGCGTGAACGCGGTGAAATTTCAGAACGGATATTACTACGCTCACAAGAAAACTTTTTTTATTGGCGACCACGGTTATTCGGTGCTGGCGTTGTTTCTGCTGAAAAACAGTTTCAGCATTCAAAATCAATATTTACAAAACAAACTCAATCCCGATATAGGCTTGCCCGATTTTTTATCGGTTTCGTTCGACAGCACCACGCTTTCGGAAGGATTCAGAAGCGATGAAGGTCGCCCGATTTTTTATTTAGGCAAAGATCTTTTTGTATTTAATAATACTCCTGCAAAAATTTTAGTGTGGCTTTATTTATCGGGCGGAGCGTTGCTTTTGATTGGAGTGTTTCTTTTGGCATTGTATTTATATAGCGATAATGGTTTTATTACCGCCTTTTCTTTTCTCGCAGTAGCGTTGATTGGCATCCGCCTAGTTGGCATTTATTTCAATTTTCCTTTTGAACTGAACAAGCTCAAAATTTATAACCCGATATATTTCGCTTCATCAGACATTAATAAATCGCTGGGCGATTTGCTGTTGAATATTTCGGTATTGTTTGCTTTAGTGTATGCCTATTTCAAATATGCGCCATCGAAATTATTCAACGGTATTTTGGAGCGCTACCATAAAATTTTCTTGTTTGTTTTTTATTCTGCGGCATTATTATTCTCTTACAGTTTGGGCATATTATTCAGAAGTCTGCTTACCAATTCCAATATTCCTTTCGACCTGAATAATTTTCTCGAACTCAACATTTTCAGTTTGTTGGGAATTGCCGCACTTTCAACAGGGCTGTTTGCTATGGGATTGTTTTTGTTCAAAACAGTTTTAATCATTCACGACAACAATAAGTCCTACATTCATTATTCCCTCCTTGCAATAGCGGGCATATTACATATTGTGTTTTTGTGGCAGACAGGTGCCGATGATATTTTTTATTTAGGAGTGCTCTGGACTCTGATTTTTCTGGTGTTTCTGAACGACTTTAAAAAACAATATCTCAATGGAGTAATGTTTACTTCGCTCATGTTTTTGATTACATTTTTTGCGGTTTTTAGCGCCATCCATATTTATCATAACAATAACATTACTGAAGAGCAGCGCAAACTTTCATTTGCAAGAAACATAGCTCAGTCTGAAGACCCGATTACCGAATATCTGTTTATTGACATCATAGACAAAATCACTAACGACCGTGCTGTTAAATATTATTTCGAGCGCCCGTTTGTATCGAAAACAGATATTATAGAAAGGCTGAAATCGCTTTATTTTACAGGCTATCTGAGCAAATATGAAACCCGCATCTATATGCTCAATAGCGAAGGAGGTATGTTGCTCTCAGACAATGAAGATTTTCTGAAAATGCTCAATGATGAGTTGCTTCAAAACGCCCGCATGACTGCTACAGAAGACCTGTTTTATATTCCTCGCGACAACGGAAGTTTTTCATACCTCTCAAATATTTCGATTATTGACGACAACAAACTGATGGGTTCGATTATCATTATGTTGAATCCGAAAGTTTTTTATAGAAGCAATTTGTATCCCGAATTATTGCTCGAAGACCACGTGAAGCCCGGCAGCCGTTTTGGCACCTACAGTTTTGCAGAATATGCCGGTAATCGGCTGATTAATAAAAACGGCACTTACCCATACAATTTTAAATACAACCTCACCGACACGCTTTCTAATGAATACACCCGAGTAAAAGAAAACGGTCTCGAACATTTGATATATGTTTCTGATGAAGATAAAAAAGTAGTGATTACTTCTGTTGAAAAAACTTTTATTCAGCCGGTAACACTCTTCTCTTATCTGTTTGTGATTTACCTGCTGTTGATTGCCATAGTCGCGCTGATTCGCATTGTGAAGAAAATTATTGAAGACCCTTCGCATATCCGGCAGTATCTTAACATTACTTTGAAAAACAAAATTCAATTGTCTATGATGGCAATGATTGTAATTTCATTTGTAGTGATTGGGACAGTTACGATTTATCATTTTGCTTCGAAATACAGAGAAAATCAACGCGAGCGGCTGCTCAAAAAAGAAGAAGCCATCAGAACCGACATCAGCTACAGCATCAGTGATAATCCCGGTTTATTATTGAAGCGTAATTTCATCGAGCCTGATTTTTCGGCACAAAAAGGAGTGTTGAATCTTTCCATTCTTTCTGAAGTGCATTCGATAGACATCAATATTTACAACACCGATGGGCAAATCATCAATACTTCGCAACCCGACATTTTTGAAAAGGGATTGTTTTCGCCTGCTATAGATCCGTTTGCCATGCGCAATCTGGCTTTCAAAAACAATATTCAGTTTTTTCAAAACGAGCATATCGGCAAGTTGAATTACCTCTCCTTATACGCACCGGTAAGAAACAGCGAAGGTGAATTGTTGGCGTACCTTAATCTGCCTTATTTCGCCAGAGAAAAAGAGTTGCGGCAGGAGCTTTCATCGTTCTTGGTTACGCTTATTAATGTGTATGTTTTGTTATTAGTAGTGGGTGGGTTCATTGCATATTTTCTTTCAGATTCTATTACCCGTTCGCTTTCTGTATTGAGCGAGCGATTTAGAACGGTTCGCTTGGGCATGAAGAACGAACCCATAGAATGGCAGAGTAATGATGAAATAGGAATATTAGTGAGTCGCTATAATCAGATGCTTGCCGAACTTGAGGCAAGTGCCGATTTACTGGCTCGCTCTGAGCGCGAAATGGCTTGGCGCGAAATGGCAAAACAAATTGCGCACGAAATTAAAAATCCGCTCACGCCCATGAAGCTTAGTATTCAGATGCTGCAAAGAGCCATGCACGAAAACCGTCCCGATGTTAACAAACTTGCAGATAAAGTAACTCAAACGCTAATTGAGCAAATTGAAAATCTGTCGCAGATTGCTACCGAGTTTTCTACGTTCGCAAAAATGCCTAAGTCGAACAATGAACGGCTGCAATTAGAAGAAGTAGTGCAGTCGGCAGTAAACCTGTTGATGACCGATGAATCGTTTACAGTGAAATATATCAAACCCGAATATCCGGTTTGGATTGAAGCCGATAAAAACCAATTGCTGCGAGCCTTCGGCAACCTGCTGAAAAATGCACAACAAGCCGTTCCCGAAACACGCCACGGTAAAATGACAATCGCTTTCACCGAAGCAGAGCATGAGATTACGGTGAGTTTTCACGACAACGGCACCGGCATACCGGAAGATGTGCAGCCCAGAGTATTTACCCCCAACTTCACCACCAAAACATCGGGCATGGGCTTGGGGCTTGCCATAACCAAACAGATTATAGAAAATGCCGGAGGCGAAATTTGGTTCGAAACCGAAATAGGTGTAGGTACTACATTTTTTGTGAAGTTTGCTAAGTATAGTTTTACAACACAGTAATCGTTTTATTCATACAATAAAAATCCCCGAAGCAATGAATACTTCGGGGACGCTTAGTAATGGTTGGTTGGTCAACTATCTTGAGCGCAAGTTACAACAATATGCGCATCTTATTCTTCATCGCTTCTTTCGCTGTAATCATCAAATCCGCCCGATTCTGAACTGCTGCTGCTCCCTTCTTCATCTTCAGTATCGCTTTCGTCAACACGAAGGTTGTCACTGAAAAGGTCGTCAACGATGGCAGTCATGAGTGAAGCACTTCCGACAGATTTTACGCAAACAGGATATTTGCTTCTGATGGCTTCGCCATTTTCGTCTAACAATTCAACAAGATAAGTAAGGTTAGGAGTGGCTTCATGGATGTAAATGAGGCGTTTGTTTTTCCCTCCCAAATGTTTGCCTATAGATTCTTTGGTGCCATCTACCGAAGTATCCACGGTTCCTTCAAATCCCAAAGAAATTTCTTTGGTCTTCTGCCACTTTTCATTACTGATGAAAAATGAAGCAGGTTTCTTTTTTTTGATTTCAAAATACTTTACCAATGCTTCGTGCATTTCTTTGAAACTTTGGTTGGATTGTATTTCGATGTCGCGAAGCAGGTCATCCACTTCATCAATGACTACTCTGAATTTGAATACAGGCATGTTTTGTTGTTTATGAATGCAAAGTAAAAAACTATTTTGTTACTAAACCAAGTTCCGCGCCTTTTTCTATCATAAATTTAAAAGCATCTTTTTTATTATTCTCAATTTTACCGTCAAGAATGGCATCTTTAATGGCATTTTTAATGATACCTACTTCTTTTGAAGGTTTTATTTTGAAATAATTAATTATTTCTTCACCCGATACCGGAGGCTGAAAATTTCTCACTTTGTCTTTTTCTTCCAACTCCACTAATTTTCTTTTCACTTCTTCAAAATTTTGCAAATAGCGTTCTTGCTTTTTGGAATCTTTCGTAGTGATGTCTGCACTGCAAAGTTTCATGAGGTCTTCAATATCATCGCCTGCTTCAAACAATAATCTGCGCACTGCCGAATCGGTGATGTCTTTTTTATTCAATGCAATGGGGCGCAAATGCAGCAACACCAATTTCTGCACATACTTCATTTTTTGATTCATCGGCAATTTCAGTTTTCTGAAAATGCCCGGAACCATGCGTTCGCCCACTACTTCGTGTCCGTGAAAAGTCCATCCGCTTTTTTTATTGAAACGTTTGGTTGCGGGTTTTCCAATATCGTGCAATATGGCAGACCAGCGCAACCACAAATCATCGGTATGCGGAGCCAGATTGTCGAGCACCTGAAGCGTGTGATAAAAATTGTCTTTATGACCTTTGCCATCCACATACTCCGCGCCTTTCAGGGCTATCATTTCAGGAAAAATCAAATGCAGCAAACCGGTATCGTGCAGCAACTTAAAACCAACCGATGGCACAGCCGATAAAATAATTTTGTTCAATTCATCGGTGATGCGTTCCTGCGAAAGAATCTGAATGCGCTCTTTGTTGCGCTCAATAGATTCATAAGTTTCGGCATCAATAGAAAAGTTTAACTGGCTGGCAAACCTAATGGCGCGCATCATTCGCAGCGGGTCGTCAGAAAAAGTAATGTCGGGATTGAGCGGAGTTTTAATGAGTTTGTTTTGCAAATGCGATAAGCCTCCGAAGGGGTCAATAATGTTGCCGTAATTATTTTCATTCAGGCTGATGGCAATGGCATTGATGGTAAAGTCTCTGCGGTTCTGGTCGTCTTCGAGCGTGCCTTCCTCTACAAAGGGCTTGCGCGAATGGCGTTCGTAAGATTCTTTTCGTGCGCCTACAAACTCCACTTCAATGTCATGCACTTTGAACATGGCTGTTCCAAAATTTTTGAAAATGGTTACATTGGGTTTTGCAGAAAATTTGGCGGCAACTTTTTTCGCAAAATCAATTCCGCTTCCGATACAAACGATGTCAATATCTTTTGTGGGGCGTTTAAGCAATTTATCGCGCACATATCCGCCAACGGCATAGCTTTCAATTTTTTCTTCGGCAGATACCTCCGCTGCTTTTTGCAGAATAATGTTTTCTTCTTCAGATATATCAAACAGCGTGAGGTTCATTTGGATTGTTCAGATTTCAAAAATAATACTATCATATAGTTTTCATTCTTTCAAACTATGTTTGCTTTTTTATTTTGAGAAAAAAAATGATGCTGTAAAATGAGTATTTAACCTGGATTTTTAGCTGTATCGAAATGAAATTAAGCGGACATTTATTAAAAACTTTTCCACAATAATATTTTGAAAAACAAATTTTTCTGTTTTTTTTGCAAAAAGTATATACATTTAGCGCAAAACAAAGAATAAGCGAGTAATGGCAAAGACAAATACCTCAAAAAGTAAGGCGAAAGCAACTGTCAGTAAAAAAGCGACACCTAAAAAAACAACTGTAACAACTAAACCGGCTGCAAAAAAACCGACACCTGTAAAAAAAGCAGCGGCTAAGAAAACTACTTTGGCTAAAGTTGTCGCCAAGAAACCTGTTCCAAAGCCGGTGAAACCTGCTAAAAAGCCCGCAGAGAAAAAGCCTGTTGCTAAAAAAGAAACTCCTGTAGTTTCAAAAAAGAAAGCAGAGGCTCCCGTTAATGTTGCTAAAGTTGAACCTGCAAAAGTTGTAGTTAAGGAAAAGCCTGCGCCTAAAAGAGCGCGCTCCAGAAAAGAAAAGAAGGGCAAGAAAGGCAAGAAGACGATGATAATCAACGACCTTGAGCCTCAAATTTCTGCGCCTATTCCTTATGAAAAACCTACCATTACCCATAGCGAAAGTGGTAAGGCTATTTATACCAGAGAATATGTTGTGAAATCTTCTCCTGCAATTTTATTCGATTTTGTTACTACTCCTTCAGGACTGGTTCAATGGTTTGCAGATAAAGTAGATATTAATGGCGATACCATTACTTTTAATTGGAAAGGCTCTGAAGAGAGCGCTTTGATTATTGACTGGATTGAAGAAGACCGCGTTAAATATCGTTGGGAATGGAGCGAAGACGATGAGTTTTTCCAGTTTCGCATATATAAAAACGACATTACCAGCGATACCATTTTGGAAATAACCGATTTTAGCGAACCGGATGAAGTTGATGACCAAAAACGGCTTTGGGATAGTCAGGTAACTCGTTTGATTCGTGCTGTGGGAGGTTGATGCTTTTTTCTATGATTCATGGTTTGGCAGCAAATAACTTTGCATTAAAACTATAATATTGGGATAAGTCTGTTTCAAAATTTCCTGCAGTTCCTTTGGTTCAATCCATTTAATGTCGGTGATGCCTTCTTCAGTTTGAGGGATTAATTCGGTATCGTCCGAAAACATTTCAAACCAAATGGTTTCTTTTAAAACCTTAACATCGCGATCAGCGTAGGTGTGATAGGTGTTGGGCAGCTCTTCGATAGCTTTCAGATTTTTGATGCCCGTTTCTTCCATAACTTCTCTAAGGGCGGTTTCTTGAGTGTTTTCACCGGCTTCCATTTTTCCTTTAGGCAAATCCCAAAAGCCGTTTCTAAATATGAAAAGTATATCGCCATTACTATTGAATACTATTCCTCCGGCAGCAATAATGTGTTTTTGAAATAATGTTTTCACATTATTAAAAATATTTTTTGTTTCGTGGAAGAAAATTTCAACCGTTTCTAATCTGCCGTTTTCCAGCGTTTTCACAATGTTTCCGATTTCCGATTTTATTTCAAGAAGCGATACATATCGCTCTTTGCCATTTGTTTTCAGCAGCACAGAATTTTTCAGTCGCGGGTTATGCACTATTGAAAGCGCTCTTCCTTCTATGAAAATTGTATAGTTTTGAGACATGATTACCAATCGCGAAACTGCTCAGAATGTAGCAGCTTATCTGCTGCAAATTAAGGCAATTAAACTGCAACCTCAAATGCCTTTCATTTGGGCTTCGGGCTGGAAGTCGCCCATTTATTGCGATAACAGGGTTGCTTTGTCATATCCCCACATCAGAACTTACATCAAAGAACACCTGGCAAAAGGAATTTCGCTGCATTATCCCGAAGTGGAAGCTATAGCAGGGATTGCAACTGCCGGCATTGCACAAGGTGCCTTGGTTGCCGAATATTTGAATCTGCCTTTTTTGTATGTTCGCCCCGAACCGAAGAAACACGGCATGGGTAATCAAATAGAGGGTAGGGCAGAAGCAGGGCAAAAAATTGTTTTGATAGAAGATTTAATTTCTACCGGAGGAAGTTGCCTTAAAGCCGTTCCGCCACTGAAAGAAGCAGGGTGCGAAGTGTTGGGTGTGGCTGCTATTTTTAATTATGGTTTTCAAACGGCTATTGATAATTTCAAGAACGATAATATCCCTTTCTTCAACCTTTCTGATTACGATACTTTGATAGAAATAGCCTCCGAATCGGGCTATGTTGCTAAAGAAGATTTGGAAACTCTTAAAACATGGAAACAAGCGCCTTCCGAATGGACAGGCGCTGTTGCATAACTATCTATGAAACAATTTCACTCTTTAGATTTAAGCGATAAAATTTTTTTGATAACCGGTGGAGCCGGATTCATAGGTTCTCATATTGCCGAATATTTATGCAATAATGGAGCTATGAAGGTGAGAATATTAGACAATATGCTCACCGGAAGCCAAAGCAATATTGATTTGCTTTCTCAATTCCCCAATTTTGAATATTTCCCGGGCGATATTCGCGATTTAGATACTTGCAGAAAAGCAATGGAAGGAGTGGACTTTGTGTCGCATCAGGCAGCCTTAGGCTCTGTGCCGCGTTCCATTTTGGAGCCTGAAAATACTACTGCCATTAATGTCAATGGAACACTTCATGTAATGATTGCTGCTAAAGATGCCGGAGTGAAACGTTTTGTTTATGCTTCGTCCTCATCTGTTTATGGCGATAATCCTGATTTGCCGAAGATTGAAGAAAAAATAGGCAAACATCTTTCGCCCTATGCCGTGAGCAAGTATGCCAACGAATTGTATGCCGGAGTGTTTTATTTGAATTACGGATTGCAAACCATTGGCTTGCGATACTTTAATGTGTTTGGTCCGCGACAAAACCCCAACGGACCGTATGCCGCAGTAATACCATTATTTATTGATGGAATAAAAAACAACAGTCCCGTTTATATTAATGGCGATGGCAAGCAATCGCGTGATTTTACATACATAGAAAATGTAGTTCAAATAAATATCAAAGCGTTGTTTGCGTCAGAATCTGCCATAAACAATGTGTATAATGTAGCCGTGGGTGAAAATTTTTCCGTGAATCATTTGTATGATGAAATAGCCGCCTTGTTGAATTCCAATCAAAGAGCTATTCACAGAGAAGAGCGTCAGGGCGATATTCGCGATTCGTTGGCAGATATTTCAAAAGCTCAAAAACTATTAAGTTATTCGCCTGAAATAAAATTTAAAGACGGGCTTTTAAAAACGATTGAATATTTTCGCAACCATTAATGGTTTTTATTAACTATCCTGCTTCTGATGAAACTTATTGAAACACCTATTCCCGGTTTATTTGTCTTAGAGCCTAAAGTTTTTGAAGATGCACGCGGCTATTTTTATGAAAGTTACAATCGAAATACCTTTCATAAATTGGGAATCGACAACGATTTCGTTCAGGACAACCAATCTAAATCGAATAAAGGAGTGCTGCGTGGATTGCACTATCAATTAGAGCCATTTGCTCAGGCAAAATTGGTGAGAGTCATCAGCGGCTCTGTGTTCGATGTGGCAGTAGATATACGCAAAGGCTCACCTACATTCGGCAAATGGTTTGGCGAAATTCTTTCTGCCGAAAACAAAAAACAAATGTTAGTGCCACGGGGCTTTGCTCATGGTTTTTTGGTCCTCGAAGACAATACCGAGTTTTACTACAAGTGCGATAATTTTTACTCCAAACCTCACGACAGAGGTATCAAATTCGATGACCCGGAAATTGGTATTCAGTGGAATTTTCCCGATGAAAACTTATTGCTTTCTGAGAAGGACAAAACAGCTCCTTTGCTGAAATCGCTTCAACCATCAGATTTGTTTGTGTATTAATATTGCCGATATTTCTGTGCATGAATAATTTTATGAACTATTCCTTTCGTTTCGCTTCATTCCACAAACTATCCATTTCGTTGAGTGTCATTTCGGTAAGATTTTTATTGAATTGCAGCGCCTGTTGTTCAATATATTGAAATCGCCTGATGAATTTCTTGTTGCATTTTTCGAGCGTTTGTTCAGGGTCTATTTTCAAAAATCTGGAATAGTTGATAAGCGCAAAAAGCAAATCGCCAAACTCTTCTTCGATTTTTTGTTTATCTCCGTTGACAACGGCTTCATTCAATTCTGAAAATTCTTCTTCTACTTTTTCAAAAACCTGTTCAATATTTTCCCATTCGAAACCCACTTGTTTGGCTTTGTCTTGAATGCGCAGCGCTTTTACCACTGCCGGCAATGATTTCGGAACGCCTTGCAATACCGAAGTTTTTCCCTCCCGGAGTTTTATTTTTTCCCAGTTGGCTTTCACTGCATCTTCATCAGCAAGTTTCATATCGCCATAAATATGCGGATGACGGGCAATCAGTTTATCGCACACATCATTGATAACATCTGCAATATCGAAAGCGCCTTTTTCAGAAGCGATTTTCGAGTAAAAAACCAAGTGCAGCATCAGGTCGCCTAATTCTTCTTTAATGCCATCCATATCTTGTTCATCAATGGCATCTACCAATTCGTAAACTTCTTCAATAGTGAGTATTCGCAACGATTCAATAGTTTGTTTTTTATCCCACGGACATTTTTCGCGCAGGTCATCCATTACCTCCAGTAATCGTCCGAAACTCTTCAGCTTATTTTGCATCTTTGTGTAGATTTTTAACGGTTTGAACTATGCTTCACAAACACCTGTTGTCTTCATAGTTCATAAAAATACTACAAAATGGTTCTCACCACAGTAATTGCTACAATCATCATTATGGGGCTTGCTTTTGCAATGATAGCTACCCGAATTATATTAGTTAAAAATGGGGAATTCAGAGGCACTTGTGCTACCAATAACCCCATGCTTACCAATCAGATAGGCGAATGTTCTGTATGCGGAAAAAAGCCTGAGGAAGAATGTAAAAATGAAAATAAGTAAGCGGGTTGCTTACTGCTGTCCTTCTTTCATAATTGCAGCAGGGTCCATGTATTCGCTGCCCACTACAAATTCATCATCGCTTATAGGAGTGGCTTTAATGGATATAATTTTTTGCGACACCAACACTTTTCCATCCGCACCTATTATTTCTATTTCGAGCGGAAAACCGGTTATTTTTCTTAATTGGAAATAGGAAAATGCGCCATTTGCTCTCAGATTTTTGGGCAAAATATCAATGCTTAAAGGAACCTCTTTACTCATCCAGCATACCGTTCTTCTTTCGGGCGATTTAAGCGTGAGTTGGTCTGCTTTGTATGATTCAATCATTCTTACATTACTCTCAAAGCTGTGTTCGACATACCTGGTATTATCAAATGAAGAAGGCGGAACATTCGATGTGTAAACTTTCTTTTCTCCTTTAGACTCCACTAGCAGTTTCATTTTAGGCTCTTTGTTGTCTATAAGCATCACTTGATTGTATTTTCTTTCACCCATCGTGCCTTCATACTCCAGACGATGTTTATCGCCTTTTATTTTCCATACAATGGTAACATTATCGTTCTTTTCTGCCACATACATGTTTATGGTAACGATGCCCTCAAAATTTTGTGCAGAAATGAATAGTGTTGAAAGCGCAAAAAATGCTGACAGGAGAATGATTTTATAATTCATGGCAAATGATTTTATGAGTTAAAATTTCACCGGTAAGGATGAACATATTTTTGTGTTTACAATTTTAGGTGAACACCATTGATTCTTTGGAATTAAATATGCAGAAGCCATTGGTGATTGTTGATAAAAACAACATTATTGTATGGTTTAATGGAATTTGCTTTTGAAATTTCAGAAGGAAGACCATTAAAGCGGTGCGTTCCAATAGCTCACCGAATTCTTCATATTTTTGAAGCCAAACTCAACAACACTATGAACAAAGTAGTAGCCAATGCCGATGAAGCCATCAAAAATATTCAGGATGGCATGACGCTGATGTTGGGCGGATTCGGGCTGTGCGGCATTCCCGAAAATTGTATTACAGCCTTAGTCAAAAAAGGCGTTAAAAATCTCACCTGCATTTCGAACAATGCCGGGGTTGACGATTTCGGTATCGGGCTGATGTTGCAACAGAAGCAGGTTAAAAAAATGATTTCGTCTTACGTGGGCGAAAATGCCGAATTCGAACGCCAGTTGCTGAGTGGCGAATTAGAAGTAGAACTGATTCCGCAAGGAACACTTGCCACACGCTGCCTCATGGCGGGCTATGGCATTCCTGCATTTTATACGCCTGCCGGAGCCGGAACTGAAGTTGCCGAAGGCAAAGAATCGAGAACATTTAAAGGAAAAGAGCATCTGCTCGAACACGCTTTCGAATCGCACTTTGCATTGGTGAAAGCATGGAAAGGCGATGAATCAGGCAACCTGATATTTAAAGGCACAGCAAGAAACTTCAACCCCTTGATGGCAATGGCAGGAAGAATTACTATTGCCGAAGTGGAAGAATTGGTTCCCGTAGGAACATTAGACCCAAATGAAATTCACACACCCGGAATATTTGTAAACAGAGTTTTTCAGGGAGTGAATTATGAAAAACGAATTGAACAGCGCACGGTGAGGAAGGGATAAGCTGATAATGACAAATCAGAGACTTGCCTTTCATCGGTAGTTCCATCATCTTCCTATAGAAATGCTTGGCGTGGAAGATTAAGAACAAACAGGATATTAAATTTTGAACATGAAACAGATACTTATATTCATTTTATTGTCGCTGATATTATCAGCTTCAAAATGCAAAAAGGAGGAAGATGATTGTCATTACGAAATCACAATAATGAATAACTCTAATCAGGATATTATTGCTGCCTTAAAGTTTACTAATCCTGATAATAAATGTATTCTTAGTGGTCATGTTATTTTACCCAATGAAAATTACAAACATTCTATAAAGAATTGTTGGGAAATTAGACTTTCTAACTCGACTCCTTATGATTTATACATAGTTGATACTATACATTACAACTCTCCCAATGTGTTTTACTCCTGTGATTCTATCGAGCATTACAATATGGTATTAAAGCATTATGTGTTGACGCTGGATGATTTAAGGAGTATCAATTTTACAATAACTTATCCATGAAAAATATCCCAACTGGCGCGAGAATGAAGCGCAGCAATAAGCGTTTGCCTTCTCGTGCTTTCAACCAACGCACCAAAAGTCCCCCTTGCGCGTAGCCATTTGTGTGAAAGCGATAGGGGGCAGGGGGATGATTCACAGCCCATCAAAAAAATCAATCAAATCATAGTTTAGACAACCGCCCCGCAATCAAAGCCCGTATTCTATGTTTACGCACCACGCTCTGTCTTTCTGAGTGAAGCGTAGCGAAACGAAGAATCTAAGTTTTGATATTTACTCAACCTTCATTCATCGCTTAGATTGTTCCCTACGTGTGAGGTTGAGTGATTGTAGCTATGAGAACAAACCATGAGTGATCGTCTTTGCGAGCGAAACAAAGTGGAGCGAAGCAATCTCATTCAGCCTTCAGAAATCTGAAATCGGTCTTCAACAGATGGCTTCGTCATGCCGCGCACAAGGCTGCTCCATTCCTCGCCATGACGAATACTCGAACTTTTGACTATTTCTTAGTTTATGAATCGTTCAATAATCCGTGTAATCCTGTAATCCGCTTCATCCGCGATTCAGACAATCACAGCCCATCACAAAATCAATCAAATCATAGTTCAGACAACTGCCTCGCAATCAAAGCCGGTATCCTATGTTTGCGCACCATGCTCTGTCTTTCTGAGTGAAGCGTAGCGAAACGAAGAATCTAAGTTTTGATATTTACTCAACCTTCATTCATCGCTTAGATTGTTCCCTACGTGTGAGGTTGAGTGATTGTAGCTTATGGATTCAGACAATCATAGCCCACACTTCCAATTGTCCACAATTCTCTATACATGCTCATTAAAAATTGCACTGCACGAATCTCTCCTGATTTATTAATCTTTATTTTTACGGCACAAACAATGAAACAAAAATGTCTTTAACCAAAGAACAAATAGCCCAACGCATTGCCCGCGAATTGCAGGATGGTTTTTATGTCAATCTCGGCATTGGTATTCCAACGCTGGTTGCCAACTATATTCCTAAAGGCATGAATGTGGTGTTGCAATCGGAAAACGGCTTGTTAGGCATGGGACCATTTCCTTCTGAAGAAGAAGTAGATGCCGATGTGATAAATGCCGGGAAGCAAACCATTACCACATTGCCTGGCTCCGCCTTTTTCGATTCAGCACTTAGCTTTGGAATGATTCGCGCACAACGCATAGACCTTACCGTTTTGGGCGCTATGGAAGTTGCCGAAAATGGTGACATAGCCAACTGGAAAATTCCGGGAAAAATGGTGAAAGGCATGGGAGGCGCAATGGATTTAGTGGCTTCTGCCAACAACATTATTGTTGCCATGATGCACACCAACAACAAAGGCGAATCGAAACTATTGAAACAATGTTCGTTACCGCTCACAGGTGTTCGTTGTGTGAAAAAAATTGTTACCGACATTGCCGTGCTCGATGTAACCGAAAATGGCTTTAAACTTTTAGAGCGCGCTCCGGGTGTAAGCGTGGATGAAATTGTTTCGAAAACCGAAGGCGCATTAATCGTTGAAGGCGATATACCCGAAATGACATTCGACTGATGCGCAACCTCTTGCTTTTTATATTCAGTTTTTATATTGTAGCACCGGCTTACACGCAAGAGCGCGAAACAGCCGAATCGTATTACGAGTTTTTACTGCAACAGGAAATTGCAGTTGGCAGCGAATTGGCGAAGCTGAGCAATATGCTGAAAACATCTTCGCCTCAAGAACTGACCGCCCAACTCTATCAATTGCAACAATCTATTCAGGCAGCAATAGAACTGGTTAATGAGAGCGAAGCTTTTCAAAAAAGCGGATATTTGAAAAAATCATTTTTGAATTATCTCGAAACTTTTGAGCACTTATCGCGGCACGATTTGGTAGCGCTGTTGAATTTGCTTTCAGAGAAAAATGTAGTGCCGGGCGACAAGCATACAGCCGAGGATTACTATTTGAAAATATCCAATCGTATTTGTGATGCAGAAGAAGAATGGATAGATGCTAAAGAAAAATATTTCAAGAAGCACAAAATAGAGCGTCCGCAGGAATCTTTTAAATTCTATTTGAAAGAGAAACATTAAAATCAGTTTCCGGCAGTCTCCTAAACTATTTTATTTAAAACAAAAATGAGTTTTAAATGAACCAAATCTACAACCCCGCCAACAAAATGAAGTTGGTGTTTCTTCAAACAGGAAAAGAAACTTCGGGCAAGTTGCTGGAAATGGAAGCGCATTATACTTCAAACAGCGCAGAGCCTCCGGCACATTATCATCTTTATCAAAAAGAAACATTCACCGTTGTGAAAGGAGCCATGAAGGTTCGCATACATAATCAACTGAAAACTTTTAAAGCCGGTGAAACTTTCGAAGTGGAACCCAACACCGTTCATTCCATGTGGAATCATACCGGAGAAACTTCAGTAGTTAACTGGAAAATAGAACCCGCACTGCGAACGGAAACTTTTTTCAGAAACCTGTTTGGTTTGGCGACAGATGGAAAGACTGACAATAAAGGTGTTCCCGGAATTTTTCAAGCCGCATTAATAGCCGACAAATTTTCCAACGAAATGCGATTGGCAAAGCCGCCTTACTTAGTTCAGAAGATAATTATCAAAATATTGAGCGCTATTGGAAAAATACGCGGATTGAAGGCAAGCTATCCGCAATACGAGCTGTAATATTCCTTTGTAGTATCTTCATTTTTCATAAAAAAGATATTGAATGCCCGATAAGTTTTATTCCAAAGAAAATCTCAGATTTCTATTGCACGATGTTTTTCATGTAGAGCAATTGTGCGAGCGCGATTATTTCAAAGAGCATACCCTCGAAAATTTCGACTTAATAATTGAAGCGGCTGATGCGCTTTCGAAAAATTATTTGCGCCCCATTCTTTTGGAGATGGACAGGAATCCGCCACATTTCGAAAATGACAGAATCAAAGTGCATCCGAATATGCGGATGCTCATGGAAAAATTCGGAGAAGACGGATGGATTTCTATGTCTGCTCCACACAAATTTGGCGGACAACAAGTGCCTTTTTCCATTTTGCAGGCAACCGCTTTTATTATGGCGGCTGCCAATTATTCGCCTATGGCATATCCGTTTTTAACCAATGGGGCGGCACATTTAATCGAAACTTTCGGCAGTAAAGAATTGCAGCAAACTTTTATTCCGAATATGTTCAGCGGCAAATGGCAGGGCACTATGGCGCTCACTGAGCCGCAAGCCGGAAGTTCGCTCAGCGATATTGTAACCACTGCCACTCCCACTCCCGAAAGACATTATTTAATTAAAGGACAAAAGATTTTTATTTCCTGTGGCGACCACGATGGCTGCGATAATATTGTGCATCTCATGCTGGCGCGTATAGTGGGTGCGCCCGCAGGCACTAAAGGCATTTCATTGTTTGTAGTGCCTCGTATGCGTTTGGATGAAAGTGGCAATCTTACATTCAACGATGTAAACACCGTGGGTATTTTTCATAAAATGGGTTATCATGGGGCGCCTATTGCTCACCTGATGATGGGTGAACAAAATGATTGCCATGCCTATTTGGTAGGCGAACCACACAAGGGTTTGAGCTATATGTTTC
>CAZFFP010000036.1:0-35762 GCA_964518215.1 uncultured Chitinophagaceae bacterium
GACGATTTGCGGGCTTTTTTATTTTTTCAGTTCCGCAAATTAATGCATCTAAATGCAAATAAATGCAGCCCAAATGTGCGCAAATTTTGCGCAGATTTTTGGCTTTTCTTAAATGGTTTTAAGCAATAAAAATCGTTTTCAGAATTTTTCACGGATTTGCAGAATTCTTCGCTAAAGGGTCACATTCAGGGCTACGAACTTTACATTTAAATTCTATTTTATGGAGTTGAAGCCATTAAAACTGAAGTTTTTCCTAAAGAAAGCAAGAAACAGAACTGACAAGTATATCGTTTTTATGTCCCTTTCTCTTTCCGGTGAGAGAACTGAAATTTCTCTCAGTTACTTGTGTGATAGAAATGAATGGAATGAAACAACACAAAGTTTAAAACACCGACATCCGGACTATTCTTATGTTCTTAATCTTACCAATGGATTTAGGCAAAGGGCATTAGAAATATTTCAGCATTATCTACAGAGAGGAATGCCATGTAGGGTGTATGATATTAAGCAACGTCTCATAAAAAAAGCAGATGCTTTCGTTTCTGTGAATCCAACTTTAATTGAACTGTTTGAAAGAAATAGTTCTCGAAGAAAAGCACTTTCTGGCAAAAACAACACTCTAAACACCATCAGCAAATACGACAGGTGCAAAGTTCACTTACAGAATTTTATGAAAGCCAATTTCGGAAAAAGTGATATTGATTGCAATAAAATAGACTTGAGATTTATAGAAGATTTCGAAATTCACTTAAAAACAACCGCAGAGTGCAGCCATAACACCACCATGAAATACATGCAGAATTTTAAAACTGTCTATAAATCTGCATTAGCATACGGATATGCGCACAAAGATTACGGGTAAACAAATTAAAACAGCCATTGGAAAGAAGATGGACAAAGGTGCTACCCTGATAACAGACGAGCATCCGTCTTACAAGAAGTTCATTAAAACAAAAGCAGGCATCAAACACAAAACCGTAAATGCCAAAGACCATGTCAATCCATCAGATAAAACGATTCATCTGCAAAAAGTAAACAACACGCACAAGCAGTTAAGAGACTTTCTGACCCGGTTCAATGGAGTCAGCAGTAAATACCTGCAAAACTATCTAAATTGGTATGCTTATGGCAGAAAAATGAACGAATCTATAAACCAATCCAGACAATGGTTCTACGCTATAGCAACATCAGAAATGGCTTACAACCTTTATCAACTCTTTAAACTTAATGCTGTATTAATTAGAACTTAGCCTAAATAGTTAAATGATTAAAAAGCCCGAACAGCACGCACCCTAATTGTGAGGTCCTTATTGTAGCTGCCTTGGAAGCCATTGTTGAAGTCCTGCCCCCAGGTGTTGGCGTTATCGTCCTCAGTAGAACTCCAATAGACGGCACTACCAAAACCACCAACTGCGTTTTTTTGCAGGTATAATAAATTTAGTTCGTATTTAGAGGGCAAATACCAGTCACCATAAATTACTCCCCCTGCTGCAACAGAATAATCAGCACAAATTTTTCCTGCAAAATTTCCGGTTTGGTTATCTGCTATTTGAGTAGCTATTATCATTGCGGTATTCATTGCACCCGCATACAAACCATCGCCTTTGGTGCCTGTGTATCTTAAAATTCCATTGTACCATTGCATCCCTGAGCTTTGGTCAACAGTAGCTACTATTAATCCATGCTGACCTGTGGCATCTAACCAAAAAATTATACCGCCTTGGTAGCTTTGCCCAATAGAAAGCGTGGCTGAACCTACTGCATTTACTACATAAGGACTTGCACTTGTTCCACTACCTGTTATGTTTATACCTGTACCAGCAATTGTTACTCCACCTTGGCCATCAAGTCCGTTTGTTCCATCGGCACCAACAAGAGAAGCCAACCATGCAGCTTGAGTTCCAACAAAACCGTTAGTTACTGCTATTTCATAAGCAGATTGTCCATCAACACCGTTAACGCCATCAGCACCGTTGTTTCCTGCCGGTCCTTGTAGACCAGGAATGGAGCTTCCTGATGTTTTTGCGTACAAAGCATAAGGTGCACTTAACAATTGGCTAGTGCCTGTGATGGTATAACTCGTTCCACCTGCTGGGTCGGTTTCGGTTTTAATAAAATAGGGTCCGTTAGCCCAGTCTATGGTAGTAAAATCCCCACTTACAACTGTACCTGATCCAATTTCTAAACTTACTAAACCATTGGTGTTGGTAGTTGGTGTTTGGGTTTCTGAATAAACCGTTGTTCCACTTGCAGAACCTTGCAAAATAGAGATTTGCATGCCTACCGCTGTGGAGCTTACGAGATTATTACTTCCATCCCTTACTACGGCTTGGTAGCTCATTTTTTCGGGTGATTGGGCGAACACACTTGCCGTCATTAGTATTGCCACACAAATTGAAATTATCTTTTTCATTTTTTTAGTTTTTAATTATTTTAAACAATTGAATTGTTTTCTTTTCTTGGTTTACAACATTTATGAAGTAAGTTGCAGCGGACAAAATTGCAGTGTTTATTTCTGTTTGCTGTGCAGTTACTTGTCCGTTACTTAATAATTTGCCTTGCATATCAAAAAGTTGATACAACAATTTTTCATTTTTGTAATCGCTTATTTGCAAGGTTAAATTATCGAGAGTAGGGTTAGGGAATACCGAAAGTGAAATATTAAGTTCGGCTTCCTTAATCCCAACTGTAATTATCTGGTAGGCTTGTTGTATTCCTTGACTTACTGTGCCGGAAGTTCCCGTATTAGCAGTGTAAACTACCTGTCCAACAGTATAAGAAACAGTCCCACCGGTGCCCGAAGCATCTCCGCCAGCGGCAGTAGTTCCTTGTTGTGCCCGTGATATTATGCTAATGCCTAAAAAGAATACAATCAACTTAATTTTATAGTGTTTCATTTTTATTTTATTTTGAAGCGTCAAATATATGTTGAGTCCTTTGAAAAACTGGTTTTAAACAAAATTATATTTCTTGTTACTGTTTTTTTTGAGTTTCAAGAACTGATTTTCTCCTGAACTCACTCAAAATTGAACTTAGATTTCTGTTGTTTTTGCTTTTTATGTCTGATTTTCTTTCATTTTTCATCATTAGGCGCACGTATACCATCAAACCGGTTTTATTTTCAGCAAATAGGCTGCTCGCAGCACATTGTAAACAATAAAGTTCATATCGAACCGGAGTGCATTGCGGGCTTTTGTTTTGGCTGTGGCTAAACCCATTTTCAGTTTCTTTCTCATAAATGCAAACGGATGCTCTAAGGCTGCCCGAACGCTTGATTTTTGTTTGTTGCGCTGCTCTTGTTTTTTTGGATAACTCCTTGCCATGTTTCTTTTTGTCTAATATGCCGTGGTATATTCCTATGGCTAGGCTCATCACTTAGCGCTTTTTCTTCAACTCAACTTTTATACATTATTTTTTGGATGAAGTTTTTCAAACATCTCTTAGTGTAAATTTCGGTGGAAATTAACTACTGCCTCGAAAAGTTCATCTTTTGTTTAATTCGATTGAGTTATCTAGTGAGTATTCCTAATATCCTGTTAATGGAATAACTATAGTGTCAGCCCGGCATGTCTTCAAATAATAATTTTCCTGTTGCATTGGGACGACTAGTTGTTTAATGGAATTATGCACAATGTTATTCTAAAAAGAAATGTTACATTTACATCAATATTCTTTTTTAAAATGAACAAACAATTACAAAATAACGCATGGTGGTGGCTAACTCAATTCCGAATAGGGTTCTGTTGGTAGCTTCTGTAATTTTGTAAAATGAAATATTTAAAAGCCCGCTGAATCCAGCGGGTTTTTTTTATACCCAAAATTTTAAAATCAACAAACAACATGAACATACAATTTAAAACCAATTACATAAAAACACTCAGCGATACACACACGCCTGTGGAGTTATATCTGAAAATACGAGATAAATTTCCGCACAGTTTTTTGCTTGAAAGTTCAGATTACAAAAGCAAAGAAAACAGCTATTCTTACTTGTGTTTGCAGCCAATTGCATCTTTTGTGGTAAATAGAGATGAAACAGAAATAACACTGCCCAACGGAAATCGGCAACTGAAAACCAATGAAATTTCTATTTCTGCTGAATTGTATGCTTTTAGCGAACGCTTTAAAGCTGATGATTTACCGTTTGATTTTGTGAGCAACGGTCTATTTGGTTATACATCTTATGATGCCATTCCTTTATTTGAGAATATTGAATTTTCGAAACAAGACTTTACACTTCCGCTTATTCAGTACCATGTGTTTAAATACCTTATAGTGTTTAATCACTTTAACAATGAGTTGTATATTATAGAGCATCTTTTAGATGGTGAAACATCAGCCATTGAAGAATTAAATGATATTGTTCAACGCAGGGCTGTGAACCAATTTAAGTTTTATCAAACCGAAAAAGAAACCTCCAATTTTACTGACGAAGCATTTTTGACCGGAATAAAAAAAGGCATTCAGCATTGCTATTTGGGTGATGTGTTTCAAGTGGTTTTATCCCGAAAATTTAAAATGTGCTTTAAAGGAGATGAGTTCAATGTATATCGTGCGTTGCGATCTATCAATCCCTCTCCATATTTGTTTTATTTCGATTACGGAAACTTCAAAATTTTTGGCTCTTCACCCGAGGCACAATTGACTATTGCTCAGCAAAAAGCAACCATAAATCCTATTGCAGGAACATTTAAACGTACAGGAAATGTAAAAGAAGATGAACAATTAGCCATTCAACTTAGCAACGATCCGAAAGAAAATGCTGAGCATATTATGCTGGTAGATTTAGCGCGTAATGACTTGAGTATAAATAGTAAGAATGTAAAAGTGGAAAGTTTTAAGCAAGTTGAATATTATTCGCATGTCATTCACTTGGTATCTAAAGTAAGTGCAGTTTTGGAAGAGGATTATAATCCTGTAGAAATCTTAGGAAATACTTACCCAGCTGGTACATTATCGGGTGCACCTAAGCACAGAGCTATGCAAATTATTGACGAAAATGAGCCCAATAGCAGAGGGCATTATGGTGGAGCAGTTGGTTATATGGGTTTCAGTGGAGCGTTTAATCATGCCATTTTTATTCGTTCATTTTTAAGTTTTAAAAATGAGTTGCATTATCAGGCGGGTTGTGGAATTGTAGCCAAATCGAATCCTGAAAGTGAATTAAATGAAGTAAATAATAAATTATCCGCTTTAAGAAAAGCTATCGAATTAGCAAAAACAATTTAGAGCTATGAAAATATTAGTAATAGATAACTACGATTCTTTTGTATTCAACTTGGTGCACATGCTCTACAACTTAGGCGTAGAAGACATCACCATTGTTAAAAACGATAAAATTTCTTTAGATGAAATTGAATCGCACGATAAAATACTGCTTTCTCCCGGACCGGGAATACCAAAAGATGCAGGTTTAATGCCCGAAATAATAACATGTTTTGCACCTTCAAAAAGCATATTGGGTGTGTGTTTAGGTCATCAGGCCATTGCAGAAATTTTTGGTGCCACACTAAAAAACTTAGAAGAACCATTACATGGTGTTAAATCAAAAATTAATTTTTTAAAAGAAGATTATTTATTTGAAAATACTCCAAGTGAATTTAATATCGGTCATTACCATTCGTGGGTAGTGGAAGAAAAAACACTGGGAAATAATATTGAGGTTTTAGCAAAAGATGAAAAGGGTAATATTATGTCTATTGCTCATAAAACCTATGATGTGCGAGGTGTTCAGTTTCATCCGGAATCAGTTTTGACAGAAAACGGAAAACAAATTATTGCCAATTGGATTAAACATTGATTGTTATGAAGGAAATTTTAGAGCATTTATATCAACATAAAACCTTATCGAAAGCAGAAGCAAAAACGATATTAATTGATATTGCTTCGGGCAAGTACAACCATTATCAAATTGCATCGTTTCTCACCGCTTTTATCATGCGTAATATTACTCTTGATGAGCTAAAGGGATTCAGAGAGGCCCTATTAGATTTGTGTCACACTGTAAATCTATCAGAATACAATGCTATGGATGTATGTGGCACGGGTGGCGATGGAAAAAACACGTTTAATATTTCTACCTTATCATCGTTTGTTGTGGCTGGGGCAAATGTTCCTGTGGCAAAACACGGTAACTATGGAGTTTCTTCGGTGTCTGGTTCATCAAACGTGTTAGAGCAATTGGGTATTCGTTTTCATACTGAAGAAAGCAAACTAAAACAGCAATTAGACAAAGCCAACATATGCTTTTTGCATGCCCCACAATTCCATCCTGCCATGAAATTTGTTGCACCTGTGCGCAAAGAATTGGGCGTAAAAACATTCTTTAATATGTTAGGGCCACTGGTAAATCCTGCACAACCAAAAGTGCAATTGGTAGGTGTGTTTAGCTTAGAATTGGCGCGGATGTATCAGTATTTGTTTCAAGAGGAACAGATGCAATACGCCATTATTCATGCCTTAGATGGGTTTGATGAAGTTTCTTTAACCGATGAATGCAAACTTATTTCTGAAAACGAAGAGCATATCATTAAACCCAATTATTTTGGGTTTCATGCAGTTTCACTTGTGGAAATTCATGGTGGCGATACGGTAGAAGAAGCAGCAAAAATTTTTATGACGATTCTTAAGGGAGAAGGCACAAAAGCCCAAAACGAAGTGGTGTTGGCAAATGCCGCTTTAGCCATTAAAACGCATCAAAACATAGAAATTACAGAAGCCATTGAAAGAGCGAAAGACTCCCTTTTTGGTTTAAAAACATTACAATCATTCAACGCATTAAAACAATTATCATGACTATTTTAGAACAAATTAAGCAACATAAACTTTCGGAGGTAGCCGCAAAAAAAGAGCTGTATCCTGCAAAATTATTAGAGCAATCACCTTACTTTTCATCAGCTTGTGTGTCGATGAAAAAATACATTTCTGATAGTTCACGAAGTGGCATTATCGCAGAGTTTAAACGCAAATCACCTTCTAAAGGCGATATAAACAAATATGCCAATGTGCAGGAAGTTACGCTGGGATATATGCAATCGGGCGCCTCTGCATTGTCTGTAATTACCGATGAATATTTTTTTGGTGCGAAAAAAGATGATTTGCAAACCGCCCGAAAATTTAATTACTGTCCCATTTTGCGCAAAGATTTTATTGTAGACGAATACCAAATTATTGAAGCCAAATCGATGGGTGCCGATGTGGTGCTATTGATTGCTAAAATGCTTTCGCCAAAAGAAATTGCACAGTTTTCGCATTTTGCTAAAAGCTTAGGATTAGAAGTGTTTTTAGAGTTTCACAACGAAGAAGAAATCAGACAAAACGAACAAGCAGTAATTGATTTAGCGGGCATCAACAACCGCAATTTAAACTCTTTTGAAGTGGATATTGAAAACAGCATTCGCTTGGCAAATTTGCTCCCGAAAGAAGTGCTAAAAATTGCAGAAAGTGGTATTGATTCGGCACAAACGATGCAACAACTAAAACAAAACGGCTTCAACGGTTTTTTAATTGGCGAATACTTCATGCGCTATAGCAATCCGCCTGAAAAATGTAAAGAATTGATAAAACAACTTCACGATGCTAATTAAAATATGTGGTTTAAAAATACCTTCTAACATCAATGAACTAGCTAAGCTAAACATTGACATGATGGGTTTTATTTTTTACGAAAAATCTCCACGCTTTGTAGGAGGACATTTAGATAGAAGAGTTATTCAATCATTACCAAAATCCATTCGTAAAGTGGGTGTTTTTGTAGATGAAGATGAAAAGATGGTATTGCAAAAAATTGAAGATTATGGTTTAGATGTTGTGCAATTGCATGGCAACGAATCGGTAGTGTATTGTGAAAAATTAAATGTAAAAAACATCCGCATTATCAAGGCATTTCAAGTAGATGATGCTTTTGATTTTTCACAGTTAGCACCGTACCAAAAATTTTGCGATTATTTTTTATTCGATACAAAAGGCAAAGAAAAAGGTGGAAATGGCATTTCGTTTAATTGGGAGGTACTCAATAAGTATCAACTCGGTACGCCTTTCTTATTAAGTGGTGGCATAGGTGTAGAAAATATAGAGGAAGCACTTTCCATTACGCATCCACAACTTTTTGGGTTAGATATCAACAGTAAAATTGAATTAGAACCAGCATCAAAATCGTTCGAATTAGCACACATTTTAACCACTAAAATAAAGAATTATGAACCATACAAAACCAGATAAATATGGCTATTACGGAGAGTTTGGTGGGGCGTTCGTTCCGGAAATGCTTTATCCCAACGTAAAAGAATTGCAAGAACAATACGAGCAAATCATTCAATCTGATTCGTTTCAAAAAGAATTTAAAAACTTATTACGCGATTATGTTGGCCGACCAACCCCTTTATTTTTTTCTAAAAATTTATCAGCACAATTTGGCGCACAAATTTTTTTAAAAAGAGAAGATTTAAATCACACAGGTGCACATAAAATTAATAATGCTATTGGTCAGGTGTTGTTAGCTAAGCGTTTAAACAAAAAAAGAATTATAGCCGAAACAGGGGCTGGTCAGCACGGTGTAGCAACTGCAACGGCTTGTGCATTAATGAACCTCGACTGCACCATTTTTATGGGCGAAATTGATATTGAACGCCAAAAACCCAACGTTGAGCGTATGCGTATTTTAGGGGCAAAAGTAGTAGCAGCTACTAGTGGAAGTAAAACGCTAAAAGATGCTACCAACGAAGCCATCCGCGAGTGGATAAATAATCCCGTGGATACACATTACATCATTGGTTCTGTTGTAGGGCCTCATCCTTATCCTGATTTGGTAACTCAGTTTCAGTCGGTAATTAGCGAAGAAATAAAAGTACAACTGAAAGAAAAAACAGGAAATGAAAATCCTGATTATGTTATTGCGTGTTTGGGTGGAGGCAGCAATGCTATCGGTGCATTCTATCATTTTATTGATAACAGAAAAACTAAATTGATTGCCGTTGAAGCAGGTGGAGAAGGCGTAAATTCAGGCAAAACTGCAGCTACAATAGCTTTAGGAAAAAAAGGAATTATTCATGGTAGTAAAACCTATTTAATACAAACCGATGATGGACAAATTGTTGAGCCACATTCCATTTCAGCAGGATTAGATTATCCGGGTATTGGTCCTGTGCATTCTTATTTGCACGATACCGGCAAAGCTCAAGTGGTAAATGTAACCGACCAAGAAGCATTAGATGCTGCCTTTCATTTATCTAAAGTAGATGGTATTATTCCTGCTTTAGAAAGTGCACATGCTTTAGCTTATTTGCATAAAATGAAACTAATACCAAGTGACGTTGTGGTGATTAATCTTTCGGGTAGAGGTGATAAAGACATGTTAACCTATCAAAAATTTATGTGAGATGAACAGAATAGATATGAACTTTCAACAAAACAAAAACAATTTGCTTTCTATTTATTTTACTGCAGGTTTCCCTAATTTAAACGATACGCTAAGCATCATCAAACATCTAGATGAAGCAGGTGTTGATATTGTAGAAATTGGTTTTCCATTTTCCGACCCTTTAGCAGACGGACCGGTAATTCAGCAAAGCAGCGGACAAGCCATACAAAATGGTATGACATTGTCTGTGTTATTTGAACAACTTAAAGAGGTTAGACAGCATACGCAACTACCGTTAATTTTAATGGGTTACCTGAATCCTATATTACAATTTGGTGAAAAGGAATTTTTTACTAAATGTAGAGAAACTGGTATTGATGGTGTTATTATACCTGATATGCCCTTAGATTATTTTGAGCATAAATTAAAAACGATGGTTGAGGAAAATAACATCGCTAATATTTTGCTTATCACACCCGAAACAAGCACAGAACGTATTCACCAGATTGACAATTTATCAAAGGGTTTTGTGTATATGGTGTCATCAAACAGTATTACGGGAGGCAACAAAACAATGGATTTACAAACCGATTACTTCAATAGAATAAAAGGCATGAATTTGAAGAATCCAACGATTATTGGTTTTGGTATTAAAGACAAAGAAACCTATGAAAATGCTTGTAAATATAGCAATGGAGCAATTATCGGTACTGCATTTATTCAGCATTTAAAACAATACGGAATAGCAAAAGAAAGTATTCAAACATTTATTAAAAACATACGTAAATGATTATTCAACTTCATAATAATTGCACCGCTCAAGCGCGACTGGCATTAGACGAACTGTTAGCACAAAACAACATAAAAACCGTTGAAATAAACACGCAATTCAATCATTATTTGGTATGCATTCTTACAAAAGAATTCGATATAAGACACATCGGAAATCTGGCTTGTGTAAAAGATGTACATCGTGTTACAGATAGCTATAAATTGGTTTCTCGCCAATGGAAAGTAAACCCCACCAAAATTGATTTGGGCGATGGGGTAGTTATTCAAGAAGGAGATTTTACTTTAATGGCTGGTCCTTGCTCTATTGAAAACGAAGCGCAAGTAGAACGCATTGTAAAAGAATTGGTAAAAAATAATGTCAAAATTATGCGTGGTGGAGTTTATAAACCACGTAGTTCGCCATATTCATTTAGAGGTTTAGGTATTGATGGTTTAAAAATGTTTCATACACAATGTAAAGCACACGATATAAAAATCATTACTGAAGTAATGCAGGTTTCTCAAATTAAGGAGATGGCAGATTATGTAGATATTTTCCAAGTAGGTGCACGCAATACACAAAACTTTAACCTACTTGATGCTTTAGGGGAAATAGATAAACCAGTAATGATAAAGCGTGGTATTTCTGGTACAATTGATGAGTTGTTACAATCTGCTGAGTATATTTTTTCCGCTGGAAATGAAAAATTGATGTTATGCGAACGCGGTATCAGAACATTTGAGAATGCATATCGAAATACGTTTGATATTAATGCCATACCTATATTAAAAGAAAAAAGTCATTTACCTGTAATTGCAGATCCATCACATGGCATAGGCATTCGTAAACATGTAGAAAAAATTACTTTGGCAAGTTTGGCAGCAGGAGCAGATGGTGCTATTGTAGAAATGCACTTTGAACCCGAAAAAGCTTTTTCTGACGGACAGCAGAACTTAAATTTTGAAGAATTTAGAGTGTTGGTAAACAAATTAAATTTCTTAAAGTCTACGGTTAACCTATAATTATTAAATGCTTACTAAGTATGAGTGATTCTGTTATAATCCAAGGGCTACTCTTAAAAACTCAAGTCTTCCCTTTCTTTGTTTGTCTGTGAAAGGGAACATCAAACGCAACGACTGAACCCCTGCGCGACTTCCGCTCTCTTTAAATAGCCGCAATCAATATCATTCAGAAGATCGTGGCTTTGGAGTGCGAGTGAAATGCATTGATATACAAGGCTGGCTGTTATTCTTCTCCACAGGCAAAGGAGCGTCCCCACGAAGTGTATTTGAGTAAAAATAAATAGTATCTTTGCGACCTTTTTATTTTAATTAGGAATGAAAGATAAAATATATGTATTCGACACCACACTTCGCGATGGAGAGCAGGTACCCGGTTGTCAGCTGAATACCATCGAGAAGATTGAAATAGCCATAGCCCTTGAAGATTTAGGAGTCGATATTATTGAAGCGGGCTTCCCCATTTCAAGCCCCGGAGATTTTAAATCAATTGTAGAAGTTTCGAAAGCGGTTTCCAAACCCGTTATCTGTGCTCTTACAAGAGCAGTAAAGGAGGATATTGATTGCGCAGTTGATGCGCTCAAGTATGCCAAGCGGAAAAGAATTCACACGGGTACGGGCAGCTCCGACCAGCATATCTTTCATAAATTAAAAACCACCCGAGAAGCTATTCTGGAGCGTGCTGTTTGGGCAACTAGCTATGCAAAGAATTTTGTTGATGATGTCGAATTCTATTGTGAAGATGCGGGAAGAGCCGATTTAGAATTCCTTGCAAAAATGGTGGAAACAGTTATTGCAGCAGGAGCTACGGTAGTAAATATTCCCGACACTACGGGCTACTGCCTCCCGGAAGTGTATGGAAAAAAGATAAAGTATCTGATGGAGCACGTGCCCAATATTGATAAAGCAATTATCTCGGTACACTGTCATAACGATCTTGGTTTGGCAACTGCTAACACAATGGCAGGACTTATGAATGGTGCGCGGCAGATGGAAGTAACCATCAATGGTATCGGTGAGCGCGCGGGCAATACTTCGCTGGAAGAAAGTGCAATGATTATTCGGAACCATGATATTGGATTGCAAACAGGCATCAACATAAAAAAGATTTATCCGGTAAGTCGATTAATTACCCGTTTGATGCGTATGCCTGTTCAGCCGAACAAAGCGATTGTTGGAAGAAATGCTTTTGCACATTCTTCAGGTATTCATCAGGATGGAATGCTGAAGAACAGAGAGAACTATGAAATTATTGACCCGCGCGATGTGGGAATTCCTGAATCGTTGATTGTGTTAACTGCACGAAGCGGACGCGCTGCTCTCAAGCATCGGTTAGAAAAACTTGGATTAGAGTTATCGAAAGAAAATTTGGATGTTGCTTACGAGAAATTTCTTGAATTAGCTGACCAACGCAAAGAAATATTTGATGAAGATTTGATGCAGATTATGAATCTGCAGGGCACGGGAAGAATCCTGGAGATTGATTACCTGAAAGTAGAATGTGGAAAGGATAAACCTGCACGCGCAAGAATAATTCTGAATAAAAACGGAAAGTATATAGAAGCGGAAGAAGAAGGCAACGGACCTGTGGATGCCACAATAAAAGCTATCACCAAGGTTACAGGTGTAGATGTAAGACTCGAGGAATATCTTGTGCAGGCTATTACAGGAGGCAGTGATGATTTGGGCAAAGTGCACATTCAGATTTCGAAGGATGGCAATTTCTATTACGGCTTTGGCTCCGATACCGATACTATTCATGCCACAGCTAAAGCATATCTGGACGCTATCAATAAATTATAAATCAGGCCGATTAGAATGAGAAAAACTTTGTTTGATAAGATTTGGGACAAGCATATCGTAGAACGTCAGGACGAAGGTCCCGAAGTGCTCTACATAGACCGCCATTTCATTCACGAAGTCACTACACCACAGGCGTTTGAAGGTTTAGAAAAAAGAGGCATATCTGTTTTTCGTCCGGAAAAAACCATCGCCACTGCCGACCACAATGTGCCTACCAAGAACCAGCATCTTCCCATTCAGGAAAAGCTTTCTCGCTTTCAGGTTGAGAAGCTAACTGAGAACTGTAAGAAATACGGAATTGAATTATACGGGCTTAATCACCCCTTCCAGGGCATCGTTCATGTTATAGGACCTGAACTAGGATTAACTCAACCCGGCATGACCATCGTTTGCGGTGACAGCCACACTTCAACGCATGGAGCGTTTGGAACTATTGCTTTTGGAATTGGAACAAGCGAAGTTGAACAAGTGCTTGCTACGCAATGCCTGTTACAGAAGCGGCCAAAAAAAATGCGGATCACCATTGACGGAACACTCGGCAAAGGAGTAGTCTCGAAAGATGTGATACTCTACATCATCTCACAAATTTCTACTTCTGGTGGCACAGGATATTTTGTAGAATATGCTGGTTCTGCAATCACTTCTCTTTCAATGGAAGCGAGAATGACCATTTGTAACATGTCAATCGAGATGGGAGCTAAAGGCGGATTAATAGCCCCTGATGATACCACATTTGAATATCTCCGCAATCGCGAATTCTCTCCCAAAGGAGAAGCATTTGAACAAGCCGTTGCAAATTGGAAAGCGTTGTATTCCGATGCCGATGCTGTATTCGATAAGGAACTACATTTTAGCGGAGCAGATATTGAACCGATGATAACCTATGGAACTAATCCGGGAACAGGCATCAAAGTGAATGGTAATATTCCTGCATCGTTGAGTTCAGAAAACGACAACCGCGAATTACAAAAGTCATTGGCATACATGGATTTAAAAGCAGGTAGCAAATTGCAGGATTTAATTGTTGAATATGTATTCATTGGCAGTTGCACCAATTCAAGAATCGAAGACCTGCGTTTAGTATCGCAACTGGTAAAAGGAAAGAAGAAAGCAGATGGCATCATTGCCTGGATTGTCCCCGGTTCCAAGCAGGTACGCGAACAGGCAAAACGGGAAGGATTAGACCGCATATTGGAAGATGCTGGATTTGAACTGCGAGAGGCAGGTTGCTCTGCATGCTTAGGAATGAATGAAGATAAAATCCCGAAAGGGGCTTACTGTGTCTCTACTTCTAATAGAAACTTTGAAGGAAGACAAGGACCCGGTTCGCGCACTTTTCTAGCAAGTCCTTTAACCGCAGCTGCTACAGCACTCACCGGAAAAATTACTGACCCAAGAGAATATTTATAAATGGAGAAATTTGCCACACTTACTTCCACCTGTGTTCCCTTGCCGATAGAGAATATTGATACGGACCAAATCATTCCCGCGCGCTTTTTAAAATTGTTGACAAGAGATTCCGGTTTTGGTGATAATCTTTTTCGTGATTGGCGGTATGATGAAAACAATCAACCTGTTAAAGCTTTTGTATTGAACGATATTACGTACAGCGGTAAGATTTTAGTAGCAGGTAAAAATTTCGGATGCGGTTCCAGTCGCGAGCACGCAGCTTGGGCTATTAGCGATTATGGGTTCAAAGTAGTGGTCTCCAGTTTCTTTGCAGACATTTTTAAAAACAATGCCTTAAACAATAGTCTGTTGCCCGTTCAGGTTTCACCAGAGTTTCTCTCTTTGCTGTTTAAAAAGATTAAAGAATTACCAACACTTGAAGTAACTGTAAATCTAGTTGAGCAATACATTAGCATCGGTGATTTAGAGAAAGAGCATTTCGAAATTGATGCCTACAAGAAAAAATGTATGCTCAATGGCTTTGACGACATTGATTATTTAATGAGCATAAAGGATAAGATTGTTCAATTTGAAAATTCACTTCAGGAATAAGTTATGGAAAAGAGAATCGCGGTATTACCCGGTGATGGTATAGGTCCCGAAGTAATTACACAGGCAGTAAAAACACTTCATGCCATTGAGAAAAAATTTGGGCATCATTTTATTTTGAATGAAGGATTGATTGGCGCAGCTGCTATTGATGCTACGGGCAATCCTTTTCCAAAAGAAACGCTGGAACTCTGCACTTCCTCCGATGCAATCTTGTTCGGTGCTATCGGTCATCCAAAATACGACAACGACCCGCAGGCAAAAGTTAGACCTGAACAAGGGCTGCTTGCTATGAGAAAGCAGCTTGATCTCTACGCGAACATTCGTCCGGTAAAAACCTATAAACAATTAAGTTCTGCTTCTCCGCTTAAAGAAAATATTGTAAAAGATATTGACTTTGTCGTGCTGCGCGAATTGTCAAGCGGTATTTATTTCGGTGAGCCGCGCGGAAAAAATCAAGAAGAAGCATTTGATACCTGCCGCTATACACGAAAGGAAATTTTGAGAATAACAGAACTTGCTTTTACTTATGCTAAAGCAAGAAGAAAAAAAGTAACTCTGGTAGATAAAGCAAACGTGCTTGCCACTTCTCAACTATGGAGAGAAGTGGTTGCGGAATATGCAAAGAACCATCCCGATATTACATTAGAAACAATGTATGTTGACAGTGCAGCTATGAAACTTATTCTCAAACCTTCGCATTTCGATGTGATACTAACCGAAAATTTATTTGGAGACATTCTCACAGACGAAGCATCAGTGATTACCGGATCCCTCGGAATGTTGCCTTCTGCCTCCGTAGGATCCAAAATTGCATTATATGAACCTATCCATGGCTCTTTTCCGGAAGCTGCCGGAAAAGATAAAGCAAACCCTCTTGCCACCATTCTATCTGCTGCCATGATGCTCGAGCTTTCGTTTGGATTAATAGAAGAAAGTAACTCAATAAACAAAGCAGTAGAGAATGCCCTTGCAAATAATATCCGAACAGAGGACATAGGTGGAAACAGCTCTTGCAATGAGGTAGGTGATTATGTTGCGCAGAAAATTATCTCCTGATTAGAACAAATAAAAACAAATCTTCCTATTAAAACAGTAATTGATTTGTTTGACTGAAAAGCTATTGGTTGGGCGTTAAGCTCTACCTGACAAATGTTTTTCAATTCATCATATACAGTTTCAATAACATAGCGGCTTCTTAGCACAAACTTTTCTTCTTAAAAAAGTTCCCCATCTGCCATAATATATTTTTTGAAGTCGTGTCTTCAATTTTGATTGCGCACTTATATACATTCAGAAAAAACGATTGTGTATTCAATTAATTTCTATCCTGAGAAACAGTTTTAAGGTCTTCAAAGAAAGTTGGGTATGATTTGTCCACGGCCCTACTATCTTCAATTTCGATCTTTCCATCAGCAACAGAAGCAAGTATAGCAGTTGCCATGGCTATTCTGTGATCATTGCGGGAAGAAACCTTCCCTCCTTTGACTTTTGAGCCTTCAATGTACATTACATCCCCAACATTTTTAACCTCAATATTTAGTTTTAAGAATTCTTCGCGAATGGTCTGAGCCCTATTACTTTCTTTGTTTTTCAACCTTGATATTCCTTTAATTTTACTGGTTCCTTCGCAACATGCAGCAAGCACAGCCAGCGGTGGAAACAAATCAGGGCTATGGGTTGCATCAAATTGGAATGCTCGTAGTTGATTCTTTTTAACCACCACCTCATTTTCAAACGTAGACACCGCTCCTCCACAGCTTATTATAGCATCCAAAATGGCTTTGTCAGCCTGAGCAGATTGGCAGTTTAAGCCGCTAACAGTTACTTTTCCAGAAATTGCCGCTCCCACCAAATGAAAAGACGCCCCACTCCAATCCCCTTCAACATAGTAGCTCGATGCACTTATCATCTGCCCTCCCTTAATTTCAAAACGATTGAAATTATCGTGTTTAATCTCAATGCCAAAATGCCCTAATATATCCAATGTCATTTGCACATAAGGAATACTTTTTAAATTGGTTACCTGTACCACACTTTTTCCTCGTAAAAGTGGTAATGCGATTAAAAGTCCTGTTAGTAACTGAGAGCTTTCTGAGCCATCAATCTCAATTTCTGAGGGTAAAATAGGCCCTTCTATACAGAGTGGAAGAAAGCCCTTATTAGAAGTAGTCTTTGCTCCTAGTTGAACCAAGGCTTCCTCAATCATGTTTATAGGGCGACTCATCATAGAGCCTTCGCCCGTTATTGTGGATTTTCTGGGAAATGTTGCTGCAATTGGACTAAACATTCGTGTGCTTAAACCCGACTCCCCACAGTTGATTTTAACCTCATCAAGTTGTCTCTCGTTCTTTTTAACAACTAATTTTTGGTCAAAAACTTCAATACTTGCCCCCAAACTTTTCGCTATACGAATAGCAGCCAGGGCATCCTTACTCGGATAAAAATTTTCGATAGTACATGCTTGGCTTCCAAGTATAGAAATGGCAATTGCTCGCTGAAGGTAGCTTTTAGATGCTGGCGCAGCTACCTTTCCTTGATAATTAAAAGGCAAAACAACTTGAGTCATATTTTCTTTCTAATACACCTTTAACAATAGTTGAGTTAAGTAATCTACTGGACATGAAACAATTTCACCACATCCTACGTCCTTTTTAACAAATAATAAAGTACAATTATGCTTCAACTCTTCCATTCTCCTTTTAAATTAACGATTGTAAAGAGCTTAAATGCAAGTTAGAAATATCTTTTTGAAGTCCTATTTTTTTGGATAGTTTTGACCCTAAAATCAAACGAATCACCCTCCCCCGACAACTTTTCTGCACACATAATCAATTATGTTTTCTGAAAAAGTTTAAAGACATTACTGCAATAAAGGCATAGAGTTCGCACTGAATAAAAAACGTATCTAAAAAACTAAAATCAGGGTTTTAATTTGCACACCCTATCATACTGGGAAGAGGATGTAATGAAAATTACAACCGATTAGTAAGACAGATTCTCCCAAAATATCAGACTTTACTAAAATCAAAAACAACCAGCTGCAAGAAGTGCAAAACAAATTAAATAATAGGGAAAGAATGCGACTCGACTTTTATGTAATATTAATATTATAACTCTTTAACAAAAGTCGCATTTGCAAGTTGAATTTTAGCTAGGTTAATAATGAATATACGGATATCAAAACGCCACTATTTCAACGGAGAGTCTTATGACTTTTCAGTCTTCTCGTTCATCACCTTTTGCTGCACTGAAATAGATTCCTGATGAATCAACTTCAATAGGCTGTTGACAAAATCTTCGCTTAATCCCATTGCATTACCTTGCGCGAGACGGGTTTGAATAATTTCCTCCCAGCGGCTCACCTGCAAAATTGTGACGTTGTTGTCGCGCTTGTAGTTTCCGATTTGCTCCGAAATTTTCATGCGAGCGGCAAGCGTGTGCATGACGTCATCATCTATTTTGTTAATCTGCTCGCGAAGCGTAGTGAGTTGGTCTTTGAAAATTTTATCTGCCGATGAAGCGGTTCTCACAATCAGTTCATTCAGGATTTTTCCAAGCGTAGCCGGAGTGATCTGCTGTTTCGCATCGCTCAATGCCGAATCAGGATTAATGTGGCTTTCGATCATCAAGCCTGCCATGTCGAGGTCGAATGCTTTTTGCGCAATGAAGGGAATGAGTTCGCGCTGTCCGCAAATGTGGCTGGGGTCGCAAATGATTTCCAATTCGGGATGGCGCACTTTCAGTTCAATTGGAATGTCCCACATGGGTGCATTGCGGAAAGGACCGTTTTTGTCGAATGACGAAAAGCCGCGATGGATGGCAACGAGCTTAGTGATACCGGCTCTGTTCAATCTTTCCAGTGCGCCTATCCACAGTTCCAAATCGGGATTCACGGGATTCTTCACGAATACCGGAATATCAACCCCCTTCAACACATTAGCAATTTCTTGCACAGAAAAAGGATTCACCGTGGTGCGCGCACCAATCCATAAAATGTCTACGCCCGCTTTTAGGCAGGCCTCTGTGTGGGCGGCATTCGCCACTTCGGTGGTTACAGGCAAGCCTGTTTCTTTCTTTGCTGATATGAGCCATTTCAGCCCGGTTTCGCCCACGCCTTCATATTGATCCGGTCGTGTGCGGGGCTTCCAAATGCCCGCGCGAAGGATATGCACTTTGTTTAATGAGGCGAGCTGTTTCGCTGTGTTCACCATTTGGGATTCGCTTTCAGCACTACAGGGTCCGCTGACGATGAGCGGCTTGGCTGTCTTCAGCCAGCTTGAAACGGGTTCGATGTTTAATGTGTGTTTCATGAGAAAAGTTTAGGGATAACACGTTTACGGTTTACGGTTTGTTTTTCTTTAAGCGGCAAACAGTAATCCGTAAATATTTTGATTTATTTTTGATTACCATTTGTTTTCAGTTCAATGCCGTCTAATACCCTACGGATTTCATTGGCGCGTGTCATCATGCGCAGCAGTTCTTTCGTGTCGCGCTTCATTAAATGATAATGAAATCGCTGAAGGTGCATAATATATTCCACCAGCGCCTGACTGAGATATTCGGTGTTCTGCTCGAAAATGGGCGCCCACATGTCGGGAGAGCTTTTCGCCAACCGCACCGTGGAGGAAAAGCCGCTGCCCGCGAGGTTAAAAATGCTCTTTTCGTCTTTTTCAATATCAAGGACGGTTTGCCCGAGCAGGAAAGAACTGACGTGCGAAAGGTGTGATACATAAGCCACATGCTTGTCATGGTCTTTCGGCTCCATGAAAACCGTTTTCATGCCGAGCGTATGGAATATTTTTTTCGCAACATTTAGCGCTTGTTTCGATGATTTTAATTTTTCGCAGATGATGTTTGTTTTATTGCGGAACAAATCTTCCATGGCAGCTTCAGGTCCGGAATTTTCGGTACCCGCTATCGGATGCGCTGCAACAAATTGCTTCCGCTTTGCATGATTGGCGACCACGCGGCATACCTGGCATTTGGTAGAACCGGTATCAATCACGATTGCATTTTTATTGATGAGATCCAGTACATAGGGCAGGGTGGACTGCATGGCGTTGACAGGGATGGACAGAATGACAAGATCTGCCGATGGAACGGCTTTTTCGATTGGAAGCATCTTGTCCACCAATCCAAGTTTCACCGCTTTCTGCCCGTGTGTCTTATTGTTATCAACGCCAATCAATTCCTTCGCAAGA
This sequence comes from uncultured Chitinophagaceae bacterium, assembly GCA_964518215.1. Classification (GTDB taxonomy): domain Bacteria; phylum Bacteroidota; class Bacteroidia; order Chitinophagales; family CAIOSU01; genus CAYSGX01. Next base: position 20,155 of record CAZFFP010000036.1, read on the forward strand.
TTCGCTTTCCGCAAGTCGCGCGCCATGGAGCCTCCGATTAAGCCGATGCCGATAATTGAGATTTTCATGTTTTGATATTAGACTTTAGATGTGAGATATGTGGCATAGAATGATAAATTTTAAACATTGAAATTTCTTATTCTTATTAACGCTTCATTCATTTTCTCAACCGGGCTGCAAAGTGAAATACGGATAAACCGCTTTCCCGCATCTCCAAAAATGAAACCGGGGGTGATGAACACTTTAGTTGAGTAAAGTATTTCATCAATCCATTTTTCAACGTCATCAATTTTATCCGGAGTTTTCGCCCATACGAACATGCCCGATTGATTTTGGGAATACGCGCATCCGAGCTCGTTCAATATCTTATAAGCAGCAGTTTTTCTTTCGGAGTAAATCTCATTCTGCTTCTGAAACCATTCCTCTCCATTTTTCAACGCCTCGATTGCAGCGTGTTGAATGCCGAGAAACATGCCGGAATCCATATTGCTTTTCACGCGCAGCATCGCGTCAATGAAATCTTTTCTTCCTGCCGCCCATCCCACGCGCCATCCCGCCATGTTGTGCGATTTGCTGAGCGAATTCAATTCAAGGGCAACTTCATCCGCACCTTCTATGGAAAGAATACTCAATGGATGGTCATTCAAAATCAGACTGTAAGGGTTGTCATTGATGATGAGAAAATCGTTTTCCCTTGCAAGGTCAACCAATGCTTTCATTTCATCGCGCGATGCTGTGCGCCCGGTGGGCATGTGTGGAAAACTCACCCACATAAGCTTTACGCGCGATAAATCTTTTTTCTTCAATGCGTCAACATCCACCCCCCAGTCAAATTCTTCTTTCAAGTCATAGGTTACAATTTTTGCACCCGCAATTTCTGCAACAGAAGAATAAGTAGGATACCCGGGATTAGGTATCATCACTTCATCGCCTTCGTTCACATATGCCAGCGTGATGTGCATGATGCCTTCTTTTGATCCCATGAGCGGAAGAATCATGGTTTCGGAGTCGAGCGAAATATTGTAAATTCTTTTGCTGAATTCGGCAATGGCTTTTCTTAACTGAGGAATGCCTTTGTAACTCTGATATCCGTGACTGGAGGGATTTTTCGCGGACGCTATCAGCGCGTTAACAGCGTTTTCGGAGGGTGCAAGATCGGGGCTTCCGATGCCGAGATTGATGACGCGCATTTCGGGCGTATCCAGCGTTTTCACTTCAGCCAGTTTTTTGGAAAAGTAATACTCTTCCACTTGCGCGATTCTGTTGGAGGGTTGTATCATGCTGTTTGTTCAGCGGTCATGCCGCTTTAAAATTTAATGACTGCTTTTTTGTACTCGCCCAACACATTCAGATTTCTCACTTTTCTCAACACCGCGTGAAGGGCATCATTGTAATTTTTTCGCTTCTTCCATTCCACATCCACATGTATCGAATATTCCGCAGGCTTACCAATGATGGGTATAGATTGAATTTTCGTTAGATTGATGCTATTTTCTTTAAAAATCATCAGCGCTTCGGCAAGACTGCCGACTTCATGCGCCACCTCAAAACTCAAGGAAGCTTTATTACATTCCTTTGTTGATTTCGATTTGCGGGAAAGAATCAGAAAGCGAGTGAAATTTTTTTTATGTGTCTCTATGTGCCTTTCCAAAATCTGCAACCCGAATTTTTTAGCGGTCAGTTCATTGCCGATGGCTGCTGTATCCCGTAGTTTATTATCCTTGATTTTTTTCGCGGAAAGAGCTGTGTCATCGCTTTCCTTGATTTCAATGCCGTTGAGCCGATGAAGAAATTCGCTGCATTGCCGCAGTGCCATCGGATGCGATTCGATGCTGTTCAAGTCATCCATCCTCACGCCATTGAGTGCAAGCAGGTGCATGTGAATTGGCAAATACAACTCACCTATAATGGAGAAATGATAATCCTGTAATAGGAAGTAATTCTGCAGGATACTTCCCGCAATGGAGTTCTCAATCGCCATCACTGCAAAATCCGCTTCGCCAACCTTCAGCTTTTCGCATAACGAGTGAAAGGTGACAGATTCCACAATATCCAGCGGTTCATTGAAATAAGTTTGCGCAGCCACGTCATGAAAGCTAGTGGCAATGCCTTGAATGGCTACTTTGATTTTTTTACTGTTGTTCATCGTTACTTAATAAGCAATTTCTGAAATAATGCCATGCCATCCAGCGAGATTTTATTACCATTCATCTCAAAAACAAAAAGTCCCGGATGAACCGGGACTTTTTGAGTTTTCTTGCTTAATGTTTTTCCTTCAACAAAGCAATACTCCTCCAAGCCCCAATTGGGTTTGAAAGAAATAGCATCCAAAATAATATTGCTTGCCGATGTTCATGTTGAATCAAAGGTAAGAAAAGAAATCATTATCCTAGATTATTCAATAAAAAAAAAAGGAACATTCGTTGTTTATTCTGTCAATGTGTTAGTTTTTTCTTTAGTTATTGTCAATTTCAATGAATTAAAATAGCAACCTCTAAACTTTAGGGAAGAAATGATTATTAATAAAGAGCAGATAAGCCAATTAGAAAATCGCTACCTTACTAAACAGATAAACTCACTTCCGGGTTTCAAGCAAGTATCTTTAATTGGAAACAAGATCTAAAAATGGTCAAAGTAACTTGGCTATCTTTAACTCTCTTATTCATATTGGAGCAAATTCACCACTTTGGGGCTTTATATGTCGTCCTGCTACGGTGAATAGAAACACTTTAGGCAACATTTTAGAAACCAACTAATATAGCATCAATTACGTTGAGGCAAAAGATTACATAAAAGCCCATCAAACATCAGCTAAATGCGATAATTCGGTATCAGAATTTGATGCCTGCGGCTTTAATGAGCATTACCACTCAGAGTTTAACGTACTCTTTGTAGCAGAAGCACCCGTTAAAGTACTTATGAAATTTGAAGAGAAAATAGACATTATAATAAACGATACCATTTTGGTTATTGGCAGCATTCAACATATTGAAGTAGATGAAAAATATATTTCACCTGACGGTTTTGCGGCACTTGATTAATTAAACCTATTAGCTTGTGCCGGATTAGATGCTTATTTTCAAACTGAGTTGATTAATCGCTCAAGCTATCTTGTTGTGTAAATGCAAAAAGTTTCATAATCCTCCTAAAGAATTCCATTAAATTTTTACTCAAAATGCTTCATCTTTGCTGCCATGCACATAGACATTATATCGGTGTTGCCCGAATTGCTTCAAAGTCCGTTACAGCATTCCATTTTGAAGAGAGCGCAGGAAAAAGGTTTGCTCGAAGTTTACACCATAAATCTCAGAGATTTTTCTACCAATAAACACAAACAAGTGGACGATTACCAATTTGGCGGAGGTGCCGGAATGGTTATCATGGCTGAGCCGATTGTCAACTGTATTGAACACCTTAAATCGCAGCGCGAATATGATGCAGTAATTTATATGACTCCCGATGCACCATTGCTCACACAGAAAGAATGCAATAAACTTTCGCTACTCAATAACATTATTATTCTTTGTGGACACTACAAAGGCATTGACCAACGAGTGCGCGATTTATATATCACACATGAAATTTCCATAGGAGACTATGTGCTTTCGGGGGGCGAACTTCCGGCATTAGTGCTTACAGATGCCCTTGGCAGACTGATCCCGGGCGTGCTGAATGATGAAACCTCTGCGCTGTTCGATTCTTTTCAGGATAATTTATTAGCGCCTCCCGTATATACTCGCCCTGCAATTTTTAGAGGAAATAAAGTTCCGGATGTGTTAACTTCGGGCGATACTGCTAAAATTGAAAACTGGCGACATGAACAAGCCTTGGAACGCACCAAAAAAATCAGACCCGACCTCCTTTCTGATGAAACATAATTTTTTTTGCAAATCAACTTTTATTTCAACAAGTTGGGTATGCTTGTTTATAGGGATTTTATTTTCCTGCGGAAAACCTAACACAGACCTTACGAGAAGTTGTCAATCGGGCTATATGACCATATCGCTTGCAGGAGTGGCATACGATTCCATACGCACCCGTTGTAATTTGTTTTTTGACAATTCGACCGGAGAGCAGTCGAACAGGCTGTTTTTCAGAATGGCTATCGATAGTGGCGATGTAAATTTAACCATCACGAATTGGAAATGGCAGTCACCTCCACCCAACGGAGTGTTGGCTAAGAGTTATTATTTTTTTGGTGTTAGCGATTCGTTGTTGGTTTGTAACAACAATTTTTGTGAGGGCGCAGAAGCCACTTACATCAAAAATTTAAGCGAGTCGGGTATTTATTTTCATGTGGAAAATGATATTGACCAGTATTTCGATTTAGATCACATTAACACTTCTTCCAAAAGAGTGAGCGGAAGTTTTTATTGTAAACTTGTGAACGATTCAGGCGATACTATTTCACTCACCGGAATTTTTAACGATTTGTGTTATACTGTTTCAGAATAACAACCATCTAAAATCATTGACAATACATGTTGCTCATCACTTTCGTAATTTTACAACATGATTATTTATCAATCGCTCGAAAACCTGAACATTAAAAATCCGGTGCTTACCATCGGAACATTTGATGGTGTTCATAAAGGACATCAGGTTATTATCAACCGTATTAACGAATTGGCTCTCGAAGTAAATGGCGAAAGTGTTATTCTTACTTTTCATCCGCATCCCCGATTAGTTATTAATCCCGAAGATGATACCCTACGGCTGTTAAATACTTTAGACGAAAAATTAGATTTGCTCGAAAAATATGGCGTTCAAAATGTGATTGTAACTCCTTTTTCGCGCGATTTTTCATTAATGACTGCCGAAAGTTATGTGCGCGATTTTCTGTGGCATCATATTCGACCAAAAGTGGTCATTATCGGTTACGACCATCGTTTCGGTAAAGACCGTCAGGGAGGTATTCACACTTTTATGTCTTTGAAAGATAGTTTAGGATTTGAAGTAGAAGAAATCAGCCGGCAAATGGTGGACGATATTGCTGTAAGTTCTACCAAAATCAGGAATGCTGTTTTTGAAGGAAAAATTTCTCTTGCCAATCAAATGTTAGGACATGCTTTCAGTTTGAAAGGCATAGTGGTGAAGGGCGAATCGATCGGTAGGCATTTGGGGTATCCTACTGCCAACATAGAAGTAGAAGACCGCAATAAAATTATTCCCAAAGAAGGTATTTATGCCGCCATAACCATAATAGATAATATTCGATACAACAGCATGTTGTATGTCGGGAAGCGCCCAACCTTTCGCGGAAAAAACCAAACCATCGAAGTGAATATTTTTGATTTTTCTCAAAACATCTACGGAAAAGAAATTGAAGTAGAGGTGGTTTCAGAAATCAGAGACGATATAAAATTCAACACAGCCGATGCGCTGATTAACCAATTAAAAAAAGATAAAGAAGCAGCCGAGAAATTGCTAAATTCACAATAGTTCACCCCACTAAAACGAATTGAAATGAAATGTTTTCGACTGTTATTATTGCTTGGCTCTTTAAACTTTGCCGTTCAGGCGCAAACCGAAATCAGACTCGATAGCCTGATGTTTACCGACAACTGGTATAATAGTTTGGAGGCTGCCAAACAAAACCCGGAGAATGTTTGGTTTTTGGATATTGGTCTTCAAAAATTAAAAACTTTTCCGCCTGAAATTCTTCAGCTTAAAAATGTAAAACGACTCTATCTTGCCGTAAACTATTGGCCTTCTATTCCTGATGAAATTGGCACTTTAACAGACCTTGAAGTGCTCGACATCAGCAGCAACTATTATCTCAACAAACTTCCCGAAGGATTAAAAAACCTTTCCAGCCTGAAAGAATTGATAGTGAAAGACAATAAACTGAATGCCGGAGAAATAGATAAAGCCAAAAAATGGTTGCCGAATACAAAAATTGTTACTAAGTAAGTTTTACCCCTTCACTTCTTCTTTTCCATCGGCATGTAAAGCAAATCTGCCTTTGTTTCTCGCATGAACTTGGTCGGGGCGAGCCCAGGGCCAGCCACCAAAACGGGTGCGTTGATAATCGTTGAATGCCTGTTGAATTTCTTCGCGGGTGTTCATCACAAATGGTCCGTGCTGCACCACCGGTTCGTTAATCGGTTTTCCTTGCAGCATCAGTAAGCGAGATTCTTCATTGCCGTTTTGAATGACAATACTCTGTTCGGCATATACTTCCACAGCATGATACTCGGGTATGGATTTGCCTTCAATAGTGAGGTTTTTTCCTTTGTAGAAATACAAATTTCTGTTGATACCGGGTGATGCTTTGGGTAAAGTCCACGTAGCACCGGGCGCTAATTTTATGTTCCATACCGCCACTTCATTTTCTGCTGCCGAAGCCCACGAATCGGGTGGGGGAGCAACCGCTTTTTTATCAGCCAATTTCCCCGCAATTACTTCTACTTCTGTGGTTTTTCCGTTGTTGTCTTTGTGTTTGAAAACAGGTATGGTTTCGCGCCATAACATTTTAAAATGCGGGTTCACCATTTTATTTTTCTTTGGCAAATTCAACCAAATCTGAAACAGTTCGAGGGGGTTGTCTTTGTCTTTATTCAGCAAGGGAAACATTTCAGAATGTTGAACGCCTTTTCCTGCGGTCATCCATTGCACATCGCCATTGCCGTATCTGCCGGCAGCGCCTAACGAATCGGCATGGTCCACCAAACCTTCGCGAACTACAGTAATGGTTTCGAACCCGCGATGCGGGTGCCCTGGAAAGCCCGGAATTTTTTCGCCATGATACATGCGCCAGCCATCTTTTATAATGAAATCCTGACCAATTTGTCTTCCTTTAAGTAAGGATGAGTCCGGTCCCATTTGCTCGTTTCCTTTTGGAAACTTGTCTTCATGATGCACGCAGAATAAAAACGGGTCGGCAGTTTCCCATTGAAAACCTAAAGGTTTGGTTTTAATGATGGCATGTTTAGTTTTATCTGTCTGCTCCATATTATTGAGGTTAGAAGATTTGAGCCAGTGAGGCAACACAAAAACAGATGAAATTCCTAAAATAAATTTCTGAAGAAAATCTCTTCTGTGCTTTTTTGTTTCCATATTGAAATGTTTTGAGTAAAAACTGAAACAATCGAGTTTTTGTTCAATTCTAAAATTGAATTGAAGTTACCGATTATGACAGTGATGAAACGTTAAAAGGACTTAAGTAGAATATCTTTTTTAAACCGGAAACTCCACATAGTTCCTCTCGGTTTCGTAGAGCCTGACGAAAAGGTCTAATTCGGGAGATAATTTTTTTCTAATCAAATTATAAATCACTACCGCAATATTTTCGGCAGTCGGATTCAGGTTTTTAAATTCTTCTGTATCGAGATTCAGGTTGCGATGGTCGAACCGTTCTATGACTTCTTGCTCAATGATGTCTTTCAGAATTTTTAAATCTAAAACATAGCCGGTTTCAGGGTTAATTTCTCCGGTAACCTTCACTTCTAGATGATAATTGTGTCCATGAAAGCTGGGGTTATTGCATAAGCCGAATACGGCATCGTTTTTTTCAAAACTCCATTGAGGATTATACAGCCTGTGGGCTGCATTGAAATGGGCTTTTCTTACTACGGCTACTTTCATAATATTGCCAACGAATGTAGAACAAAGTTGTTCAATACTTTTTTGACAAGCAACTTGTTATTTCCAAAAAATATATTTTTGAACGACTAAACAGCGTTAGTATGGATACCATTCACAACATTAAAGTTGCCGATATTGATGGAAATCTTTTAGATTTTTCAGCCTTTAAGGGAAAGAAATTATTGATTGTAAACACAGCTTCTGAATGTGGCTATACTCCCCAATACACTCAGTTGCAGGAGCTTTTTGATACATTTAAAGACAGCATAGTTGTGATTGGAATTCCTTGTAATGATTTTGGTGGTCAGGAACCCGGAAGTGACCAACAGATAAAAATATTCTGCACCGAAAATTATACTGTTTCTTTTCCGCTCACTACCAAATTGAAATTGAAAGGCAAAGAGCCAGCGCCATTGTTTCAATCGCTCACCAAAAAAGAATTGAATGGGGTGAAGGATGTTGAAATTCAATGGAATTTTCACAAAATCGTGTTAGATGAAAACGGATTTATCGTGAATGATTTCCCTTCGTCTGTAGCGCCTTTTGATATGGATTTGTTACTAGCGTTAGGTATTGAGGAGTAAGTTCCTTGTAAGTGCTATCCCAAATTATGGATAACTCTGAACAGTCTTTCCCAACGAATTTTTTGAGTGAAATCTTTCGCATGGTCTAAAGAAAGCCAGATAATCCAAGCCTTTCCAACAACGTGGTCTTCAGGCACAAATCCCCAAAAGCGGGAATCAGCGCTGTTATGACGATTATCACCCATCATGAAATAGTAATCCATTTTAAAAGTATATTCTGAAGTTTCTTTGCCATTGATATAAAATTTGCCTCCCGAATATTTCAATTCATTGTTTTCATAAACGGTAATGACCCGATTGTATAAACTGATATTCAATGTATCTAAAGTAATGGTTTGCCCTTTTTTCGGAATTGAAATGGGTCCGTATTGGTCCACATTCCATACTTTTCGTTTATCGCGCGGGGCATAATATTCGTTTGAAAATTCGGAGCGACCTACAGGTTTTATCAACGGTCTGACATCTTCAACAGAAGCAAAACTCTTCAGTTTTTCAACGTTCTCCTTGTTCAATATGTATTTGTAAATGGCATCGTGCCCACTTAGTTTTCCAAGGTCGAAGCGGTCATGCACATTAATGTTGTTTTCAACAAAAAAACTGTAAGGTATGGAGGAGCCATCGGTTTTAATAATGTATTCCAGTTGAAGATTTTTAGGTTCAAACGCTATTTCTGAATTGATATACAACACGGCATCTTTTACTTCCAAAACATCGCCCGGAATACCAACACAACGTTTAATATAATTTTCGCGCTTATCTACCGGACGAGGATTTTCATCGTTGGGATAATTGAACACCACAATATCGTTTCGTTTTATTTCCTGAAAGCCCGGCAAACGGTGATATGCGAATTTGATTATTTCGGAATAGGATTTAGTATTGAAAACGGGAAGCGTATGGTGAAAGAACGGAATAGAGAGTGGCGTGTTAGGTGTGCGCGGTCCGTAGTGAATTTTGCTTACAAAAAGAAAGTCTCCCACCAACAAAGTTTTTTCCATGGAGGAGGTAGGAATGGTGTAGGCTTCAAAAATAAATGTGCGGATGATGGCTGCTGCTACCACTGCAAAAATTAAAGCATCTACCCATTCGCGGGTAGTAGATTTTTGTTGTGCGCCATCCAAACCAACATATCTGATTTTTGAGGTGAAATTTAAAACAGGCAGATAAATCAAACCGAAAAAAATCACCAGCAATTGTGAAGGAATATCGCGCCTGTCGTAGCATTTCAAAAATTCGGTAAACATCCATATCATCAGAATGACATTGATGTATGGTATGAGAAACAATACCATCCAGCCCGGCTTGCGGTGAATGATTTGAAAAAAAGTAAGCAGATTGAAAAAAGGCTTTTTGGCATCGGCTTCGGTGTATCCGGCTTTTTTGAAAAAATTGCCCAAAAACATAATCATCACCGTAGTGAGTAACAGCGGAAGAAAAATTAGTAGTAATGTTGTTATCATATTCGTTTTTTTAGAGCCTTTAGCTTTTAGCTTTCAGCCGTCAGATTTTTTTAGATTTGGGCAATTAGCAATTTTCTTACCAATATTAAAATTTCAACATGTCGTTCATGGTAAAAATACCTTTTTTGTCTGCAATGAAAGCTGCGGCAGCCACTGCCCCCTGTGCAAAACCCAATCGCGAGTGAGCCGTATGTTCTATTCGAATGAAATCAATTTCAGATTCATATTGCACTATGTGGGTTCCGGGCACATGTGGTTCGCGCAGCGAAATAATAGGCAATTCTTGTTCATTGCCGGTTTCGTGATTCACCCATTTTTCAAAGCGTTTCATTTCGCCTAATATGCCTTCAGCCAATGTAATGCCGGTGCCGCTGGGAGCATCTTTTTTTTCGGTGTGATGTATTTCCGTCAGTTTTACTCCATACTGCGGATGTGCCGACATGATGGCGGCTAATTTCTTGTTGATTTCGAAAAATATATTCACGCCTATACTGAAATTGGTGGCATGAAATAAAGCACCGCTTTGTTCAACACAGCGTTTTTTTACTTCATCGAACAAATGATACCAACCGGTGGAACCCACTACTACCGGCACGCCTGCCTCAAAACATTTGTTGATATTATGCACCGCCACATGGGGCGCAGTAAATTCAATGGCAACATCTGCTTTTGATAAATGTTCTTTCTCTAACAAATGAAGATTTGTTTCATCAATGCGATACAACACTTCCATTTTGTTAACGTAATCTTTGGCGATAACTTCATCAATGGCTTTTCCCATTTTTCCGTATCCTATAAGAGCTACTTTCATTTTCATTTTCGATTATGCGATTATTCGATTTGCGTTTTTCGACTATACCGGTCGAAAAGCAAATACAGCATGGTCAGTTATTTGATTTAATTCAAAATTCTAATTTCTAAATTCAAACCCGTTCCACTTACGGAACGGCAAGTTTTTTTGTCGAATATCGCCTATCGAATAGTCGAACATCGTTTACAATTTCAACTGCACTCTCAAGCCCGCAAAATTGGTTTGTCTGCTTTGATAATCAAAGACGGGTTGCACTTTCATGCTCAAATTATCGCTTATATCAAACTCAAACAAGTGCGCATCTACCGTGGCATCAATGATTCCGATGGCATACCAAACGGCTGTGAGTATGCACGACAAATCTAAATTGCGTTTATGAAAATCTTTCAGCGTTTTTAAATCGTTGTTAGAATATTGCCCGTCATATCGGTCTATAGTGTTGGGGTCGTCATCTAAGCGAATGCGATAAGCATCGCGAAAATCGCGGTAGTTTCTGGAGTTGTAACTAATCCAATAACCCAAGCCTGCAAAGCCCGCATACACAATCGGAATTTTCCAGTATTTTTTGTTGTAAGCCTGTCCCAAGCCGGGCAGCACACCCGAATACATGGCGGCTTTAGCAGGGGAGTGGCGCACTTTCACCACCGAAACTGTATCGGTTTTTTCATGGCGTTTTTGTTTCAGCACCACCGAAGCAGGTTCCGCTATTGCTGCCGTATCCGTTACAATTGTTATGGTGTCAGGTTCCTGTTGAACAACAATTGTTGAATCGGCAACCATCAGTTTTTTTCTTTGCGAAACAGTAGTATCGGTTTCAGATTCGGCAGTTTGAGCAAATATATTTCCGCATAAAAAAATAGGAACAGCAAGCGCTAGCAAAGCAACTGTTTTGAAAAGAGCGGAATAAAAATATTTACAAGTTGCTTTCAACAAAAAATTGTTTCGGTGAAGGTTTGGGTGGAGGGTTTAATGTTATAAGGTTATAAAGCTCGAAAGTTATAAGGTATTCATGATTTCATATAGACACTTTATAACCTTATAACTTTAGAACTTTTCTTCTATACTTCTCAATCTCCAATTACATCCAAAATTCTGTTGAGGTCATCATCGGAATAGAAAGCAATGACGATTTCACCGCTTTCGTTCTTATTGCGCTTCACCTGAACTTTGGTGCTCAATAACGATGTAAGTTCGTCTTGTATTTTACGATATGCCAATGGTAAAACCGGTTTTTCGCTTTTTTTAACATCAGACTTTTTAGTTGTTTTATAACTCTTAGCCAATTCTTCCACCTGACGCACGCTGAGTTCCCTCTGAATGGTTTCGCGGAAAATATCCAACTGAGCTACCGGGTCTTCAATATTAATGATAGCACGGGCATGACCCATCGTGAGTTTTTTGGTCTTGATGGCGCTTAATACATCGGGTGGTAATTTCAACAGGCGCAGATAATTGGTAACGGTAGTTCTGTTTTTTCCCAAGCGAACACCCAACTGTTCCTGATTCAGGTTGCATTCTTCCATCAGTCGTTTGTAGTTGATGGCAATTTCAACGGCATTGAGTTCTTCGCGCTGAATGTTTTCTATCAATGCTATTTCGAGCATTTCCTGGTCATCGGCTTTACGCACGTAGGCAGGAATATTTTTCTTTCCGGCAAGTTTCGAAGCGCGCAATCTTCTTTCTCCGGCAATCAATTGAAACTTGTTGGTATCTAACTGGCGCACGGTAATGGGTTGAATAACACCATGCACAATAATCGAATTCGCGAGTTCTTTCAGCGCTTCTTCATTGAAATCGGCTCGCGGCTGAAACGGATTGATTTCAATCTGTTCCAAAGGAATTTCAATATTGCTCTGGGTGCGAATACTGTCGTTCAGAATGCCTTTCACATCTTCATTCCAGTCGTCTTTAATATTGTCTAAAAGGGCGCTGATGCCTTTACCCAAGGCGGCTTTCTTCGTGCTCATTTTCGTGTTCATTTTCTTTAGGTTCTACAAAATCTACTTGATAGCGCTCTGTTTCTTTGATGTAAGTATTGTCGTTGCGCTGCATCATTTCGCGGGCAAGGTTCATATAGTTGATAGCTCCCGAACTGTCGGCATCATACATAATAACGGGCTTGCCAAAACTGGGTGCTTCGCCCAAACGAGTGTTGCGATGAATAATAGTGTCGAACACCAAATCTTCAAAGTGTCGTTTCACTTCTGAAGCTACCTGATTCGACAGGCGCAAACGCGAATCATACATGGTGAGCAGGAAACCTTCAATCTGCAATTCGGGATTCAGCCTGCGCTGCACAATTTTTATGGTGTTGAGTAATTTGCCCAAACCTTCCAACGCGAAATATTCGCATTGCACGGGAATTAAAACCGAATCGGCAGCAGTGAGGGCGTTCACTACAATTAAACCGAGCGAAGGCGAACAGTCAATAAGAATGTAGTCGTAATCATCGCGAATATCGTTGATGACTGAGGTGAAAATGCGCTCGCGGTTGGGATGATTCACCAACTCGATTTCAGCACCTACCAAATCGAGATGCGAAGGCATGAGATAGAGGTTGGGCGTTTCGGTTTCGAGAATAATACTCTTAGCCGACACATCATTCACCATGCAATCATACAGGCTGGTTTTGATATTTTTAGGGTCGAAGCCTACGCCCGATGTGGAGTTGGCTTGTGGGTCGGCATCAATGAGCAGTGTCTTTTTTTCTAACACGGCTAAACTGGCGGCAAGATTAATAGCGGTGGTAGTTTTGCCCACGCCACCTTTCTGGTTGGCAAACGTAATTACTTTTCCCATGAACACTTTTTCGTTTCGGCTAAATTACGATAAATGCTTCGGGTGCGTTTTTCTGCAGTGGTGTTTATTCACAAAAGTGTATGGGGAAAAATTATGTATTTACTTGAAACGATTGCTGCCAAAAGCATTCAGTAATATTTTTCGGCTGAAATTGTGGAAAAAATATGATTGAACGTAATAACAATCAACTTTAAACCTCTTAAATTGGGAGTATATAAATATTGTATATAGTGTCTAAATGCTATGGTGCTTTTTATTGCTATCCAAAGTATAGCTCAACAAACTAAACATAGCGAACGACATCATGGTAATAGAAACATAAACGTGGAAATATTCGGGCAACAAGTCAATTCTGATAACGCCCAAATTCAAAAGCCAGGCGAATAGTATTATCAGGAGCATAGTCAATACCCCCGAAATGAATAAATACCCCGGAAGATGTTTGTTCTGAATAGCTTTCCATGAAATATATAAGAAATAAACGAAAGCCATTGTGGTAACAGAAAGGTGAAACATATACAATGCAAAACGATAAGGGTATTCGGGCAATGGTAGAAAAGGAAAAACCAACTGAATAATCAGCAGGTATTTTAAAACGTTAAAAAATTTATTCGCGGCTGGCGGGCAAAATTCATGAACCTTTAGCAATGAATACGAAAACATAAGCACGCCCAACACCGAAGGAACGGTGAACATCACCCTCGAAATATTTGAAAACCAAGTCCAATCGCCCCAAATATATAAATTGCCAAAGCCCATATTGCCTATTTGGTGCATTACTGAACTGATGACAAACAAGGCATACCACAAAAACATTTTCATTTTGTATAATAAAAAATATGCACCGGCAAAAATGAGCATCAGGAAGCTCACTCCTAAAAAGAAAAACAATACCTGCCGGTCATTATGGTGGTTTTCGTAAAGCGTTATTTCATCTTTAATGCTCAGGTCGGTCCGCAGGGTGCCTTCTTTTTTCTGAATACGCACAAAAGCCAACGTGTTTTCTGAAATCACATCGGGTAATTGAAATACAAAACGGGAAATAAGTTTTTGTCTCGTGCTCACAGGGCGCAGAAATCCGGTTTTCAAGCTGTCAACCAATATTCCGTTTTTTACCAGAAAAAAATCTATGTAGTCGAGCGCTCTGAAATTTGAAACTAAAAATTGCTCTTTACTCTTGCACCCGGAATGCAGTGGTATTTTAATCCAGTAGGCAGATTTGGTATAGCCGAAGTTGATTTTATCATCCGTTGGCTCAAAGTAGTTGCTATTAAAAACTTCGAAAAATGTTTTTTCAGTAGATGCGTCTTCAAGAATTTCGTAATGAGTTAAGAGTATTTCGCAATTACAAAAAGCAAAAGAACACTTTGCCACCAGCAAACTAACAATAAGCAAATGCTTCATGGCAATGATTTTTTCATCTGAAATTCAAGATGGCGAAAATCAGCCATGCAGACTTATAAAGCAAATTCACCACTCAGATTTTTTCAGTCCATATTTAATTCTGAAATATGCCGAAACAGGGCAAAAGGTATCCCCTCACTACTTACATATTAATCAGTATTTTTGAACGCTATAAATCTTCCATTTAAAATTTAATTCATTATCCATGAACGATATACGTAACGACTGGACCCGTGAAGAAATCAGCGAAATATACCATTTGCCTTTATTGGAGTTAGCCTATCGTGCCTCACAGTTGCATCGAAAGTATCAGGCAACAGGCGAAGTGCAGGTTTGTACACTGCTTTCCATCAAAACAGGAGGTTGCCCCGAAGATTGCGCTTATTGTCCGCAAGCGGCTCGCTACCACACCGATGTGAAAGCTCAGAAGCTCATGAGTAATGAAGAAGTGTTGCAAGCCGCTCAACGAGCCAAAGAGGGTGGCAGCACCCGTTTCTGCATGGGTGCAGCCTGGCGCGAAGTGCGCGACAACCGCGATTTCGACCGTGTGCTACACATGGTGAAAGGCGTGAACGAAATTGGCTTGGAAGTGTGTTGCACGTTGGGAATGCTCACCGAAGAACAGGCTCAGAAATTGAAAGACGCGGGCTTGTATGCCTACAATCACAATCTCGATACTTCCGAACAACACTATGCCGATATTATTACCACCCGCAAATATGAAGACCGACTCGATACGCTGCAACATGTGCGCAAAGCCGGCATCAGCCAGTGCAGCGGAGGAATTATAGGTTTAGGCGAAACAGATGAAGACCGTATTGATATGTTGCATACGCTGGCTACTTTGCCCCAACATCCCGAAAGTGTGCCGGTGAATGCCTTAGTTCCGGTAGAGGGCACTCCTTTGGAAAACCAACCTAAAGTATCGGTTTGGGAAATGATTCGCATGATTGCCACTGCCCG
>CAZFFP010000037.1:0-35420 GCA_964518215.1 uncultured Chitinophagaceae bacterium
CGCTTCATGAAAATTGTATTGTATTTTATTTATTCTACGGATAGTTTTAAAAGCCTGTCATGGTGAGCTTGTCGAACCATGAAGAAACTTCATACATGTTATCCTTCGACAAGCTCAGGATGACAATAACAAAGGAATACAGGCTTTTAAAACTATCTGTATTAAGTTGAAAATTACTACACATCGGTTTTTTCCGAAGAAGAAGGTTTTTTCGACTTTTTGATACCGAACTTCAATTTGGCTTCTTTCTCATCATAATCTACATTCAGCACATCGCCTTCTTTAATTTTCGAATTCAAAATTTCTTCCGCTAAAGGGTCTTCCAGATATTTCTGAATGGCACGGTGCAAAGGGCGTGCGCCAAACTGCGGGTCGTAGCCTTTTTCAGCCAAAAATGCTTTTGCAGGAGCCGAGATATTGATATGATATCCCAAATGTTCCAAACGTGCATACACGCCTTTCAGCACTATGTCAATAATTTTCAGAATATTTTCTTTCGACAGCGAATTGAAAATAATGACATCGTCAATACGATTCAAAAATTCTGGAGAGAAGGTGCGCTTTAATGCTTTTTCAATCACGCCTTTTTCATAATCGTCCATGTTTTCTTCTTTGGAAGCAGTCATGAAGCCGACACCTTTACCAAACTCTTTCAACTGGCGCACACCGATATTCGATGTCATGATGATGATGGTGTTTTTGAAATCCACTTTTCTGCCCAAGCCATCGGTCAGAATGCCATCGTCTAATACTTGCAGTAAAATATTGTAAATGTCGGGATGCGCTTTTTCTATTTCATCTAACAACACTACCGAGTATGGTTTGCGTCTTACTTTTTCGGTCAACTGTCCGCCTTCTTCGTAGCCCACATAGCCGGGAGGCGCGCCAATGAGGCGGCTCACCGAGAATTTTTCCATGTATTCGCTCATGTCAATACGAATCAGCGAATCTTCGGTATCGAATAAATATCTCGACAGCGCACGAGCTAATTCTGTTTTTCCCACACCTGTTGGTCCTAAGAATATGAAAGTTCCGATGGGTTTTTTAGGGTCTTTCAAACCTACACGGTTGCGTTGAATGGCTTTCACTACTTTGCCAATGGCTTCGTCCTGACCAATCACACTATCGCGCAGGTCGTCTGTCATTACCAACAACTTTTGGCTTTCGCCTTGTGCAATGCGTTTCACGGGAATGCCGGTCATCATCGCCACTACTTCAGCAATATCCTCTTCCGAAACGGGATAGCGTTGGGTTTTCGCTTCTTCTTCCCATTGATTTTTCGCTCTTTCGAGTTCGTCCTGCAATTTCTTTTCGGTATCTCTAAGGCGTGCGGCTTCTTCATATTTCTGACTTTTCACCACCTGATTTTTTTCCACCTTGATGTCTTCTATTTTCTTTTCAAGGTCAATAATCTCTTTTGGAACATGAATGTTTTTCAAATGCACGCGCGCGCCTACTTCGTCTAAAATATCAATGGCTTTATCGGGAAGAAAGCGGTCGGTGATGTATCGGTTGCTCAGAAAAACGCAGGCGTTAATGGCTTCATCGGCATAATTAACGTTGTGAAATTCTTCATACTTAGGTCTGATATTGTTGAGTATCTGTATGGTTTCATCGGGCGATGGCGGGTCCACAATTACTTTCTGAAATCTGCGGTCTAAAGCACCGTCTTTTTCGATATACTGGCGATACTCGTCTAACGTGGAAGCGCCAATGCACTGCAATTCGCCACGCGCCAAAGCGGGTTTAAAAATATTGGAAGCATCTAACGAACCGGTTGCGCCACCGGCTCCCACAATGGTATGAATTTCATCTATAAACAAAATGACATCGCGGTTTTTTTCTAACTCGTTCATGATGGCTTTCATGCGCTCTTCAAACTGCCCGCGATATTTGGTGCCGGCAACCAAAGCCGCCAAATCGAGCATCACAATTCTTTTATCGAACAGCACCCTCGATACCTGACGCTTTACAATACGCAATGCTAAACCTTCTACAATGGCGGTTTTACCCACACCAGGTTCGCCAATCAGAATCGGGTTGTTTTTCTTTCTGCGCGATAGTATTTGCGACACTCTTTCAATTTCGTTTTCGCGACCGATAATCGGGTCGAGGCTGCCTTCTTCGGCTTGTTTGGTAACATCACGACCGAAGTTGTCCAACACAGGAGTTTTCGATTTCACATTGCCTTGCTTGCGCTGTGCGCCTGCTCCACCGCGGGTGCGCTCTTCTTCTTCGTAAGGGTCGTCATCGCCTGCATCGCTCGAAAGCTCGCTGGTGATTTGATTTTTCAGATAATCTAATTCGGCTTTGTAAACATCATAATCCACTTCGTAGCGGCTGAGTGTTTTTGAAACCAAATTGTCTTTATGTTTCAGAATAGAAAGTATCAAATGCTCGGTGCCAATCTGGTCGCTCTTGGTTACTTTGGCTTCGAGCACGGTGAGTTTCAGCACTTTTTCTGCTTGCTTGGTGAGGGGCAAACTGCCCGCGTTATAGATGGCTCTGCCGGTTTTTTCTTTGGTATTGGTTTCGATTTCTTTACGAAGCACATTCAGGTCCACCTGTAAAGATTTCAGGACTTTCAGCCCCAAACCATCGCCTTCGCGCACCATCCCCAAAACGAGGTGTTCAATTCCAATATAATCCTGCCCTAAGCGAAGCGCTTCTTCTCTGCTGAAAGAGATGACTTCTTTGACTCTCGGTGAAAATTTCGATTCCATAGCGTAAAGTTGAAAAAATTTAAGTCGAAAAACAATTGTTTTTCTGTGTTGAGCTATAAACACAGGAAAGTTAATAAGCGAAGGCAACAAAAAAAAGTTCTGAGGGTTTATTGCCGAAACTATTTGCCCACCGTTGAATTTATATTGCACAGAAAAAAGAACGATTGGAGATTGTGGTAATAATTCCGGTAAGTTGCTTTGGAGGACAGGGCTTGGATCAACCGGATAACCGGAACAGGGCTTTTCATTCAGTAGAAACTTTCTGATTCGGGGCGGTTGTTGAGGAAGATTCTTCCTAAAGGACAGTGGGTAGTAGGCCTCCCAAACTGGTCGGAGCGTCCGCTACAAACTTACCCACCAACCATGCCTTACCTTCTGGTGCCTTCAAGGTCACTCTTGAGTTTGACACCCCGCACTGATTCTATGCAATGAAACTGAACACTGACGTGGTTTTAAAATTTTTTTGAGAAAAAAATGTAGAGAGCCAACTTTTATTCACATCCTCTCGGGAACGGTTATCTGTATTTAGTTTTGCGCCCATGCCATTTCTAAAATTAGAACGCAAAGAATCGGGCACCTACCTTCGCATCTTGGAGAGTTACCGCAACGATGGCGGCAAACCCACCAGCCGCGAAGTTGATTTGCCTACTTCAGTGTCAAATCGGGGCTATGACAGCGAAGTGATTATCCAAAGTTTTTTGTTAAGCATACGGACGGGTGCATCGCGCTATATATATTTATTGTGATTGGTTGCGATACGACACTGTGCGGCAAAAGATATTCGGATTAGAGCAAATGCCTTCGCAAAGCACCTAAAGCAGGTTATGGCTGCATTATAGTCGCGGTTCATTGCTGATTAGAGAACTAAAGACTATCTTACCTATAATGTCATTAATATTTACTATTGAGCCAATTGGCAGGTTTTCGATAGCTACCTTTTCTTTTGCAGGGTTTGGATAGATACTTACCTGAAATTCTTTGGAAACTTCATTAATGCCTGTTAAACCATCTGTTGCCCCTGCAATATTTGACCAAGAAGAATTTCCATTGTAAGCACTAACCTTGTAATAGTAAGCTACTCCGATAGTCAATCCTATATGCGGGTAAGTAGAAGCGTCTGTATCAACGGTAGCTATTTGTGTCCAATTACCGGCAACGGTGTCTTGTGTGCTTTGAAGTAGGAGCACCAGTAGAAGATTGTGCTTTGTTGTTTATTGAGCTTAATCTATGAATGAAACAAGCGCAAAATGTGAGCGCAATTTTGAAAAAGTTGATTTTACTGAAATGTGATGAAGCAATATTTTCTTTCGTGTAAGTTTAAATGTATCTGACAAGTAAAAGACTAAAGCTCTCGCAACCATTTATTCAAACCTTCAGTTTGTTTATTCAGCATATTTCCGGCACTATCGCTGTATATAAAATATGCTTCTACATCATCAGCATTCGTTGCCCATTCATATGCCTTCTCATAACCCATAACCATAAATGCAGTAGCAAGTGCATCTGCTTTCGCGCAATCTGAAGTAATTACCGTAACACTCAATGTATTATTCACTTCAGGGTAGCCTGTTGCCGGATTAATTGTGTGCCCATATTTCATGCCTTCCTGCTCCCTAAATTTTCTGTAATTACCCGAAGTGGCAAGCGAATGGTTATCAAGGCTTATAATAGCTTTCAATTTTCGATTATGTGCCTCAGATGCCACCGGTCTATCAATACCGATGTTCCAGAATTCTCCTTTAGGGTTTATTCCTCTGCATCGCACTTCGCCTCCCACTTCCACCATATAATTGGTTATTTTATTTTGTTCCAAAAAAAATCCGATAACATCTGCCGAATACCCTTGCGCCACTGCATTAAAATCTAGTTGTGCCAAACCGATACTTTTTCGCAGAAAATATTTTTTATCTGCCTCAAAAACTGAAAACGATTCAAACGAAACCAATTTCCTCAGAGAATCCAATAGCGTAGTATCGCGATCTAAATTTTTTCTCACACCAAATCCCCAAAAATGCACTAATGGCATTACCGCAGGATTAAAAGCTCCATCGGCTAGCAGGAATATTTCTTCCGAAATTCTAAACACTTCATAAAAGTATTCGTCAATTTCAAAAAGCGTATCCTGAGAGTGGTTTATGCGCGAAATCAGCGAAGTGTCTATATAGGTTGAAAGTGAAAAACTGAACTGCTCAAAAACCTCATCTATCGTTGATTTTGAAACCACACGTTTTTCTGAGAGATATGTTATTTTGTATGTTGTGCCCTGAGTAGCCCCTTCGATAGTATGGCTTTTTTTAGTGTCTTCCGAAGATTCGCATGAAAACATCAGCATCGCAACAGAAATGTACAAAATAAAGATGCGATTTACGGTTTTCATAAAACATCAATTGATTTCGCAAAGTTATTATGATTTAACTCGAAATATTGTGCTGCCTGTATTTAGCTGAATAGGAATCTCTCTAAACGCATTAGTTTTGAACCTTAATTTATAAACACCGGCTTTGATAAATATTTTCAATACCAATCGTTCTTTGCTGCTCATTACGCTGTTGGCAGTTTTTGCATTTGCCATGAATGTGCCGGTGCTTTTGTATTCAGAATGGTATGCGGTGGAAAAGTTTCAGGCGCCATTATATCAGTTGATTGTAAATGTTTTAAAGCGAATTCCCGGCAACGATTTCTATTTCTTTTTCGGCTTTTCGGTTGTATTGGTACTGATTCAGGCGCTATTAATCAATCGTTTTGTGAACGAAATAAAACTTTTTCCAAAACCCACCTTTGTGCCCGCGCTGGCTTATCTTATATGCGCTTCGTTGTTCAGAGAGTTTTTATTTTTCTCTCCGGTATTGGTCATTAATACTTTCATCATTATTATTGTTATTCTGCTTTTTTCCATTTACAAGAATCCTTCGTGCGAACGGCAAATTTTCGATGTGGGTTTTTTTATCGGCATTTGTTCGCTCATTTATTTTCCTTCCATTTCTTTGGCATTGCTGTTTTTTATAGGGTTGAGTTCGCTGCGCCCTTTCGCATGGCGCGAATGGGTTATTGGGCTTACAGGCATCTTTACTCCCTTTTTTCTTGCCGGAACCATTTATTTCTGGAACGACCAGTTGGGCAAATTCCTGCTGGCAACTTTCGAGTCGGTGTATGCGGAATTTAAAATAGAAATTGCCGAAGGTCCCGAACTGATTTGGATTGGTGCTCCAATGGCAGTGATGATGGGAATGGCAGTGATGCAATTGCAACAAAATTTTCTGAAAAGCCCGGTGCATTTCCGTAAGTTTTTGACGCTGATGCTTTGGGCGGTAGTGATACTTTTATTTTCTTCATTGTTCCTGAGTCGCCTGCGTTTGAATCATTTTCTCATACTAAGTGCGCCTTTATCCATAATTTTGAGCTACTTTTTTCTTAGTTTCAGAAAATGGTATGTACCCGAAATATTTTTCTGGACTATGCTTTTAATCATCTTAACCTTTCAATATCTGTAAACCCAACCTTATGAAATTCGGAGTAGTAGTTTTTCCGGGAAGCAATTGCGACCAAGACATGATTCACGTATTACGCGATGTGATGCAACAGGAAGTGCATATTTTATGGCACAAAGACCCTGTGCCGGCAGATTTTACCAACGAAGATTGTGTGGTGTTGCCGGGAGGATTTTCCTATGGCGATTATCTGCGCAGCGGAGCCATTGCGCGGTTTTCGCCCGTCATGGAAAGTGTGATTGCCCATGCCAACCGTGGCGGCTTGGTGTTTGGCGTGTGCAATGGTTTTCAAATTTTGTGCGAATCGCACCTGTTGCCCGGAGCCTTGTTGCGCAACGAGAAGCAATTGTTCAATTGTAAGAATGTATTCATCAAACCCGAAACGAAAAATAGTTTGGTTACTTCCGAACTGGACTTGAACCGCCCGTATAAAATTCCGATTGCACATGCAGAAGGCAGGTATTATGCCGATGCCACCACGCTGCAATCGCTGAAAGACAATGCTCAGATATTATTTAAATATTGCGATGAATCGGGCAATATTACTTCCGAAGCCAACCCCAACGGCTCGCTCGAAAACATAGCCGGTATTTGTAATGCCGGAAGAAATGTATTCGGCATGATGCCTCACCCCGAGCGCGCAGCCGAAGCTATTTTGGGCAATGAGGACGGCAGAGGGTTGTTTGAAGGATTAGTTAAAAAATCTTTACAAGAGGCAATGTCATAAACTTAATACCAAAAACTCTCGTTAAAAAGTGCAATTATTGAAATTATGAGGAAAATATTACCCTTTACGTTACTGCTTTTTTTATTCACATTTTCACAAGCACAAATCTTAGAACCCGTAAAATGGAGTTTCAAAACAGAACCCATTTCAGAAGATGAGTTCTATTTGGTTTTTGAAGCCAAAATTGACAAGGGCTGGTATATCTATTCGCAAACCATTGAAGGCGATGGTCCCATAGCTACTTCTTTCAGTTTTGATAAAAACGCTCAAGTTTCTTTTTCGGGAAAAACATCAGAAACAGGCGATGTGGTGAAAGAGGGCATGGACGAAGTGTTTGGTATTGAAATCAAAAAATTCGGTAAGCGTGCGGTTTTCAAGCAAAAAGTAAAATCTTCCGATATAGCGGCAAAAGTTACAGGCACTTTAGAGTTTATGACCTGCGATGACGAAAAATGTCTGCCCCCCGATGAAGTGGAATTTACTTTCACCTTTCCCAAACCAACCAAAGAAGTTAAAACCGGCTCTGCTGAACAAAAAACCGAAAGTATAGAGGAGCCGAAAATATCCATATCCGGCTCTTTTAATCCGCAAAATATTTCAGAAAGCGCCTCCGATAAAGGTTTAATTAAGCCTGTGAAATGGAAGTATCGCCAACAACATATTGATAAAGACACATTTCTGCTTGTTTTCGAAGCTCATATTGATGAAGGCTGGTATATCTATTCGCAAAATATTGAAGGAGACGGACCCATCCCTACCGCCATTACGATTGATTCCCATGATAAAATGAAATTGCTCGGCAGCATTTCTGAAAGCGCTACCAAAATGATAGAAGGCTTGGATTCTGTATTCGGAATTCCGGTTACCAAATTGGGCGGCATTGCCGCATTTATGCAAAAGGCAATTTTGAAAGATACTTCGATGGTGGTAACCGGACAGGTAGAATTTATGGCTTGCGATGCCGAAAAATGTATCCCGCCTCAAATCGAAGAATTTCCTTTTAGGGAATTTGTTGCACCCGCCATTGATACACAGAAAAAAGCTGCGTTTCGCCCGGCAGTCAATACTGCTACGCGCTCCTTGCTGGGTATTTTTATAGCAGGATTTATTGGTGGTTTATTGGCTTTGCTCACGCCCTGCGTGTTTCCGATTATTCCTATGACGGTGAGTTTTTTCACCAAAACTAGTAAGACCCGTCAGAAAGCGATTTCCAATGCGTTCCTGTATTCCGTTTCAATTATTGTCATTTATGTATTGTTGGGTTTTATCGTTACAAAATCTTTAGGTGCCGATGCGCTGAATGCGATGGCAAGTAACGCTTTTTTCAACCTTGCATTCTTTTTCATTTTTGTGATATTCGCCATTTCTTTTTTCGGATATTTTGAAATCACACTGCCTGCATCATTCGTCAACAAAATGGATAGCATGAGCGACCGTGGCGGACTGATTGGAATATTTTTCATGGCGTTTACCCTTTCTTTAGTTTCTTTCTCCTGCACGGGTCCCATTATCGGAACGCTCCTGGTAGAAGCGGCAGTAGGCGGCAACAATACCGGACCACTCATGGGTATGTTCGGGTTTTCTTTGGCATTGGCGCTGCCATTCGGTTTGTTCGCGGCATTTCCCGGATGGCTCAACACCTTGCCTAAATCGGGCGGTTGGCTCAATTCGGTAAAAGTAGTTTTGGGTTTTTTGGAATTAGGATTGGCGTTGAAATTCCTTTCAAATGTTGATTTAGCTTATCACTGGGGTTTTCTCAAACGCGAAATATTTTTGGGTATCTGGTTAGTGATAGCCGTGTTAACCGGCTTGTATATTTTGGGAAAAATCCGTTTTCCGCACGATAGCCGCTTAGAAATAATTTCGCCTGCTCGCTGGGTTTTTGCAAGTATCTTTTTTGCATTTGCATTGTATTTGATTCCCGGCTTGAAAGGCGCTAATCTGAAACTTTTAAGCGGTTTTCCTCCACCGGCATTCTATTCGATTTTTGAAACCAAAAGCAAATGCCCGCACGATATATTGTGTTTTAAAGATTTGGAACAAGGTTTGGCTTATGCCAAGCAGGTGAATAAACCTGTGTTGTTGGATTTCACCGGATGGAGTTGTGTTAACTGCCGCAAAATGGAAGAAAATGTTTGGATTGAACCCGAAATACTCTCCATGCTGAACGATAAATATGTGTTGGTGAGTCTTTATGTGGATGACAAAACCACTCTGCCCGAAAAAGAACAACGCGTGAGCGAATGCACCGGAAAAAAAATACGCAACATTGGTAACAAATGGAGCGAATACCAAACCTGCGCTTTCAGCATCAACACGCAGCCCTATTATGTGTTGATGCGCTCCAATGGCGAACTGCTGAACGAGCCGGTGGGCTACACACCCAATGCTTCGGAATACAAGGCTTTTTTGGAAGAGGGGATAGAGCGGTTTTAATTTGTTGTTTTCCCGAGTGATTTGTATCAGAGGAATGAAAAGGCAGTTAAAAATCAGTAGCTAATTAAAAAATATTGCTCCAATAAGCCAATTCCTTGCTTTATAGTTTAAATTGAAGCTCGGAAGTCTATTATACACCATTGGCTTTTGAAAAAATTCAGTTGCTTAAATAATGGCATAAAAAACTTGCTCACTTCTCTCATGTTGATTTATAATGTTATAACACCTCAACATTATACCATTCCTTTTTTCTTTCATCAACACAACTTAGTCGGTCGTGTAAATTTCCCATTCTGCAACCTTTTATACGTTTTTTCGTAAAGATGTAGGTCTTGAACTCTATGTATTGATGTGTAAGCCTTTCGGGGCTTTTATTACGAAACTATTATAAGGAGACGATTCTATGAGGAAGCTGTGTAATTGCAGATTGTTGAAATGGGTAAGTTTTTCGGTGTTGATGTCGTTCAGCGGATTGGTGAGTGCTTCCGAAAACGAATCCGTTTCGTGGTATTCCAACGGGAAGAAACAAACATGGAAAATTCATTCGCAGTCGTTGGTTTTTAAGGTTGCCGATGCCAATATTGGAACTAAATTGAAAAGCTCAAGCGATTTCGATATTATAGAAAGAAGCAGTTTGAATCTGTTACAAATTAAAAACACCGGTGAGACTTCTTTTTCTTTGGAAAATATAAATCTTTTAGCGGCACAATATCAGTTAAAACCCCTCACGGTTTTGGAATATATAAATCCTGTAAATCCCGAGCTTTCAAGAAACATATATATCGACAATCAAATTCTGATTCAGTTTAAAAGCCCATACATTTCCGAAAATATTATAGAGCAATTGGAAGCCACTTACAGCTTACAGTTGGTTCATAAACCTTCAGAGCAACTTTCAGAATACGCGCACTACACCTACATATTTGAAACTGTATCAGATTTTCTTCCGAATAAAAATGCAGCCGAAACAGCCGCTTTAATTTATGAAGAAAACCGTTCGCTTATTAAAGAAGCGCATCCGAACATGCTTAATATGTTTGTTTCTGATGGCACTTCAAGCAATGCTATGCTGGAGCGTTCGTGGCATCTGGGCAATATCGGACAAACCATTTATTGTTCCTCTATTTATGCGCAACAATTAGCCAATACCCGTATTCAGGATGTTTGGAATTTGGGCTATACCGGTCAGGGAATTCGGGTAGGCGTGATAGATGTGCATGGGTTCGATTTTCAACACCCCGATATGCAGGGACAATTTTTACCCGGCTGGAATTTTATCAATAACGAAGCCTATCATTCGGGCAATTTTTATTCAACCTCAAATACTCAGGCTCATGGTATGGCGGTAGCAGGAATTATAGCCGCCAACGGAAAGGATAAAGGCGGAAGCACAGGTGTGGCTTATGGAGCGAAGGTTGTTCCGTTCTTAGTTGATTTGAGCGATGCCTCTATTATCATGGCGTTGCAAAAAGCCATGCACCCCGATTTTGATGTGGACATATTGAACTGCAGCTTTTCGGGCACGGGCGATAATCCTTTAATAAAAGCCGAAATCGAAAATCTCACCGCGTTTGGCAGAACCCGCTTCGGACAAACATTTGGAGTGGTAGTAATTTGTTCTGCCGGAAACGACAATGTAGATACCGACTTCATGCCCTATTTTCCTGCTGCTTATGAGCAGGTGATAGCTGTTTCGGCTTCTACTCCCGAAGACCGCAAAAAAGATTTGAACGACAAATGGAATACTACCAACAACTGGGCATCAAACTACGGTAGCAAAATACATATTGCTGCTCCTGGCGTGTGTATTCCTACTACCGATTTTTCAGGATCAACAGGATATTCTTCTTCCAACTATATCACTTTCGGCCGTACCTCTTCGGCTGCTCCGGTAGTAACAGGTGTAGTAGCATTGCTTTTGAGTAAAAACGGCTCGCTCACCTATGAAGAAGTGAAAACAGCACTGGCCAATGGCGCTGATAAATCAGGAAGCTACAATTATCAAAGCGCAGCCAAACAAGGGCATAGCAAAGAAATGGGTTATGGCAGAGTGAATGCCTACAATACACTGGAAGATATTCCGGTAGGTTTAACGGAAAAAAGCAAAGTCGAAAACTTTTCTATTAAAGTAATCAACCCTGTGACGCGCTCGCTCGATATTCGCTACAACATCAGCGCGTTGAAAGGCGATGTGGAAGTGCAGATATATGATATGTCGGGCAATGTTCATCAATCGAAAACCATGTATCGTCATGAAGAGTTTATGAGCATTGATGTGAACGACCTATCGCCCGGCATGTATTTTTCAAGATTTATGAATAAAGAAGATGAATTAGTGCAAACAGTGAAATTTATAAAGCTATGGTAAACTCAAACAACAAAACAAAACACAGGAAGGCATTGCCTAAAATGTTTTCCATTCTTGCGGTAATGTTCGTATTGCTCGTGGTGGCTCAATCGTTCGATGAAACCTATAAGGTATCCTACCATTGGTATCAAAACGGAGTGCTGCAAGAGTGGTATGCTCAACGCGATGTATTGGCGTTTCAAACTGCCGATGGAAAATTTCCTGAAGTGGAATTAGACAAGAATGTGGTGGCATATCATTTTTCGAGAACGCAGCCCGACCAATTGCACGTGGTTTATTTCACCGAAAAATCTACGGTGCAGCAGCGCATGGAATGGTCGCAAAAAATTCTGAAAAGCGAAAACTTCTATTCTATATATCCGGTAATCACCCAATCGCCCGATAAAAAATTCGATGCGGGTTTATGGTTGGCTACAGACAATGTTATTATGATTCGTTTCAAATTTTCTGATATGAGCCGGCAAATGGTTGCAGAGCTGGAAGAAAAATATCACATGAAACTGAAAAACAATGATGCGGTTCAGTTTGGAAAGGGCATCAGATACACTTATATTTTTGAATGGGATATCCATTCGGGAATTGCCAAAAACGCACTCGAATTGGCAAAGTTGATTTATGAGAAAGAAAATTTTATTGTAGAGCAAGTAATGCCCAATAAGATAGTTTCATACTTGCCTGTTCCTCACGAAACATTAGTGTCTTCCGACAAAACCGGTGATGACGGAAAGCAGTTTTTTGTTTCGGTGTTGCCCAGCGAACAATTGAAAGTAAGTTATCGCGATTACAGCCCTAATGTTTCAAAAATGTTTTTCATTTACGATGTAATGGGGCAGAAAATCATGACTCATAAATTGCCGCCTTACCAGAGCAATTTTCATTTCGATATCAGCCAGCTTTCGGCAGGCATTTATTTTTCGTATGTTGAAACGCCCGATGGTAAAGTAGAGCAGTTTTCAAAATTCAGAAAATTATAGAGGGGTTAGTTTTGTGGTGTAGAATGAAACCGGCTGATGCTTGCTTGAATCAAGCGCCATCAGCCGGTTTTTTTTCATAAAAACACATCAGCGCTTTAACGATATTTATCGTGCAAACCAATACCCTGAATTATCATGGGCTTTATTTTTTCGAGGCGCGAAATGCGGGTGTCTTCCCGCTTGGCTTCGCTGATATACGCAGCAAATTCTTTCTGCTTAAACGGGGTCAATTTCTCAAAGCATATTTTCAGTTTAGAATCGTTTTTTAATGCTTTTTTCAATAAATCGGGAATCACTAAAATTCCGCTTTTTTCAGGTTTCCACCTTTTGCCCTGCTTCTCGTTTTCAATGGCTTCTTTATTGTATTCGAGAATCCGCTTTTCGTTAATTTCATTTTTGGAAGTAAACCGCCATTGGCGCAATGCTTTGGTTTTCCCTTCGGAAGCATTCACTAACACTTTGTAATTGTCTGAAAGAAACACACCGTTGTAAAACCACAACACGAAAAAAGATTTGAATCCGCCCCCGCTTACAACATTTTGACCGTTGAATATATAAACCGAAGCCCCCCATTTGGTGGTTTCTACTAACTCGGTTTTAGCAATGATGGCTTTCAGCATTTCTACTTCTTCCTGCCAGTATTCTTTGCGCTCCATGATATGGTTTTTTGTGTGAAGGCAAAATTAAACCTGATTTATATCTTATTTTGTATGCATATGTATTAATAATATTGATGGTAACCATTTAACAGATACCGCTCTTGATAAAACTATACTCCATCACTTCGTCTATTATAAATTTACCGCCTTGCATTGAAATACAGCTTATTGCTTCTAAATGTATTTTTAAACGCTCCAAGCTGTCATTAAGCTACTTTGTTTTATAGAAGCAAATATTCACAAAGAATTAAAGCAATCCACACCAGCGAAAAGGCAGCTATGAAATTGAAATAATAGCCCAAGTCTTAAAAAATGCCGAACAGCAAAAGCCCCATCGCATTAGAAATAAATCAAAACTTTACAAGTGTTCTTCCGGTAGAATCTATTTATAAGTTTAAAATTTCAGCAATAAATTCGGGCGACAAACCTTTTGTTTCAATTTTATTTTAAAAACGAATAGATAAAAATGGAAGGAAAGTAATACAGCATTATTTTGCAGAAAACGAAAGGCATTATTCATGGCAAGCATACAAAGGCATGGCTATTGTGCCATCGTAGTCAGAATGATTTGTGTGGTTTGTAATGTTTAATTACTAATTCTAAATATTATAAATGTTATTATAATTTATTTAACAAACAGCACCATCTTCAAATCTGAACTTCATACATTTGACCGATATTGAAATATTGTCTTTATTGTGTGTAATGAAACTGAATTCATCAAATATCCCAATTCTTTTAAACATTAAACCAACCTAGTCATGAAAGATTTTTTTATTTGGTTGCTGATAGCAACTTCTGTTATTTCTGCTTGTAAAAAAGATAAACTTTCTCAAGAAGATAAAATTGATCTGGATGATAACACCAATACCCCTGCATGTAACGACACAGCAACCCCGGTTGTAATGGTACACGGATTTTTAGCTTCTGGCGATACTTATGCTAATCAGGCAATGCGTTTTACATCAAACAATTATTGCGGCAATCGGGTGTATGCTTTTGACTGGAATACTTTGAGTCAGGGAAGTAATAATTCTGCTCTGCTTGATGCTTTTATTGATGAAGTTTTGGACAAAACCGGTGCAACCAAAGTGAATCTTGTAGGGCATTCTGCAGGTGGAGGGTTAGGCTATAACTATCTGTCAGATGCCACTCGTGCAGCAAAAGTGAGGCACTATGTTCATATTGGCAGTGGCGCTCAATCAGGTCCTGCAGGTCCGAATGGCGAGGTTCCTACTCTGAATATTTGGTCGCCAGATGATAAAGTGGTAACCACTGGCGGTAACATTCCCGGGGCTATAAATGTTTCATTAGCCGGAAAAGATCATTATGAAGTAGCAACTTGCGCAGAAGCATTCGATGCTATGTTTCGATTTTTTAATAATGAAGACGCACCTGCGACTTTGGGAATTACTTCTAAAAGCAATGTGGAAATCTGCGGAAGAGTAGTTACGTTAGGAGAAAATGAAGCGAAAATTTCTTCTACTATAAAATTGTACAAAATCAATGCCGCTACCGGAGAACGAGTTTCATCTACGCCAGAGCAAACTTTAACAGTTAATGCAAAAGGCGGCTGGGGTCCTGTGTCTGTAACACCATACCAGACCTACGAGTTTGAAGTAAATACCAACGAATCGGGTGACCGAAAAATACATTATTACCGCGAAGGATTTACACATAGCAATCCTTTTGTTTATCTGAGAACATTGCCTCCGGCTTCATCGTTGGCAGGATTGTTATTGGCTTCAATACCGAGTAACGATAATCAATCTGTATTGGTAGTTTTTTCTGCCAATCAAGCGATAATTGCCGGGAGAGATTCTTTGTCAGTAGATGGCTATAATCTTTCAGTTCCTGATTTTTGTAGTGAGGATAATACTACTATTGCACTGTTTTTATATGATGGAAATAATAATGGTCAAACAGATTTAGTTAATCAGGGATTGTTCGGACAATTTCCTTTTCTCTCAGGAGTAGATATGTTTTTACAGGCTGCTTCTCCCGCCATTATTCCCTGTCGTTTTAACGGAAGAAATCTTTTTGTGCGCAATTGGAAATCGGGAAGTGAAGGTATTTCGATAGCTGTATTTGATTGATGCTTAAAATGGATATCCCAATGCAAGATTAAGTGTGAAGTAATTGCGCAGCCAACCTTTTTCATTAAAGTTGATGTTTTTTACAACCCATCGTTCACCATGGTCTTCTGTGGGGTCGAATAATTTGAAGCCTACATCAAAGCGTAATACAAAATAACTTAGGTCGAAGCGTGTACCAAATCCGCTGGCTAAAGATATTTCCTTATAAAATCTGTTCATTTCGAAATTGGCCCCCGGACGGGTTGAATCTTCGCGCATCAGCCACACATTGCCTGCATCTACAAATACTGCTCCTTTAATGAACTTAATGATATCGAACCGCAACTCTGCATTCAGTTCTAATTTAATATCGCCAGTTTGATCAACAAATCCACCGGTATAATCGGGCGATTTTCGGTAGTTAAAAGAGCCGGGACCTAATGTGCGCACACGCCATCCACGCATACTCATAGAGCCACCACCAAAATACTGCTTTATGTATGGCATTACAGATGAATTTCCAAACGGTATTCCTAAGCCGAAAAACGAGCGTGTTGCTATTCTACTCACTTTTTTCATATTATAATAATATCTGAAATCTCCTTCTACTCGGTAAAACTGTGCATAGGTGATTCCAAAAAGGCTGAAAGGTCTATCTGTATTTTTGTTGAAAATATTCTCAATGGCAGAAATTCCATTAATAAAATTACCCGCCATTTCGTTATTCAGCCTGAATGAATATTGGTGTTGTGCTTTAAGCGAGTGTTTGCGTGCCCAATAATAGCTGTGACTCATTCCAATAATTAACTGTTCAGAAAAACTGTTGCGCAATGAGGGGCTGGTTTCAAGCAATGTAAGAAATTCTTCACTTTGCCGATCTTTTGGAGCTCGCACCAAACTAATGTTAAGCAGATTGAATATGTGGCGCGAATGCATACTTCGCCTCCATTCATAACCATAGCTGGTATTGAAAGTAATAATAGAAAAGTTATTGACTCTTCTAAGTAATGAATATCGCAATGATACTCGTGTTTTGGGCAGTGCGTTTTTCGATAAATTTCTGATTCGAAAAGGAATTAGAAACTTATTAAAAAGTAAACTTGCAGTAGCATTCAAATCAATAGTGTTGAAAAATGGGTCGTAGGTAAAGTTTGTTTCTGTTCCTGTAGATATATCGAACTGAAAACGTTCTGCTCCTCTGAAAATATTTTTATTTATATAACTAAGAGTTATCATTACGCCCAAAAGGTTATAGGTATTATTGTTGGCTTCAAACGTAGCGCTCATTTCCTGCTTCTTGGCAGGAGTGAGTTTAATATGGCAGTCGAGCAGATTCAGGCTGTCAGATTTCAGCGGCTCAAACGCTACATTGATAAACTTGAACACACCTAAATCTGTGAGGTTGTATATGGTGCGCTGCACTTCGCTTCTACTGTACAAATCTGATTTCCTGAAAAGAACACCTCTTAAAAGTGTATATGGCTTGAACTGTAATTGTTTGTAAATGAAAAAGTAGTAGCCTCTGGTTAAAGTGTCGAAATTAGTATCGGGATTTTTCATCTGCTCGAAACGAAAATCAGTATATATATATATATTGTTAATATAGAATTTTCTGTGATCGACAGAATCGGAAGGAGTATTAATATTGACATAAATATCCATTTCGTTGGGTATGCGTCCGGTATCTATATCGTAATAAACATTTTCTCGGGTGAATAAATAGTAGCCCTCATTGCGCAAATCTTCTGTAATCCGATCACGTTCAGACTTTAAATCTGCTACATCAAATGGTTGTCCTGAAACAAGTTTAGAGTCATCTATTTTTGTTCGCACCAAAGGAGCTACTCTTGAAGTGGAATCGTGAGGAAAATAAATTTTACCATAATGAAACCTTTCCCCCGCTTTTATATTATAAATCAATTTGGCTTTTTTCGGTTTGCTCAAGTCAACTTCGTAACTCACTTCAGGATAAAAGAAGCCTTTGTTGAGCAGGTAGTTTTCCATCATAAAAACCGATTTCATAGCCAATGTGGAATCATAAAAAATAGGAGGCTCTCCTACTTTGGTTTTCATCCAGTTGGTAAATCTTTTTTCCTTAGGACGATTCGATACATTGTAAAACCAAAGACGTGTTTTTGTAAGTCCGAGCAGCTTTTGGTTGGGTTGAAGTTTGGAGAGATCTAAAATTTCACGTTTCAGTAAAGAACGATCCCTCTCTTTTTTGGCAGTTATGAGTTCCACTTCATTTTTAATAAACAAGCGCTCATCTTTTTCTAAAAACCGGGTGTTGAAACAACCTGCAAAAAACAGAGCGCTTAAAGGCAATAAAAAGATATGTAATATTGTCTGACGGTTCATTTATGCTTTCAAAAAATCAAATAAAATATATTCGCTCGCTACATGCGCACAAATTTAGGCAAATACATCGCCAATATTTGGTTGAAGGCGAAAAGATGATAAAGGAATTATTGGAATCGGAACAAAAAATAGAACATATTTATGCATTGGAAAGTTGGCTAGATAATTATCATGCAATAATTTCTAAAAATCAAATATCATTTACAATTATTAATAACGATACGCTCGAAAAAATATCAGCGCTGCATACCCCTAATCGTGTTGTTGCCATTGTGCATCAGCAAAATAACGAGTGGGATATGAACGAAAAATTGAGCAGCGGAATATATGTAGTAGCAGATAATATTAAAGACCCGGGAAACCTCGGTACTATGATCAGAACAGCCGATTGGTTTGGAGCGAAAGCCGTTTTTTGTTCGCGCGAAACAGCAGAGCTGTACAATCCTAAAGTTGTGCAGGCATCAATGGGAAGTGTTTTTAAAATGCCTGTTTATTATGTTGACATTCAGAGCCTTTTAGTCCAAAATACTCATTATAAATCTTATGCTGCGGCATTGAACGGAAGCAATGTTTATCAAACAAAAATGTCTATCAATGCTATTCTGCTTATTGGCAACGAATCAAAAGGGATATCTGAAGATTTGCTTTCGTTGTGTTCTGAAAAAATTGCCATTCCTCAATTCGGTAAAGCCGAGTCGCTTAATGCTGCTGTTGCCTGCGGAGTTTTGTTAGGATTAATTAGGCGGTAAAGTATTTTCTTTAAAGAGTTTGAGGTTTAGCTTGATATTTAATCCATAACTCATGTTACACCATTTATAAAAACAACACTGAACTAAAGAACCGGATTAGGCATTAGAATTACTTATTAAATTCCTATTCAGAAAAACAAAACTGTGCTCAAGAAATTTTTTAACCCCGGCACTTATCCTTTCAATATTGATATTGCTTTGTTGTTGCTGCGCGTAAGCATCGGAATATTTATGCTCACACATGGCACAGGCAAGTTCATGAAGTTTTTCGCTGACGAGCCTATTACTTTTGCCGACCCTTTGGGCGTGGGTGTTACTATATCGTTGGCATTGGCAGTGTTTGCCGAAGTGTTTTGTTCCGTGTTTTTGATTTTTGGAATTGCCACCCGGCTTTCATCCATTCCGCTCATCATCACTATGCTCGTTGCCGCTTTCATTTCTCATGCCGATGACCCTTTCAATGTAAAAGAAAAAGCCTTGTTGTTTTTGTTGGTGTATGTAGTGCTTGCCATCACCGCAGCGGGTAAATTTTCTATTGATAATTTGATTCATAAAAATTTAAAGGAGTAATTAAAATCTTTGGAGTTATCCATTCCGACTCCCGAACATTATTTGCCGTTGTTGTATGTGCTGGCATTGAAAGAAAAGAACGACAAAATTGCTGCTCTTACATCCGGCATGACTTTCTTTATTAAGCGTTTATTCCCGGTATAATAAAGCTCCCGAGCCTAAAGTGTTATTAGCAGGCAACATCATTGAATCAATGTTAAATTATCTGCAATTTTAGAAACTTTTTGTTGTTGCTTTTCATTATACCTTTGCATTTTATAATTAAAAACATTTCTCTACAATGAATATCGAAATATATACAGAATACACGCCCAATCCCGAATCGTTAAAATTCGTTTCAAACAAAATGTTGTTTCCCAACAACAGCGCTGATTTTCGCGATAAAGAATCGGCAGCAAATGCACCTTTAGCCACAAGTTTGTTTGAGCAGTTCGATTTTGTAAAAGGGGTTTTCGTCTCCAACAATTTTGTAACTATTACCAAAAATAGCAGCGAGTTAGAGTGGATTGAATTGGTGCCTCAGGTAAAACAATTTTTAAAATCTTATATCACCGAAGAAAAGCCTATAATTAATGTAACTGAAACTACCGGTGAAATACCTGAGGCTACCGATATAGAAACAAAAATTGCCAATGTACTTGACACCTATGTGCGCCCTGCCGTTGAAATGGATGGTGGCAACATCAAATTCAAATCATACAGCAAAGGAGTGGTAACTGTGATGATGCAAGGTTCTTGCAGCGGCTGCCCTTCTTCCACACTCACCCTCAAATCGGGTATTGAAGGATTACTAAAAAGAATGGTGCCTGAAGTAACTGAAGTAGTTGCCGAAGCGGAATAAATCGGTTAGGCTTTCGCCCTTATTTCTCTGAATTCGCCACGGCTCCAGTTGAGCAACATCCAAATGGTGAATATTACAAACAAGATGAGCGATGCGGGCAGTATGACCCAAAACCAATGAAAAAACTGTTGGTAGTATAATACTGGAATAGAAATAGATGCCAAAACCAATCTGGTAATTTCTGCACTCACCACCCATTTTTTGTTTTCGAGAATCGCTCCGCAAATAAGCAATGACATGGTGAGTATGGAGAAGAATAAAATACGGTAGAACCAACTCAAATCATCGAAGTGCATCATGAGCGACATTAAGCCCCAAGATATGAGCAGAAACTGCGCGCCTACATATATTTTTGAACTCATCGAAACAGGAGTGTCGTACATCTGACGGTTTTTTTCGGGTTCGCGGGGTGGTTGAAAGCCTCCCAGTTCTTCGGGCAACCAACCCGGGCGGGCAAACATCATTTTCAAGCGGTCGCGCCAATGAGACATTTGCGCAACTTTCTGAAACATATCCGCATAATAATGAAAATTAGACCATACAGGATTCATGCTCATGAAGCGGGTAGTGATGCCATAATCAGGCTCTTCTTCTTCTTTTTTGAAAGTGCCGAACATGCGGTCCCAAATAATTAGATACGCGGCATGGTTGCGGTCTAAGTATTTTCCGTTCACACCATGATGCACTCGATGGTGCGAAGGCGTATTGAAAATATATTCGAACCAAGCCGGCATTTGGCTGATGGCTTTGGTATGAATCCAGTATTGATAGAGCGTAATGAACACAGCTACTCCGGCAAAAACCAGCGTGTTAAATCCAAGAAGCGCCATTGGAATAAAAAGCGGAAACGCGATAAGGCTGTGAAACCATGATTGGCGCAGAGCTACAGAAAGATTATACTCCTCGCTCTGATGATGCACTACGTGAGCGCCCCAAAAGAAATTCATCTCGTGTCCCCAGCGATGCGCCCAGTAGTATATGAAATCGAAAAGAATGGTGCAGGAAATAATGATTAGCCAACTGCTGCCTAATTCGAAAAATGCGAAATTATTGTAGAGATAATCGTAAGCGCCAATGAGAATAAACTTGGCAAACAAGCCCACTGCCTGACTTCCTACGCCCAAATTAAGATTGGTAATGGTATCGGCAAAACGGTAATAATCTTTCTTTCCTTTGAGATACATTGCCAGCCAGTCAATCGCTATGGTGAGAAAGAAAATGGGGATGGCAATAAGCATTATAATAGACATACCTTCACTTTTTGTTCGTACAGACATTAAATATACGAAACAGGTTGTATGTGGTACAAGAAATAATTAAGTAAGTTGAAAATATAATTGAACTGTGGTGACTGAAAACGGATGGTTGGTTTCAGAATTCAGAAGCTGAGTTAATAAAGAATGTTGAATATTAGCGTTGTGTTAATTGAACACTCCCGGTACAACGAGCTTCTTTTTCTCTCCATAGATTTCATATTCGATATGAAAACTGTCTGTCAGTTGAGTGAATTTAAATCTACTTTCAGGATTGTGTTGTGAAAACAAAATCCTAATTCTTGATTCAATAAAAGGAATTGTTTTTTTTGTATTTTTTTATGGCTTTTTTCGGCTGTAACTTCGTCATACTTTATGCTCAAAAAACTATCCGTAAAAAACTATGTCATCATTGACCGCCTGGAAATAGATTTTTCCAACTCGCTCAATATTATTACGGGCGAAACTGGTGCCGGAAAATCTATTTTGTTAGGAGCGCTTTCGTTGGTATTGGGGCAACGTGCCGATTCCAAAGCATTGGCAGACCAATCGGGCAAATGTGTCATTGAGGCGGCTTTCGACATTTCAAATTATAACCTGAAAGATTTTTTCGAAAACAACGAACTCGATTACGATAAGCAGACTATTTTACGCAGAGAAATCAGCGAAAACGGAAAATCGCGTGCATTCATCAATGATACGCCCGTAGCCTTGCAAATCATGAAAGAGTTGGGTGAGCAATTAGTGAATGTGCATTCGCAACACGAAACACTTTCGCTGAGCAATCCTGCATTTCAAACACAACTCACCGATGGCTTTGCTGCCCATCAAAATTTATTGGAAACATTCGCGCAAGGGTTTCAGAATTTTAAAAAAGAAAAAAACAAACTCGAACAACTGCGTAATGAATATGAACAGTTGGGTGGCGACACAGAATATCTTTCTTTTCAATTGAAAGAATTGGAAGAAGCGGCATTGCAGCACGATGAACAAGCAGCGTTAGAACAAGAATTGAGAACACTCGAACATGCCGAAGAAATAAAATCAGCGCTTTCAAAAGCAACACTCCTATTAAGCGATGCCGATGACTCGGTGAATCATCAGTTGCTTACCGTTTCTGAAATTTTACACTCGCTGCAAAAGTATTTGCCCGAAACCGAAGAATTATTGAAACGCACAGAAAGCGCTTATCTCGAACTGAAAGATATTGCCGATACCATTTCAGACAAAGCGGAGCGCACTTCGGTAGATGCCGGGCGCACCGAAGAAGTGTCGCAAAGACTCAATACTATTTATCGTTTACAGAAAAAACATCGGGCGACAACGATTGAAGAGTTGCTGATTATTTCAGATAATCTTCAGGAAAAAATACAACTCATTGAAAAGAAAGATGAAATTCTGAAACAGCAGGAAATGGTTTTGCAGAAGTTGGAGAAAGAACTGACCAAACTTGGCAAACAAATACACGACAACCGCAAAAAAGCCGTGCCCGAAATTATACAACAGGTAAAAACCATGCTCGGAAATGTGGGTATGCCTCACGCGGTTTTCGACATTTCCATCGAATGGCAGGAGTTTGAAAAAATCAATGCTGCCGGATTCGATAAAATACGTTTTCTGTTTTCGGCAAATAAAGGCATGGCTCCCGATGAATTGCGCAAAGTGGCTTCGGGTGGTGAGTTGTCGCGATTGATGTTGGTTTTAAAATCGCTTTCGGCAAAATATAATGCCTTACCTACTTTAATTTTCGATGAAATAGATTCGGGTATTTCGGGCGAAATTGCCGACAAAGCCGGTCGCTTAATGGAGCAATTGGCACAACAGCATCAGGTTATTGCCATTACACATTTACCTCAAATTGCCGGAAAAGGCGAAAGCCATTTCTTTGTTTACAAAAACGAAACGGGCGCCAAAACCACCACACATATTCGTCAACTCAACCGCGAAGAGCGCATCAACGAAATAGCTAAAATGATTGCCGGAGAAAAAGTTTCTGAAAGCGCATTGACGAGCGCGCAAGAATTGTTAGGAACAAGGAGTTGATGTTTGAAAGCTAAAGAACAACAGACTACGAACGACAGATGGCAGTAACTAACAACTCACTGCACACTAAAAACTGCAAACTGATAACTTCTTACCCTTATTTCAAAAAATTCTTCTCCAATTTTCAGATTATTCCGAACAATTGGTATCACTTGAACTGTTGTTGCTAAAACATTTCTATGGAGCAGGTTTTCTTACTCAGTGCTTTGGTCATATTTGTGTATATGACTTTGTTTTTCCTGCTGGCTCAGATATTGCGCGACAACGGTATTGTTGATATTGGCTGGGGCATCGGATTCATAGTATTGTCAGGCATTTTGGCATTTCATGCAGAATTTATTGCTTCGAGGCAATGGCTTTTGTTGATACTTGTATCGCTTTGGGGTTTGCGGCTTGCCCTTCATATCTATTCGCGAAACAAAGGAAAGCCCGAAGATTTTCGTTATGCCAACTGGCGCAAAGAATGGGGTAAACATTTAGTGATTCGTTCGTTTCTTCAGGTATTTATGCTTCAGGGATTTTTCATGTTTGTTATTGCATTGCCTATCATGATAGTGGCTGCCGCTGAAAATTCAGCACTGAATATGGTGGATGGCTTGGGAGCGGTTGTTTGGCTTACAGGTTTCTTTTTTGAAGCCGTAGGCGATTATCAAATGCTTCAATTCAAAAAGAACCCTACCAATAAAGGAAAAATCATTATGAGCGGTTTGTGGAAATACACCCGCCACCCCAATTATTTTGGCGAGTGTGTGATGTGGTGGGGCATATTTATTATTAGTTTTTCGGCAGGAAATATTTGGATTTCGATAATCAGTCCTTTGGTGCTTACATGGTTGCTCACAAGAGTTTCGGGTGTGCCTATGCTCGAAGAAAAATATAAAGGCAATGCCGAGTTTGAAGCTTACGCCCGAAAAACCAACGCCTTCATTCCGTGGTTTCCTTCGAAATGATTCTCGCAATAAAAAATTGTTGGGAGCAAAGAGTTGATGTTTGAAAGTTAAAGGACCACGGATTACTGACGACTGACGGCAGTAACGAACAACTAACTGCATACTGTAAACTGCATACTGATAACTGAAAACTCTTTACCTATAATTAACACTTCATTCATACTCAAACCTTTGCAGGCTTTTGGGTTATCTTCTTGAAACTGAGGTTTAAAAAAATGTTTTTACTTTCACGGCTTACGAAAACCACGGAATTAATAACAGGTAATGAATAAAAATAATTACGTAGCCATCATGGCAGGGGGCATTGGCAGTCGCTTTTGGCCCAAGAGCAGAGTAAAATATCCCAAACAGTTTTTAGACATTTTAGGTAAAGGTCGCACCTTGCTGCAAATGACCTACGACCGATTTCTGAAAATCTGCCCGCCCGAAAATATTTTCATTGTAACCAATCAGGATTATGTGAGCATTGTGAAAAAGCAATTGCCCGAACTGAACGAAGAGCAGATTATGGGCGAGCCTTCCAGAAAAAATACCGCTCCCTGTGTGGCTTATGCGTGCAGTAAAATTCAGGCATTGAATCCAAAGGCTAACATTGTTGTTGCGCCATCCGACCATATCGTTTCCAATACACACGTGTTTTCAGATGTAATTTTAAATGCCTTGAAATTTTCGGAAAAAAATGACGCGCTGATTACTTTGGGCATCATTCCTACCCGCCCCGATACCGGCTATGGTTATATTCAGTTTGAAGAGGAAAAAAAGAATGGCGAAGTATTTAAAGTGAAAACTTTTACCGAAAAACCTACGCTCGATATTGCCAAAAAATTTGTGAAAAGCGGTGAGTTCCTTTGGAATTCCGGCATTTTCATCTGGACAGCCGAATCTATTCTGAATGCTTTCAGAAAACTACAGCCCGATATATCGGAAGTGTTTCAGCAGGGTTCGGAAATTTACAATACCAAAAAAGAAAAAGCTTTTATCAAAA
This sequence comes from uncultured Chitinophagaceae bacterium, assembly GCA_964518215.1. GTDB lineage: Bacteria > Bacteroidota > Bacteroidia > Chitinophagales > CAIOSU01 > CAYSGX01. Next base: position 25,200 of record CAZFFP010000037.1, read on the forward strand.
AAGCCTACGAATTGTGTTCGAGCATTTCGATTGATTATGCCATCATGGAAAAGTCGGATAATGTTTACACCATTCCTTCAGATTTTGGCTGGAGCGATTTGGGCACCTGGCAATCGTTGCATGAAAAATATGATAAAGACTATTTGGGCAATGCCGTTTCGGGCAATAATGTGATGGTGTTCGATGCTTCACAATGTATGATTATGGCTCCTGAAAATAAATTGGTGGTATTGCAAGGCTTGGAAGGATATTGCGTAATTGATACCGGAGATGCTCTGCTCATTTGCCAACGCGAAAAAGAACAGGAAATAAAACAAATGACTGCCGAAATAAAGCGTTTGAAAGGCGATGAATTTTTGTAATTAAATGCCCGAAAAAAATTGAATAGCATTTCGCTGAAGCAGATTCAAAAAACAGAAACCCGCATACTTTGAAACTCCACTGGAAATATACCGCGCTGCTGCTGATTTCAATTTTCACAGCATCCTTTTTGGCAGGAGGATTCTTTTTGCCTTCTGCTGCCGAAACCGAAAACACCATAGAAATCAATCGCTCTGCTTCAGAAGTTTATGCTACGCTTATTGATATTGAACAATGGGAACGCTGGTCGCTTTGGAGCAGTAAAGTAGATGCTACTATGGAAGTAGAATTTCAGCCGCATCCAAACATTACCGGCTCTGAAATGCTTTGGTCGGGTAAATATTCGGGAAAAGGAAATTTGGTTTTCAAACATGCCGTGCAAGATTCGGAATTACATATCATGCTGAATATTCAGGATGGAAAATTTCAATTGCCCGGCATTATTCGATTGGAAATTGTTTCGCCCGAAAAAACCAATGTGCGCTGGACCAATACCGTTCGCTTCGGAAACAACCCGATGAAAAGATACATAGGCTCATCCATTGTGAGTGTGATTGAGCGCGATATAGGTTTTTGTTTGAACGGGTTGAAAGAGTATGCAGAAAAGTAATTTCGAATTACAACCCTGCTTTCAGTGCATATTTAATTAAGCCTGCAATATTTTTCACGTTGAGTTTCTTCATGATATTGGTGCGGTGTGTATCCACCGTTCGCGGGCTTATATAGAGCATGTTGCCAATTTCAGTATTGGAATATCCTCCTGAAATAAGTTTCAGAATTTCAGTTTCGCGGGGAGTCAACGCTTCGGTTATTTCTTCAATTTCGAGAGTTTTGTTTTCAATTTTTTCTTTTTCGAGCAGCGAAGAAGTAGCATTGTCGCACACATAAATTTTACCCGAATGCACTTTTCTGATGGCTTCCAGAATTTCGTTGCGACTCACGGTTTTGAGCAAATAACCCATAGCGCCATAGTCCAACATTTTTTGAATAATTGCTTTTTCGTAGTGAATGGTAAGAATAATGACACGAATGTTTGGCGTTTCCAATCGGAGCCGTTTAAGCGCTTCCAGCCCGTCCATCACCGGCATGTCTAAATCGAGCAACACAACATTGGGAATCTGGGTTTTAATAATTTGCAGCAGTTCTTGTCCATTATTAGCCGTTGCAATAACTTCGACATCTTCGCTATTTTTCAGTAATGACATCAAGCCCTGCACTAATATCCGATGGTCGTCACAAATAATGATTTTAATCTTGCCCATCGTTGTCGGGAATAATTTATGCTTACAAATTTAAAACACGAAAAGGTTCTCCGTTTTAAGAGATACCAACCAAAAGTGAATAGCTATGAAAATACCGTGAGCAATACAATGGCGGCTATGGCAGTAAGAATTCCCATTTTATTTATAAATGAAAGTTTTTCTTTGAAAACAATTTGCGAATAAACCGATGCAAAAACAATCACACCGACATTGTTTACCGCCCACACTACCGAATCTTCAATATTAGGACTTTCTAAAGCTTTCAGAATGGTGAACATAGAGCCGAAATTGGCTACACCCAACAGCAAACCTGCGCCTATATCGCGCCAGCCAAAAGTATGATTTCTGAAATAGAGCATCAACAAACTTCCAATAATTCCTAAGAAAAATGCGGAGCCAAAAACCATACTGATAAAAACACCGAAATCTTCTGACGACAAATAAAATTTTTGGATATAGTTGAGAAACGAATCGCTGAATCCACTGCCCAAAAACACCACAACGGGCAATAACACCGAAGCGCGTTTGATACCAGCGCCACGGTTTTTAATATTTGCCAAAACCACTGCCACCACTGCTAGAAAAATTCCGGCTCCTTTAAATGCCGAAAAACTTTCGCCATAAACTCTAATGGCAATAATTACCGGAATGACTACCGAAAGTTTATTGGCAATAGCGCCTACGGTAACACCATTTTCGATAGTGGCTCTGCTCAATAAATAATAAACTGCAATAAAAGCAAAGCCCAAAAGTATGCTTAACCACATCCAGGGTTGCCACACATAAGCAGTTGCATTTTCTGAATTTTGCTGCAACAACCAACCTAAAAAAGTGCAGGTTACATAGTTGAAGGTGATGGCAGGCAACACTCTGATTTGGAGTAAATCGAAATGTTTAAACGCAATAATGAGGCACGAAGTGAAAACAATGCAAAGCAGCAACCAGAACATAGAAAACTTTAAAAGAGAAATAGAATTTGAAACGGCATTTTAAAAAATCAGAACACTATTAGTTTTTTAACCAGCATATTTTTCTCTGAAAAAATCCTCACGAAATACACGCCACTTTCGGGTTCATTCCGAAAAAATACGGCTCCATTGCTATGCCATTCCACGTTGCCGAGCTTTTGTCCGCTTAATGTAACTACTTCAATATTGGTGATGCGTAAAGTTTCACTCCAATCTATTTGCAACTCATTGCCCTGAAGCGGATTGGGGAAAATTTTCACTTGGCTTTCCGCTTCATTTTGTTTTACACTCGCCAAGCCCAAAGCTTCGAGCACTGCCTGATAGGCATTCACTCTGCCATAGCCGGTTTCGCGCGACCAGGTTCCTGCAAACGCATTGGTGGAATAGTTATAGCCGCCAATGCGGTCGGCAGATGTTCCTAAAATAAATCGCACCTCCTCGGCTGTTAATTCGGGGCGCACGCTCAATACCAATGCGCCAACAGCCGCGGCTATGGGACATGCGGCAGAAGTGCCGTTAAACGTATTTACAAAATTTCCCGATGCCCCGGCAGTATATCCTTTCGGTCCGGTAATATCGGTAGATGGAATTCTGACTCCCGGTGCAGAAATATCCAAGTTGTTGCCCCAATTACCTTCCCAACTTTCACCATCGCACGAGGTTGGGCTTTTGCGCTCATCGCACATGCTGGTGGCGTTTACGGCAATGGTTTGCGGCAGGCTGGAGGGCCAAATGGGGTCGAAACCTTCGTTGCCGCTCGAAAAAAACATAGCTGTGCCCCAACCGTTTCTTCCCAATGAGTGCGCTTGCTGAATGGCAGTATCAACGATAGCGGGATTGCCCGGAAGCAGCGCTAAAAAAAGCGGAGGTAATCCCCACGAATTACTCATAATATCTGCCTCACCGGTTTGCCAAGACCAGGTAATGGCATCTGCCATCCACTGCGCTTCAGAATAAGGTAAAATTTGAGAAGGTCCACCGCCTAACGATGTGTCCACGTAAAAGAAAACTTTCACCGGAATTATTTTACAATCATAAGCCACGCCTGCTATTCCTATGGCATTGTTTCCTTTGGCTGCTGCAATACCTGCACAAGCAGTGCCGTGCGCATCGTTTCTAAGGTTGGTGTTGGGGAAGCCGAAACTGCCGCCACCTGTGGCATCGAAACCGGGCAACATGTTATCCACCAAATCGCTGTGCAGCGTATCGGTTCCCGAATCTATAATGGCGATTTTAATGTCGGGCGAACCGGTAGTAATGTTCCAGGCATCTAAGGCTTTAATATCGGCTCCGGCAGTTCCGCTTCCCTGTAGCGCAGTGCCCTCATTCAATAAATGCCATTGACGCGGAAACAAAGGGTCGTCAATCGTGCAGGCATCTATATAAAAACCATAGTTGGGTTCGGCAAAAGCAAACAGATTTTGCTGATTCAGATAAGCTGCGATTTCGAGATTATTGAAAGCAAAATTTTTCGGCAGCGAAAATTGATAAATGCTTTTTGAAAAATGGGTTTGTTTCACTTCTTCTATGCCTATATTTTTTAAAAAGACCATTGCCGTTTCTAAAGAAACATTTTTATTCAAACTGAAAAAAACAGGGTTTAAAATCAGCACGGGCATTTCCTTAGCGTTTTTCACCACCGGATTAACCATAGCAATTTCATCGGCAGCGCTCAGTTCGTTCATGAGCATTTTCAGTTGTGCATAGTTCGAAATGTTTTTGTTGAATCTTACTGCGATGACACGGTTGCGCCCAATTTCCATATTGGGATGATAGGGCATGAGGAAAGAAAATTTTTCGAAGAAAATATTTTTCTCTTCCGCACTCAGTTCGGTTGCCAACTGAATCACCACGCGGTCTTTTATTACCCGCGAATCGAAAAAATCTTTATTAAAATTTATAAAAGCAGTAATATCGGCTGATGCAAAAACGATGGTTTGCGACAGCAAAAAACAGAAAATAAAAAGGTTTTTCATGTTACAGTTATTTTAAGTTGGGATGCTAATTTACGTGATTAAGCGACTATATTTTTTTCATTCTATATCAGGCAACAATAGGAATAGCATTTGAATAATATGCTAACGCTTATTTTTGTCTGCCATACCCTTCAACAAACCGTTTATTATGATGAAACAACTGCTTTCGATTTGTTTATTGTTTACAGCATTAAATCTCTTTGCCCAACCCCACACCGATTGCTACCTGCGCGACCCCGAAGCGGGCGCCAGAGGCAAGAATGTGGACTACATTCACCTGAAATTGAAAGTGCAGTTGCTGCCCGAAAAAGGCATGGTGAAAGGGACTGTTGAACATACCTTTATTCCTTTGCAGGAAAATGTGGATACGCTGTTTTTGGATGCGCCCGGAATTAAAATCGAAAAAGTGTTGCACAACGGAAAAGCGGTGAAGTTCGACACCAACAGCAAAGGATTGATTGTGCGATTTGCTGCGCCATTGAAATGGGATGCCGCGCACACCACACACAATCACAAGCCCACTGCCACACAGCACCAACTCACCATTGAGTATGAAGCCACACCCCGCAAAGGCATTTATTTCATCGGGTGGAACGAGCCGGAGCCTAAGGAAGTAAACCTGCATACCGTGCGCAAGCAAATTTGGACTCAAGGGCAGGGCATTGATAATCGCCAGTGGATACCCATGTATGACGACATGAACGATAAGGTAACGAGCGAAATCATTCTGTCTTTCGACAAAAATTACAAAGTGCTTTCCAACGGAGTTTTGCTTTCTTCCAAAGAACAAAAAGACGGAACCATTTTATGGCATTATAAAATGACGCATCAACATCCGCCTTACTTAATTATGTTGGGCATTGGCAAGTATGATATTCGCACCACCAAAACGCAAAGAGGCGTAACGGTGAACAACTGGTATTACCCCGAATTTCCGAATACGGTTGAACCCGCGTATCGCTACACCGAGCGCATGATTGACTGGATGGAACAGGAGTATGGAGTGTTGTATCCGTGGGAACAATACTCACAGATACCGGTGCAGAATTTTATGTATGGCGCTATGGAAAACACTACCGCCACCATTTTTGGCGATTTCTATTTGGTGGATGATAGAGCGTTTTTAGACCGCAGCTATGTGGGAACCAATGCACACGAATTGGTGCACATGTGGTTTGGCGATTATATCACCGCGTGGGGTGGCGAAGACACTTGGTTGCAGGAAAGTTTTGCCACGCATTATCAGAAACATTTTGAACGCAGCGTGTATGGCGAAGACCATTTCCAGTGGAACAGAAGAAACGAATTGTTTTCGGTTTGGAATGCCGCAAAAAAAGACAACAACCCCATTCGCCATACCAAAGCCGGAACTCCGCGCATTTACCCGAAAGGTTCGTTGGTGCTTGATATGTTACGCTATGTCTTGGGCGATGCGCAATACAGAAAAGCTATTACTCATTATTTGAAAAAACATCCTTACGACAATGTAGATGCGCACGATTTTGAAAAAGCATTTATCGAAGCATTGGGTATGAATCTCGATTGGTTTTTTCAGCAGTGGATATATAAAGGTGGTGAGCCTGCTTACGATGTGAGTTACAGCGATGTGCTCAAAAACGGCAAACGCTTCACCGAATTTTCAGTGAAACAAACACACGAGCGCAACGATTTGGTGGGCTTGTTTAAAATGCCCATCGTGTTTCAAGTGCATTATAAGGATGGCAGTTTCGATGAAGTGAAAGAATGGATTGAAAACGAATCGCACACCGTGAGCATTGCCAACGAAAAAAACAAAGACATTGACTATGTGTTGTTCGACCCGAATTTTCAGGTGGTGAAAACCGTAACTTTTAAAAAGTCTTTTGAAGAATTGAAAGTGCAGGCATCGAAAGCCAAAAACATGATAGACCGCTACGATGCGCTGAAAGAATTGGATTCGGAGCCGTTGGAAAAGAAAAAAGATTTTCTGTTGGAATTGTTCCGCAAAGAACCTTTCCATGCCAACCGTGCCGAAATTGTCAAACAATTGGTGAAAGAAATAGAAGCATTGGATTTGGCAACTATTCAAATGCTTATTGCAGACAAACATCCACGAGTGCGCCAGAGTGTGATGGAGCATACGGCAGCCGTTCCCGAAAAATTTCTTGCCGAATACGAAAAACTGCTGTCGGATTCTTCTTATTGGGTGGTGGAAAAAACTTTGTCGCAACTATCGGTGGAGTATTCAGATAATATTCCGAAATACCTTGCAGCCACTGCCGGATTGCGAGGGGTGGGAAGCGCGGTGGCAGTGGCGCACCACGAAGCAGGTTTGTTGGTTGATTTTAAAACGCATATCGTGGCGTTGGTAAACCTTGCAAGCGCCACCTACGAATTCAGAACCAGAGTAGCTGCTGCACAGGCATTGAAAAAATTGAATTACCTCGATGATGCACATATAGCCAACCTGTTCGATGCAGCGCTGAGCAACAACAGCCGTTTAGCCGGACCATTCAAAGGCATTTTGAAATATTACCATGAACAAACTATTTACAAAGCCCTGCTTGCCGATTACTACCGCAGCAAAACCTGGGAACCCTGGCAACAAGATATTTTGAAGGAGTGGTTTTAGGGGAAAGAAATAAATTGCCGCCTGCACGTAGCTGACTGGAACAAATTAGTAACCGATGAATCTGTGATGCTGACCATTGTTTGGTTCACTATCGGATTATAAATCCTTAGCTCTTGGGTTTGGAATTCGGAAATTCCGGACAGCGGGGGGAATGTGCTTTACTGTGCGTGGCTATTTTTTTTTGTTAATTTAAGTAAGCCTTCGTCTTTGAGTAAAAACTTCTGTATGAGATTTGTAAATATAATAGGGATATAATTTGATTTTTTTCAGACATAAATTATAAATTACTACATACTAATAAATACAAAAGCCATTGAAAAAATAAATAACAGGATAAGTTATTTTATTACTTTAGATAGCAAATTTTAAAAAATGAGTGATAAAGAAATTTTGCTAAAACGAATTCGAGAGTTTGATAGGCTTGTTATTGCTAATATCATAGGATTATGACTAATTACGGATATTCAATTTTAAATATCAGTGTATTTACTGTCAAAGCTCATAAGCGGTCTATCAATAGAAAATTAAAAATATCACTACTACAGCCGCAAAACCAATACTATACTATACTCTTCTTTTATTTCTGCCGAATTATAATCTTATTTTTGAAACGCTTCGGTATAACCTACTAATTGTTAAAATATTTTTCATTGCAACATGCCTACACCAATGCTCGAATGTGTTCCTAATTTCAGTGAAGGGCGAAATCCTGAAATAATTCAGAAGATAGCCGAAGCAATACGGCAAGTGACCGAAGTAGAACTGCTTCATGTAGATATAGGCTTCGACACCCACAGAACGGTAATGACTTTTGCAGGTGCGCCATCACAAGTAATAGAAGCAGCATTCAATGCTATCAAACAAGCCTCTGAATTGATTGATATGCGAACGCAAAAAGGTGCACATCCGCGGATGGGAGCTACTGATGTATGTCCGCTGATTCCCTTGAAAAATATCTCCATGCAAGAAGCCATTCATTGGAGTAAAATTTTGGGCGAGCGAGTGGCAAGCGAATTGAATATTCCGGTATATCTCTATGAAAATTCTGCAACAAAAGAGGCGCGAATAAATCTTGCCAATATTCGCAAAGGAGAATATGAAGGCTTTCAAAGTAAAATATTGTTGCCTGAATGGAAGCCCGATTTTGGTAAGGCTGAAATGAATGAAAAGTCGGGCTGCATTGCCATTGGCGCACGCGAATTGCTCGTGGCATTTAATATTGCGCTTAACACCAACGATGTAAGTATTGCCAAAAAAATTGCTGCAATTATTCGTGAATCTAATTCTTACGAACATCAACATGAATTGCCTCTTTCAAAACTCAAAGGCGTAAAAGCCATAGGCTGGTATTTGCCCGAATTTGGTTGCGCACAGGTTTCGATGAATATTACCCGATTGAATGAAACACCGGTTCATGATGCATTTGAGGCAGTTAAATCTGCTGCATTAGAATTTGGCGTTTCTGTAACCGGCTCTGAATTGGTCGGAATGATTCCCATAAATTCTTTAACAGATGCCGGAAAATATTTTTTAAAAAATGAAAATATTGAAACCTCAGAAGCCATCGATGCGGCTATTGAATATTTATTATTGAACGGAGTAAAACCATTCAAAGCTGAAGAGAGAATTCTTGAATATGGTTTGCAAAAACTGAAGTTTGATTGAACAGAATTTTTTTTTAAAAAAAGGATGATTATCATCCTTTCATCAACGCTTCAATTTCGTCTGCTTCTATCGGAATATTTGCCATGAGGTCAATGGGGTCATTGTAGGTAACAAGAATGTCGTTCTCGAGGCGAATGCCCAAGTTTTCTTCTCTGATATAAATACCGGGTTCGCAGGTAAATACCATTCCGGGTTGAATGGGTGCATACCGCGAGCCAACATCATGCACATCTAATCCCAAAAAATGCGAAGTGCCGTGCATGAAATATTTTTTATACAGCGGATAATCGGGATTCTGATTTTCGACTTCTTTGGGGTCTAATAATTTTAGTGCGATTAATTCTCCTTCTACAATTTTTCCTACTTCTTTATTCACTTCATCAATGGTTCTGCCGGGGCGAAGCATTTGCTTGGCTTGTTTCATAATGCGCAATACTGCATTATAAACATCCTTTTGTCGGGGCGAAAATTTTCCGTTGACCGGAATAGTGCGCGAAAGGTCGGCTGCATAGTTGGCATAATCAGCGCCAAAATCCATGAGCAAAATATCGCCATCAACCAATATCTGGTTGTTTTTATCATAGTGCAGAATACAGGAATTTTTTCCCGATGCAACAATGGGATAGTAGGCATGTCCGGTAGCACGATTTATCAAAAACTCATGCGTAATTTCTGCTTCTATTTCAAATTCATATCTGCCGGGCTTCACATAACTCAGTATTCGCCTGAATGTTTTTTCTGTAATATCGCAGGCGGTTTTCATCAAAGCAATTTCAAGATTGCTTTTGATGCTTCGAAGTTGATGTAAAAGAGGCGCTGCCCGTTCAAATTCATGCAAAGGGTATTGTGCTTTTAATTCATGAGCAAATCGTATTTCATGATACGGCACTTTGTTGTGCATTCGGTCGTGTTCATTCAGATTTAAATAACAATTAGCGGCATGAAGCATTAAAGTATTGAGTAGCACAGGAAATTCATCGTTCCAATAAACAGTCTGGATACCTGATGCTTGTCGGGCTTGCTCGATAGTATATTTTTCACCTTCCCAAACAGCTATATGCTCATTGGTTTTTCTTATAAAAAGTATTTCTTTAAACTTTGGTAAAGGCGCATCGGGAAACAAAATGAGCATAGTGTCTTCCTGGTCTATACCGGTGAGGTAAAACAAATCTGAGTTTTGTCTGAAGAAATGTGTTTGGTCTGCGGTGCGCGGCATTTGGTCGTTTGAAACAAATACAGCTATAGATTCAGGCTTCAACTGAGCAACAAATCGTTTACGATTTTCTATAAAAAGTTCTGGCTCTATGGATAAATATTTCATAAATGTCTATTGAAGCAGCAAAGCTACATGATTGCAGGAAATTATCTCTTTAAATGTT